>JANNSC010000054.1:0-2127 GCA_031402135.1 Gemmatimonadales bacterium | reverse complement strand
GGTCAACTCATGGCCGCAGTGTGGATTGGCAATGTTCGGGCACGCGAAATACTCGACGCCGTCGCGGTGCACGGCGCGGTCCTGGCGCAACACCCCGCAGATTCGCGCCCAAAGCTCCTCGTTGTGACCCGCTGCCCTCGGTGCGAGTCGCTGTTCGTAAGAAAAGAGGATGAGCATCATCACGGCATACCGCTCGTCGTCATCTTCACAAAGACCGGCGTAGGCATCCAAAAAGTAAGGAAGCTTGTCTGAATCACTACATTCGGCTGCCCAATCAAATCCGTCATCGTTCGGCTTCAACGCCAACACGCGATTGAGCTTCAGAATCGCCCGGATGGCTGGGGGTCGAAACCTGCCAGCGGCAGGTCGCTTCTGAATCTCGGCATGTAGGGTTCTCATGGCTTTCGTTTCGGTTTGATGTCGTTCAGTTTCTTTACCTGGGCGGAGCGCCTTCGCACCTGCCCGATCCGTCACCGTCATGTGATTTGTTTGCTGGGTTTACATTTGCTCGCGATGGCGCGTTGACGCTCAGGTCCAGACAACAAAAAACCCTGCCTACACGGGGTAAGCAGGGTGGCAAATTGCGAATTCGATTACCTCATCCAGTTGCCTCCTGCCGGCCCACGCCTTCCCCGGGAATTTGCTCAACAGGTGATTCTCCTGAGCCACCGCCACATTCCCGGTCGGGGCATGACAAGCGACCCGCCAGCGCGACCGCTACCGGCAGCGCTTTCGCCCGCCCAACAGAAATCAGCATGGTCGCCCGGTATTTCATTAATTCGGAGTGGACGATACCACACCCTTATTCGTTAGGTCCAACGATAATTGGACGAGGTTTGTTTCGAATATTTGCCGGTCAAAAAATCGAGTGGGCTGGCGAGGATTTCCCCACCGCTGAGGTGCGGCCAGCGCGGATTGGAAACTCAACACTTCGGGGCAGCCCGAATTCTGCCCACTGACGGCGGGCCGGCTCAAGACGTTCTCGTGCCTGCTGGCGTTAGAACCCCAGGAAAAGCCAGCAGCTACCCGCAACCTTCAAAATGAATTGCCTTCCACGCCTTGAAATGATGTATTTCACTCCATGAACAGCTTGCGTCCGCGTTGGTTCGTCAAAAACCTCGAAGCCGCCCTGAAGGTGCTGCCCGTGACCGTGGTCACCGGCGCGCGGCAGACCGGCAAAACCACCCTGGTCAAATCCCTCCGTCCTGCCCGCGCCTACTTCACGCTGGACGATGTGGGCGTGCTCGACCAGGCCGAGCGCCATCCCGACGCGCTTCTACACAGCCGGCCAGTCACGCTGTATGAAGTGCAACGCACCCCGTCGCTGCTGCTGGCCGTCAAACGCGCCGTGGACGAGCAGCGGCGGGCGGGCGACTTCCTGCTCACCGGCTCCGCCAACCTGCTACTGATGGGCCGCGTGGCGGACACGCTGGCGGGACGGGCCATCTATCTGGAACTGCCTCCATTTTGCCCGGCGGAATGGCAGCAGCGGAAGAACGCCCTCCGGCCGCTTGATCGGCTCTTCGCCCCCGATTTTGACTTTCGCGAGTGGCCGGCCGAAACCGGCGACTGGCCGGCCTGGCTGCTGCGAGGCGGCTATCCTCCCGCGCTGGCCATCGCGAGCGACTCCGACCGCGGCCTCTGGTTTTCCGCCTACGTCCAGACCTACCTGGAGCGCGATCTGCGGCAGTTAAGCGCCGTCTCCAGCCTGCCGGACTTCCAACGCGTGATGGCGCTGGCCGCTCACCGCACAGGCCGGCTGCTGAACCAGGCGGATATCGCCCGCGACGCCGCGCTCACGCACCCCACCACTCACCGCTATTTGAACCTGCTGGAAACCGGCTGCCTCGTGACGCGCATCCGGCCCTTCGCCACCAATCCCAATGTGGCCCTCGTCAAAACCCCCAAGCTGCTCTGGACCGACTGCGGACTCGCGGCGGCGCTGGCCGGCATCAAGACACCAGCGGAGGCGACCGCCCGCCCGGACTCGGGCTTCTGGCTGGAACAGACCCTCTACCAGACCCTGCAAACGTGGCGTGCCCTGGACCCGCTCCAGCGCAAGCTGCATTTCTGGCGCGACCGACCCGGGCACGAAGTGGACTTCATCCTCGAACAGAATGGGAAACT
>JANNSC010000053.1:0-1647 GCA_031402135.1 Gemmatimonadales bacterium | reverse complement strand
CCGGCGCCCCAGGTCCGAAGGGTGCCGGCGCGTGAACCGCGTCAGGACCTTGCCGGTAGCAGCGCTAAGCGATGTCCGGTGCAGCTTCGGGGAGCCTGGGGTACTCTCTTCTCACCGCCGTGCCATCTTGATCGCTCTCGCTCGCAAATATCGTCCTCGGCGTTTCGCCGATCTGCTGGTTCAGGATCACGTGGCCAAGGCGCTGCGTGGTGCGGTGGCCCGGGGACGGGTGGGCCATGGGTATTTGCTGACGGGCCCGCGAGGGACCGGAAAAACCACTGCCGCCCGCATCCTGGCCATGGCGCTCAACTGCGAACGCCTCGATGCCAAGGCACCCACTGGGGAGCCGTGCGGCGTCTGCCCCAGTTGCGAGCGGGTGTGGGGCGGCCTGGTCAACCTGGATGTGGTTGAAATTGACGCGGCGAGCAATCGCGGCGTGGACGATGCGCGGGACCTGCGCGAACGGGCGATGTACGCCGCGTCCCAGGAGGGACGCCACAAGGTGTACATCGTGGACGAGGCCCACATGCTCACCCGGGAGGCGTGGAACGCGCTGCTCAAGGTTCTGGAAGAGCCCCCTCCCGGCGTCGTGTTTGTCTTTGCCACCACCGAACCCCAGAAAATTGCATCCACCGCGGCGCCGGTTCTTTCCCGACTGCAGCGCTTCGACTTCCGGCGGATCGGCCCCGCCGCCATCCGGGACCGGCTGCGTGAAGTGCTGGCGCTGGAAAATCTTTCGGCTGAAGACGACGCGCTTGCCCTGATTGCCCGCTACGCCGACGGCGGGATGCGAGACGCCCTCTCGGTGCTGGATCAGTGCCTTTCCTTCGGCGAGGGCCCGATCACCGCTGCTGCGGTCCGCGAGGTGCTTGGCCTGATCGGGGATGAGCAGTACGCCGAGGTGCTCCGGCTGGTGGAGGCTCGGGATTCCGCGGGGGTGTTCCGGCTGGTGGATAATTTGGTGAACTCCGGCGCCGATCTCGCCGAGTTCATGACCGGCACCGCCGACCTGCTGCGGGCGCTGCTGATGGTACAGAGCGGAGTGGTTCCCGACGGGCTCACCGAGGTGCTCCGTCAGGCAATCGAGCGGTCCCGGAACAGCCTTCAGGCGGCCGACGTGGTCCGTATGCTGGGGCTGCTTTCCGACGCCGAGGCGTCGATCCGGCGCTCCGCCAGTGCCCGAATCGTGGTGGAAACGCTATTGCTGCGCTGGACCCTGCTGGACCGGGTGGTGGAGTTGGAGGCGGTTATTGCTGGTTTGACTCCGGCGGCGGCCGGCCCCCCCCTGCGGGGTGGAACAGCGGTCCAGCCACCCAATGGTCCGACCGCCGCAGCGCCGAGCCGTCGCCCTGCCCCGGCGTCCGGAGCTGCGCTCTCCCTGGCGGGACTGGTCGAGGCATGGCCGGACATCGTGGCCGCTGCCGGAGCCCGAAGCAAGCTCTTGGAGCAGGCACTGGCCGCCACAACCCCGGCGGCAGCGGGCAATGGCGAGGTACGGCTGGCTGCTGTTGGCGGCCAGGAGTCTTTGGCTGAAGGCGCCGAGCGCCAGCTGGGGGTGGTTGAGGAGTTGATATCGGCACGGTTTGGAGCGCCGGTCAAGGTGCGCATGATGAGTGGAGCTGGTACAGCCGCCGGGGCGGCGGCGCC
>JANNSC010000052.1:0-2264 GCA_031402135.1 Gemmatimonadales bacterium | reverse complement strand
AGGCAGGAGTCGAGGTGTTCGCGGACCGCCGGATCCTCGGGGGAAAGCTCGCCGCGCTCCAGCGCCCGCATCAGCAGGATGCGCCCCCTGGGGGAGTCGCTCTCGTCGCCGGTGGCGAGATAGGTGGGGCACGCCGGGAGGCAGAATCCGCAGTGGACGCAAGGATCGAGGGCCTCGAAGCCGCCTCTATTCATGCTCGGTCCCCTCGAGCGCCACGGCGAACGTCGGATCGGGATCAAAGGTGCTGCGGAGCTTGGACACCAGCACCGCCACGCCCTCCCGATAGGCGCCGTAGTGCCCCAAGGCGGAGCGGACCGGCCACGGGGCCCGCTCCAGGGTGAGCGGAATCTCCCGTTCGGCGGCGCCACGGCGGAGCGCTCGAAGCGCCGGGACGGTCGCCTCACCCGTCCACCGGAGCATTCCTTTGCCGGGGCCTGCAGACACCAGGCCGGTGTCCAGATGCCGGGCCAGCAGGTCGAGTATTTCATCGAGTCCATCGGGGAATACGCCGAGCCGGAGGGTCACGCTGCCTCGCAGCGAAGCCCGGGCGGTTTCGCTCCAGAACCCGGCGGCGCGCTCCCGGGAGAGCGCGGTCCAGGGGGCCTCCGCGCCTGCAGTGGCACGGGACACCTCGTCCTCGACCCCGGCCTCGGTTCCGGCGAACTCCATCGCGATCACCCATTCGGAATCGGCCGCCAAGGCCGGCGAACAGAGTTCCAGCGCCGCCGCATCCGGTTGGCGCGCCATCAGCTCGCGGGCTTGCCGGGTGAGCCCATCGCGCTCGCCCCGGGCCAGCAAGGTGACCTGGGCAGCGGGCCGGGCCCGGAGCCGGAGGTGCAGCTGGGTCAGGACCCCGAAGGCGCCGAACCCTCCCACCTGAAGTTTGGTGAGATCATAACCCGCAACGTTCTTGACCACGCGGCCCCCCGCCTTGATCACCCTGCCATCCCCGGTGACAATGCTGCCGCCCAGAATGTGATCTTTGATGGGCCCGAAGCCGTGGCGCAGTGGCCCCGCGGTACCGGTGGCAACGATTGATCCAATGGAGCGCTCCGGGTGACCCGGAGGATCGATGGCCAGCCAGGCTCCACGCTCTTCGAGCTCCCGCTGCAGGATGGCGAGCGGCACGCCGGCCTCGACGGTGACGACCAGGTCGGCGGGGGAGATGTCCACGATTCGAGAAAGACCGCGGGTGGAGAGCGCCAGATCGGCGGGGGCATCAGCGGGGCACCACGTTCCCTGACCCTCGACCCGAACCCGCCACCCGTGTTGGTGGGCCAAACCGCAGACCAGGGCGACTCCCTCGGTTGAATCGGGGGTGGCCCGGGGGCGTCCCTGGTGATCGGTCTCCACCGCGGCTTCACCCAAGGCGTGCCGCAGCCGCATCACGATGGTTTCGCTCATCGGTGCCACTCTCGGCAGGAATGCAGGGGAACCACTTTGCCCGGATTGGCGCGCTGGTCGGGATCGAAGACCCGGCGAACATCGCACATGATGGCCAGACTCTCCGGATCGAAGATCATCGGCATGTACTCCAGCTTGTCGGATCCCACCCCGTGTTCCCCGGTGATGCTGCCGCCCGCGGCGACACACGCCGCCATGATTTCCTGGCTGGCGTGGTGCACTCGCGCGGTGAGGTCGGCATCCCGGCTATCGTAGCTGATGTTGGGATGCAGGTTGCCGTCCCCGGCATGAAAGACGTTGGCGACGAGGAGGTCATGGGCTTTGCCGATGGCGGTGATGCGGTCCATCACATCGGGCAGCGCGGACCGGGGCACCACCGCATCCTGGACCACCAGGTCGGGCGCGATCCGGCCCATGGCGCCGAACGCCTTTTTGCGCCCCTGCCATAGCCGGGCCCGCTCTGCCGGGGTCGATGCGGCCCGAACGGTTCGCGCCCCGGCCGCACCCAGCAGCCTTTCGACGGCGGCGCTTTCCGCGGCCACCGCGGCGCTGCTGCCATCGAGTTCGACCAGCAGGACGGCACCCGCCTCGACCGGATATCCCGCGGCGTAGATCGACGCTTCGACGGCCCGGATGCACGCCTGGTCCATCATTTCGAGCGCGGCAGGGACGATGCCGGCGGCGATGATGGCACTGACCGCTTCACTCGCGGCACGAATTGTCCCGAAGTCGGCGAGCAGGGTACGAATGTCGGCCGGGATCGGCTCGAGCCGAAGGGTGATTTCCAGGGCAATGCCGAACATCCCTTCACTGCCGACGAACAACGCCACCAGGTCAGGTCCCCAACTTTCGCCATGGGG
>JANNSC010000051.1:0-14031 GCA_031402135.1 Gemmatimonadales bacterium | reverse complement strand
CCGGCCCTGGCTCTCCGACGCCTTGGCCACCTGGTCGTAGGGGATGTAGGTCGCGCCCCAGCCCTTGTCGGCGCTGACCTTGGTCAGCGCCGCCGTCAACGTCGTCTTGCCATGGTCGACGTGCCCGATGGTCCCGACGTTCACGTGCGGCTTGGTGCGATCAAATTTGGCTTTGGCCATCTGGTCAACTCCCGGTGTTGGCTCTTAACCCTTGACCTTCGCGACGATTTGCTCGGCGACCGCCTTGGGCACCTCGTCGTAATAATCGAACTGCATCGAGTAGACCGCCCGCCCCTGGGTCATGCTGCGGAGCTGGGTCGAATATCCAAACATTTCGGCGAGGGGAACGTCGGCCGCCACCACCTGCGCATCGCCCCGCTGCGTCATGCCGCCGATCTTGCCCCGCCGGCTGCTCAAGTCTCCGATGACATCGCCGAGGAAGTCGGAGGGACTCACCACCTCGACCTCCATGATCGGCTCCAGGATGATCGGATGAGCCTGGCGCGCCGCCTCCTTGAACGCCATCGAACCGGCAATCTTGAACGCCATTTCAGAGCTGTCCACGTCGTGGTAGCTGCCGAACACCAGCGAGACTTTCACGTCCACCACCGGATAGCCTGCCAGTACGCCGGTTTCGAGGGCTTCCTTGATTCCTGCCTCGACCGGCCGGATGAATTCCCGTGGGATGGTACCGCCCACGATCTTGTCCTCGAAGTGGAAACCGCTTCCCTGCGGGCCCGGTTCCAGGTCGATCACCACATGGCCGTATTGGCCCTTGCCGCCCGACTGCCGGATGAATTTCCCCTCGATGTCGGTAACCTTCTTGCGGACCGTTTCGCGGTACGCCACCTGAGGCCGACCGACGTTGGCCTCGACTTTGAATTCCCGCTTCATCCGGTCGACGATGATTTCGAGGTGCAACTCGCCCATGCCGGCAATGATCGTCTGGCTGGTTTCTGGATCGGTGCGCACCCGGAAGGTGGGATCCTCCTCCGCCAGCTTCTGCAGTGCAATGGCCAGCTTGTCCTGGTCGACCTTGGTCTTCGGCTCGATGGCAACGTCGATGACCGGATTGGGAAACTTCATTGCCTCCAGGATGACCGGCTGGTGCTCATCGGCAAGAGTATCGCCGGTCCGGGTGTCCTTGAGCCCGATCGCCGCGGCAATATCCCCGGCCAGCACTTCGTCAATTTCTTCCCGCTTGTTGGCATGCATCTGCAGCAGCCGGGCAATCCGTTCCCGCTTGTCCTTGGTGCTGTTGTAGACGTAGCTGCCCGATTTGATCGACCCGGAGTAGACCCGGAAAAACGTCAGCCGACCGACAAAGGGATCGGTGGCCACCTTGAAGGCGAGGGCGGCAAACGGCTCGGTATCGGCGGCCTTCCGCTCCGCAAAGGTGCCGTCGTGCAGGGGCAAATGCCCCTGGACCGGCTTGATGTCGACCGGGCTGGGCAGGTAATCCACCACCGCATCGAGCAGTGCCTGCACGCCCTTGTTCTTGAAGGAAGCGCCACAGAGCACCGGAACGATGGCGCCGGCACAGGTGGCCTTCCGGATGGCAATGTGGATTTCTTCGAGGGAAAGGTCGGCCCCGCTGAGGTACTTCTCCATCAGTTTGTCGTCGTGCTCCACTGCCGCTTCGATCACCTCATGCCGGGCCGCCTCGACTCGCGCTTTGTAGGCGTCCGGCACCGGCATCTCGGTAAAGGACTTGCCCAGGCTGGAATCGTCAAAAATGACTTCGACCCGGCGGAGGACGTCAATGTGCCCGGTAAAAATCTCTCCCGCACCCACCGGCAGCTGGAGCGGAAACGCCCGCCGGGTCAGCCGGGCGCGGATCATCTCGAGGCAGCGATCGAAATCGGCGCCGACCCGGTCCATCTTGTTGGCAAAGATGATCCGGGGAACGCCATAGCGGTCGGCCTGGCGCCAGACGGTTTCGGTTTGCGGTTCCACCCCGGCCACCGAGTCGAGCAGCGTCACCGCGCCATCGAGTACCCGAAGCGAGCGTTCCACTTCGACGGTGAAGTCCACGTGGCCGGGGGTATCGATGATGTTGATGCGGTGGGTGATGTCGTTGCGGATCCAGAAACAGGTGGTGGCGGCCGAGGTGATGGTAATGCCGCGCTCCTGCTCCTGCTCCATCCAGTCCATGGTGGCGGCGCCATCATGGACCTCACCGATCTTGTAGTTCTTGCCGGTGTAATACAGGATACGCTCGGTGGTAGTCGTTTTCCCGGCATCAATGTGGGCCATGATGCCGATATTGCGGTACCGTTCGAGCGGAGTCACACGAGCCATGGCAATCCTGTATCCCATTCAACGAAAAAACGGGGCGACCAACCCGGAAAATTCCGGTGGTATCGCTCCGCGCACATCCCCTGGGCTTCCCCGAAGGATGGGAGCTCTCATGGAGAGCCCCACGCGTTGTCAGTTTGAAGGCCGGAGGTGGCGGGGCCCGAAGCCCTGCGTCACACGACCCGATTTCTCTCGGCAGGGAAAAAGCCCCCTACCGGGTTACCGCCCTACCAGCGATAGTGGGCAAACGCCCGGTTGGCCTCGGCCATTCGGTGCGTGTCTTCCTTCTTCTTGATGGCGTTGCCCTCACCCTTCGAGGCGAGGATCAACTCGGCAGCCAACCGATCCGCCATGGTCTTCTCGCTGCGGGCCCGGGCGAACGAAATCAACCACCGCATTGCCAGGGCGGTCCGGCGCTCCGGACGAACCTCGACCGGCACCTGCAACGACGCGCCACCGACCCGGCGGCTCTTGACCTCGAGCGCCGGCTTTACGTTGGCCACCGCCTGCTTGAACACCGTCACGCCGGGCTGACCGGTGCGTTCCTCGATCATGTCCATCGCGCGGTAGAAAATCCCCTCGGAAATGCTCTTCTGCCCCTCGTACATCAGGTTGTTGATGAACTTGGAGACGGTCTGGCTGTCATAGCGCGGATCGGGAGGAACCGGGCGCTTGACCGATTTGTTCCGGCGGCTCACTTCTTCCCACCCTTCCCGGCTTCAGCTGGCTTCGGTGCCTTGGCCCCGTACTTGGACCGGCTCTGCTTGCGGCCGGTTACACCCGCCGCGTCCAGAGTGCCCCGCACAATGTGATAGCGCACGCCCGGCAAGTCCTTCACCCGGCCCCCCCGAATGAGCACGATGGAGTGCTCCTGCAAGTTGTGGCCTTCGCCGGGGATATAGGCAATCACTTCAAACCCGTTGGTCAGACGAACCTTGGCTACTTTCCGGAGCGCCGAGTTCGGCTTCTTCGGCGTCGTGGTGTAGACCCGCGTGCAGACGCCCCGCCGAAACGGATTCGATTTGAGCGCGGGTGACTTGTCCTTGCCAACCGGCGACGAGCGCCCGTGGCGGATCAGCTGATTGATCGTCGGCATCCGGCGGCGCGTCATGCCTTTCCGAAAAATGGATCCACCCCAATTTTGGGGCAGACTCTTAAGATACCGGCACTTGCGAGCCCGGTCAAGGCGGACAACCAGCCAATACCAATGGGGGGTGACACCGAACATAAACCGACAAGCACCGGCAGCCGTTCAGCCGCCGACAGCCCTCCCTGTTCCGCCTGAAAGCGCCCTCCACCCGACCAGGGCCCCACATCCGGTGACGCCAAGCCCGAAGAGGGCCCGTGCCATGGTAACCCGGAACATGCCGATCCCCGCTCCACCGACGCTGCTGACCATTCCTCCGGCAGAAACCAGAAGGATTGGAACCGCCAGGAGCAGGAGGACGCCGCCGGCCAGGTGGATCCGGGAAAGTCCGGCCTGGAACCAGCGGTGCCCCAGCCCGATCGCGGCAGCAATCAGGAAGATGTCCGCTACCAGGAGGACAGCACTTCGGGACCAGAGTATCGTCACCAATCGAACCCTGCCGGTCGGTGTCGCCAGGTCCGCCTGAGCCAGGAGCGGTACCGCATCGAGCACCTGGTGGACGGCAACAAACAGCCCGACCCCCGCCAGCAGCGGAAGGAATCTCCGGGGATCGATCACTGTGCCCCCTCGGAGTCCCGCGACATTGGCACCAGCAATGAATCCGGTCCCGATCGCCCCTTCCGGTGTGCCGGGCGCGATGCGCGCCACCCGACCACCGACGCCCAGGCCAGCAGCAGCAACCCGACCAGCGCCACCGTCACCGCCCGAGCCGCCGCCGCAATGAATGCGCTTTGCCCCGCCGGCCGAACCGTGCGCAGGACCTCGACGGCGTCGAGGCCGAACAGCAACACCCCGATCAGCACAGCAAGAGCCAACCCGCCGTGCACCACACTGAAGAGCCGAAGCACTCGGCGATGTTCCAGGCCCACCGCCGCAACGAAGCACAGGACATCGGCAATCAGGAAGATGCTGGCTCGGCTGGCAACCAACCCGAAGACCGCCACCCGCCAATTCGCCGTGCCGGTGGCAACCGGCTGGAGCAGAATGGTGGCCGCAACATCAGCCAGCTGATCGATGAGAATGATGACCCCAACCAGGTACAAGAGAGCCAGCAGCCGCCGAGCCGGAGCCACGTGTGACATTGCCCGCCATCCCGTGTGAAAGCCGGAACCGTTCAGTCGTCAATGAGACGAAGGTAATCCCTTCCCCACTTCCACCGAACACCCTAGCTTCGAGGTTCGAGTGCCACCTACCCCGGAGATCAGGTTGAGCCCAGCACGAGTCGTCGGAGCCACCTTTACGCTCATTGCACTTGCCGCAGCGTGCGGCAAGTCCAAGCCGACCGAACCCCGGGTGGCCACCTCGCTGAATGTGGTGGCCGGGAGCGCCCAAGTCGGCGAAATCGGTGTCACCTTGCCGGTCAAGGTGAAGGTCGTGGCCCGGGACGCCGAGGGGCCGATCCCCGGGGCGAAAATTCACGCGGCACCCCAGAATCAGCAGAGCGGCAACGTATCACCGGAAAATTCCAGCACCGACGCCAGCGGCGCTTCGGAGTTCACCTGGACGTTGGGCCCTGAGGTCGGCGCCCAGGGGCTGATCTTCACCTCGGGCACAATCACTCCGGTCTCTGCCTCGGCCACTGGGTCCCAGGGGGCTGCGGTGGGTCTGGTTGCGGTTTCGGAGTTGCTCCAGTTCGCCGTCGTCTCTCGCAACGTCACCAGTCTCCCCTCGGTCCGGGTCTTCGATACCTTCGGCAACCCGAGCCCTGGCATCGTCGTCACATTTTTTCCCACCGCACCCGGCTCGGTGCTGACCGGTACGACCCAGACCAGCAACCAATCCGGCATCGCGACGATCGGGTCCTGGTCCGTCGGGCCGGATGCGCTGCTTTATGGCGTCCGGGCAACCATCCCAAGAGGCGCCACGGCGGTGTTCGAAGCGAGAGGAATTCCCGCAACCCTCACCCAGGTTGCCGGGAATGGCCAGACGTCAAACGTCGGCACTGCCCTCCCGGTGGCACCGGCGGTTCGTGCCACCCGCGACGATGGCAGCCCGCTTCCGGGCGTGTCGGTGTTGTTCCTGGTGACCTCGGGCGGCGGCAGCTTTCAGAGCGCTACCGTGACCACCGGCAGCGACGGGATTGCCCGGCCGGCCAACTGGATTCTGGGAACCACCCCGGGAGTCAATCGGGCGGAGGCATTCGTGTCGGGGCGCGATCCGGTACTCTTTTCGGCGACCGGGGTTCCCGCTGCGCCTGGAAGCCTTCTGGGCTCTTCCGTCGTGATGCAATCGGCGTTCTTCGGCAATTTTGTCGCGAAGCCGCCCAGCGTTGTTGTCCGAGATCTGGCGGGGAACCCAGTGGCAGGAGAGACCGTAACCTTCACCGTGGCGCAGGGCGACGGGCAGCTGACCGGCGCCACCCAGATCAGCGACTTCCTCGGGCGAGCGACGCTCCCCGCCTGGCGGCTCGGCGGCGCTGCTTCCCATGGGGTGAGCGCCAGCCTCGGCGCGCTCCCTCCAATCGCTTTTAGCGCTATCGCCTCCGCCCCTCCGCCCAGCACCTTTGGTTTGGAGGTGCGATTCCTGACCCCGCCCTCCGGCCCGCAACAGTTGGCCTTCGACCAGGCGGTGGCCCGGTGGAAGCAGATTCTGCTTTCAGGAGGAGCGCCCTACCCGATCTCCGAGCCGGCGTTCGGTACTTGCCCCGCCATGAACGAGACGGTGCCCGGGCTGGTGATTTTCGCCACGATTGCGGTGATCGACGGACCTGGCAGCGTCCTCGGGCAGGCTGGTCCCTGCATCGTACGGGATGATTCCGGGTTCCTTCCCGCCATGGGGATCATGAAATTCGATGTCGCGGACCTCGCCACCCTGGAAACTTCTGGCCGACTCAACGACGTGATCCTCCACGAGATGGGGCACGTACTGGGGTTCGGGACGATGTGGAATTTCGATCCCTTCCCCGGGGTCCAACCGGCCAACGCCCTGCTGACCGGTGAAGGCGGCGGGGACCCATTTTTCAATGGCCCCGCCACGCGTTCGGCGTTCCTCGCCGCGGTGGCACCGGGCCGGACTTTCACCGGCACGCCGGTGCCAGTGGAGAACAGCGGTGGGCCGGGCACCCGCGACTCCCACTGGCGGGAAGCGATCTTCAGCAATGAACTGATGACCGGTTTTATCAGCCCGACCGGGATTCCCAACCCACTCAGCGCCTTCTCGGCGGCGAGTTTTCGGGATCTGGGATATGTGGTCAACGACGCCCCCGCCGATGCCTTCAGCTTCTTGGCGTTTTTGCGCGCCGGGCCGGACCTAACGCCATTCGAGCTCAGGGAGGAGAGAATTCCGGTGCCCATTGTGGTGAAGAACCGGCAGGGGCGGACGGTCGCGCGAGTGCCGCGGCTTTAGGGGGCAGACAGTCTCCGGATCACCGAGTCGGTGACAACGCTTGGGCCCCTATGAGTCGGTAAGCGGCCCAATGGTAGGGTGCCCGGTAGCGCGGATCGTTTATGAAGTCGCGTTGGGCGAGCGCGAGGGCGTGGGCCGGCGAGTTCTGAAGCAAATGGGTGTAGAATCGCAGGGCGAACACCCCGGCACTCTCGTCATTGATCGGCCAGAGCGTCGCCACCACGGCGCCGGCGCCGGCGTAAAGCAACGCCAGCCCAAGCGTGGTGAAATCCTCCCCCGCGCGGTAGGCTGTGGACCACGCACTTCCCACGCCCGTTTCGCACCCAGACAGGAATACCAACGGGCTTTGTACCGCGAGCTTGAGCATCTCGTGCACATGCAGGCGGCCGTCCTCGAGTGTGTCGCTCCCGGAGCGGACCGTTAGGTCTATCCTCGAGTAGAGCGGATTGGCCGAGTTCATTGTCGCATGAGAAGCGATGTGAACGATTCCCTGACCCGATAACGCACGAATCACCGCGGCCTCGGTCGCAGACGAGGCGAGGTGGACGCGGGCACCACCAAATCTCGAGCGGATGGCGTCGGCCTCCCACCTGCTGGCGGGCAAAGCGTCTGGTTCCGGTGCGAACACCGTCACGCTCGCCAGGCTGTCGGTCTGCCTTGGCCGTCGACGTAATTCCGACAAAGCCGCAGCCGACGGGACGATTGAAATGACCATCATCTCAGCGAGGTAGCGGCCTGATCCAGCCTCGCGTAATGCAGCGAAGGGCAGGTATGCCAACGAGCCGTGAGGTACCAGAATCAAGTGCCGGACGCCGCGGAGGGCTCCATCGGCACGCGCACCGGTGAAGAGCAACGAATCGAGCGCAGTGAAGATTGGTGGGTCCGGGCCGGTCCGAGGTCGTGCGGCGAGGTCGCGCGCAAGTCGTATGCGGGGCGCGAGCGCGCGTTCTCCGATGGCAAGGGTGAAGTGCGAAAGAGTCTGGCGCCGGACAACGAATAGATGGGTTTTCGACTCAGTGACCGCGAATGAGACCACCGCCTCATCGAGAGCCAGGTTTCGCTGGACCAACCGAGGATCGAGAATATCCATGTGAAGGATTCTCGATTCCGCCCGCCCCTGGCCCTTCTTTCGAGACCACGCACCGATCGCTCGCCGGGCCTCCTCAAGTTCGGCTTGAAGACGAGCCCGCGCATCACCGTCAGAAGGGATACCGCCTTCGACCGCGTCGGCATCGAATTGTTCGACTCGATGCTCCAGGGCCGAAATGCGCCGGAGCAACGAGTCCTCCCCGGCGAGCCGGCCGATCCCCGGGCTCACAGCATCCCCGGCACTCGAAGCAAGATGGTCCCGGAGCGCCCGGCCCCGCATCAGATCTGCAACCGCAAATGCCCTCTCCGGCTGTCCGGTCAGGAGGAGGGCGTCGATCAGCCGAGCGTAGGCCTTAAGCCGCTCGGCAAGGAACCCGCTACGCTGAGAGCCATCGGAGAGCCTGCCGCGAACCCGCTCGACCGACGCCACCGCAAGCCGCGCCTGGGCGATCGCCGAATCGTTGTGCCCCAGGGCGAGCCACGCCTCCGCGGCGAGATCATGGGCCTGCCACTCGGCGCCGGCACCGATGGCCGAAAGATCGATTGAGGCGACCCGGAGTATCTCATGGACCCGCCGTGGCGCCGCGCCTTTCATGGCAAGGCGCGCCTCAGCCAGCGCAACCTCCACGCGTGCGCTCGGAACTGCCAAGCGGTCAGCAAGACTGCGGGCTGAGGCGAGGCTGCTCCGCGCGAGTGAGGTGTCGCTGAAAGATTGGGCTGCCTCAGAGATGGTGACCAGATCCTTGAGTTCTTCGAGAGCGGCGCCCGCATCACGATGTATCCGCAGCGCCTGCCGTGCGCTCTGGATCGCGGACGTTTGGTCGCCAAGCACGCGGGACAAGTAGGCCGGTTAGCGCAGGTCGCGTGGCTCCTCGATGGTGAGCCCGAGTCGTCGGTTAATGGTCTGGGCTTCAGCATATGAGGCGAGCGCGCGCCGATGCTCCCCCACCCGGGCGTGAAGATCGGCAATCGTTTCGAGTGTTGCGGCGACTTCCTGATCGAGCTGTTTGGCTCGGGCGATCGCGAGGGCGGAGTCGAACGCTGCAAACGCGGCGGCGATGTCCCCCAGCGCGGCGCGTGCGGTGCCAAGCTGGGCCAGGGCGGCCTGCACTCCCGTGGCGTAGTCGAGTACCCGATAGTGGCGAAGGGCCGAGTCGAGCGGAGCGAGAGCGCCTCCCGGATTCCCCAGCCGAACTGCCAGCATCCCGAGATTGGTGAAGGCATTGCCTTGCATCCGTCGATTGCCGCTGGTGCGGCCGGCATCGCGCATGCGCTCGAAACCGGCCTGCGCGGGGACGTACTCCCCCAGTTCCACGCTGACGAGCGCCCGATTGCCGGCGGCCTTGCCGACGTCCTCCAGCCGGCCCAGCTCAGCTGCCACCGCCGCGGCGCTGTCAAACCAGCGCTCGGCGACGCGGAGGCGACCCTCGTTCCAGGCCAGTAAGCCGAGAGAGTTGTAGGAGAGAAAGAGGTCAGCGCGGTATGCGTACTGGTGCTTCAGTGAGAGGGCAGAATCACCATAGACCCTCGCGGCGTCATAGCGCGCCATCCGCCACGCCGTAATCCCCAGTTGCGTGAGTGCTCGTGCCTCCATTCGGGTGTCGGTCGCTGCCCGCGCCAGTTTCAGCGCAGCGTCAAATGCGACCGCGGCGGAATCGTATTCATCCCGTTCGTACAGGGCCTCGCCAAGGTCGTAGCTGACAAGCGCGGGTGCCCCGGCACGTCCCGGCGTGCCCGGTCGGCTGGCGGGCTGGCCATCCGATGCGTCGCGGCACGCGGTGAGTACGCCTCCCAGCAGAAGCGCAGCCGGGAGCAGGCGAGTCACCGGCTGATTCGGAACTCCCGGGTCCCGGTTGTCACCGACTCCCCATTGGGCAGAAGTGCATCGACGAACCAAAAGTAGGAGAAGCCCCTGGCCAGAGCGACTTCGAGGGGGGGGAGTAATGTGGTATCCCTGGTGTTCCGGGTCCAGAGCGTCCTTCCTACTTGGTCGGTTACGGTCAAATGGTACTCGACCGCCTCGGATACCGGACGCCAGATAAACGTGAGCGGCCCTGCTGCGGCAGAGATCTCGCCCAGTGGCGCCAGGGGGTGCAGCAGGAGGACGCCTGCCCGGGCCTCCGGCACACCCCGGGTAACGGCCGCCGGCATCGAATGAGTCGGGGCTTGAAGCACCACCACGACGGTGATCATCGCGGCCAGGCCGACTGCTGTTCCGAGGAGGCGAGGCACCTTTCTGGCTCGATTGTGTCCGCGGAGGATCCGGTGCACCTCCACGGCCTCGGTTCGGCATTCGGGGCAGCTGGCCAGGTGGGTATAGATCCGATCCCGAGAGGCTCGGTCGACAACTCCGGCTTCGAATCGCGACATCTCCTCCACCGGGAGATGCACCGCGTGGATGAGCTCAGCTCTCATGAGGTGCCTCCTCATCTCCCTGCTGGCCCTTCATTCTGTAAACGGACACCTGAGGCCACATTTGGCGGTTCCGAACGTTCTCGCTTCGTGTCATTGGTCCGGACCCTCGACACCGGCGTTGGTGAGCCGCAACCGGAGCGCGCTCAGCAGCGCGTTGACCCGACGGTATACATGAAACGGCGTCGGGAAACGAAGGAGTGATGCAATCTCTCGGGCTGGGAGGTCGTCCTCGAACCGTAGACGAAGCAGCAGGCGGTCTTCGGGACCGAGGGTGGCAAGTGCCCGATGCAGCACGGTTCCATCAGTGACGGACTGCATCGCATCTACCGGATGGGGGATCGATGGATCGGCGATTTGGACGAATTCGGGGTCGGCTCCCAGCAGGTCCTGAAGCCGGCGGCGGGTGATGACGGTCTCGCGCGCGCTCGATTCATCGCTGCTCGCGCGTCCGTATCGCTCGCGGTATTGGTCCAGGCAGAGCCGCCGGGCGACCACTACGAGCCAGGTCGTAAACTTGGCCCGGTTGTCGGGGCAATAGGCTCGGAGACGATGAAAGTCGTCCTGCCGCAGTCTTTCGAGAACGAATGCGTACCGGTCCATCGTCTCGTCCCGACCGCCCCCCATGCTTCCAGCCACCCGAAGCAAAAGCGCTGAGTGTTTGGCAACGAAGCCGTCCCACGCCTCGGCCTGAGCGTCGGCATCTGGTGCAACCAGGAGCCGGCCGAGCGCCCCGGGGTGTTCGGCTCCCTTCAATTGGGCGCCCGAGCAGAAATCGGAGGAAGCAGGCACCCTCGCCGAGTGGGTCAATCAGTACCGCCATTGGATCGATTTGAGGAATGGTGGCGGCCCCACCAGATTGGCGGGCGGACTCCCTCGGGCGGCAGCCGGTGCGCGGACTCGTGAGGCAGCGCCCATGGCGAAGGCCGCATAGAGAGCGTCGGGCCAGTAGGCGATTCCTGAATATTCTGGCGTTTGAAGTTGTCCCGCCAACCTGAGTTGCCCGCCAACTCCATCATCGGCGGCTGCCATGGCTCGCGCGTTATTGGTAAGGCCGCTGACATCGAACATTCCGGCCCCAGGCTGGTAGACCCATGTTCGGGCTTCCCAAGAGGCGGTACCCTTCTCGTAATACCAGCCCACGACCCGTCCCGATCGAGTGACCGAAACCACCCGCCCGGGAAATGAGGCGGGAAGGCTCGCCGATGCACTCCACCCACCGGCAGGCGAGGGGAGCCAACGCATCACGAGCTCTTGGCCATCCCGCTGGACATACCCGTAAATCGTCCCATCATCGGCGATTGCCGTCGCCACTCCGCCGGTGGCGCCGAGCGGCATCGGAAGTGGAACCGCGGTTGGGGAGGGGAGGCCGCAACGAAACACCATTGGAACGGCGTCCTCGCTCGGACTCCCCCAAAAGAGGTTTGGTTGGGCCCATCCCACCGCGTCCCCCGCGCTGTTGACTCGCTTCGCAGTCGATCCGATGAGCGGTCTCTGCACCTGGAGCACGATCCCCTGGCCATTTTTCCAGCAGGATGCCGCGGGACGGATTAGGTTGCTTGGCGGATCTAGTTGCCCCGTCGTACCGACGACCAGACCTGAGGCGTTGACGTCGCTGGCATCCCCGGATTCTGAGTGACCTTCGGCGAGCAGCGGCTGCGCCCGAAGGCCTCCAACCCAGACGACCGCTCCCTCGCCGGCGAAGCTCCCCACCACGACTCCCGATTCATTGATCGCGCGGGGTGAACCACCACACTCTTCATTCTTCGGGCCCCTCAGAAACACCATTCCCCCGAGCGCCGAATAGCTGAATGGCCGAGAACAGGTACGGCGGTCCGCCAGAGTGTATCCAATGACGGTTCCGGCTGCGTTCACCCCAACTGCGGAACCGGGGCCAAGGTCCTGCACCAGGACCACCTTGAACTTTTCAGTGCCGATGCCCTTCCTGCCTCGCGGAGTCCTCGCGACAACATTGTACGCCAGTTTAGGTCCGGTTTCGGAGACCCGAATGAATGCGACAATCGAGTCGGCGGATCGAACGGTGAGCGAGTCCACAACAACGGCACCGGTGAGTTCCGGGCGCTCGATGCTGATTACCGTCCCCGGCTCGAATCCGCTCCCAGTGACCAGGACCCGCAAGCGCTGTCCCGGGCTGCCCTGATCGGGGGACACCGATCCGATAACGGGGACCTCCTCGAGACTAGCGCTTTGGGGCGAGGATTCGCCAAGCAGGTCGGGGCCTCCCTGGCAGGAGCTCAGGAGTACCAATGCACCGATGCCGAGTGGGAAATGAAATCGGATCAGGCGGCAAAGGTGGCGTGACATCGCTCCCCCGAGATGCTCGTCGAATACTAACGGCTGGAAAGGGGATTCGGCAAATCTCGCCGGCCCCCTCGGCCCACAATACAATGTTCAACGGACACTCCGTCGTAATTTGCGCAGGGCCCTCCCGGGCATGGTGGGATCCTCCACCTCGCCGAGGAGGGTGATTCCCCAGTTGAGTGGTGGACACACCGCCCTGACCTTATCGCCGGCAGGAGTGCGATGAACGCTGGGGCGGACGCCGAGGCGTTCGCCATTCGAGACGCCGTATTCGGCTCAGCTCAGGGAGTGCACACGCCCAGCCCTGACCACATCGTGGCACGGGCGCTGCTGAGACCCGTCGTGGAGCTCGTCCCAACAGCGACCCCGGACGCCCGTAGGTATTGCGGTTGTGCCCGCGTCAACCCTGCGGGAGGAAGGAGCGCTATGGGAGCATTGGTTCCGTCCCATGACACTCCTTGGGCCCCGTCTTCACGGGTTGCGACCGCCCGTCCGCACTCGTCGAGGGCCGGTCGGGAGCCATCCACGGCGGTGGTAGTGAGCACCCTGATCTGATACGTGGTGGCAGCTCCACTTCCGCTCACCGGCTTCCAGAGAATCAGACGGAACGTGCCAGAGCCGTCGAGGACAAGGCCCGCGATTGTCCCAGTCTCGTTGATGACATAGGCAAGTTGGCGCTGGCTCCCAGGCGAAATGGGCAACTCGACGCCGACCGATTGATGCCACACGACCGCCCGTGGAGCCACACCATCGAATACGCTGCCGACCGCCACCCCGGCGCTGTTGATGTCGCGTACATCGGACGTTTGGAAACTGCCTGCGAGCGATGCCGGTGGCGCGAGCTCGACTGGAGTGGCCGTCGGGCTGGCCCAGTAGATCGCGCGTCCTCCAGCTGTTTGCAGCAGCGCACTCCCCACCAGCTCCTCTCGGTCGTTGGCCTTGCGCAGGTAGAGACTGAAGTATCCGACCGGGGTGCCGATCGAAACGGCGGTCCATGGCGGTCCTGCACCCGAAGCTCGCCAAAATCCCTGATTATCGGAGGGGTTCGACTTGTCGACGTCGGTGAGCGATCCGACCGCGTTCCCGTTGGCGCTCAGATACCGGAGGGTCCCCGCAGCCGCAATGGCGACGAAGGCCGCCCCGGGAGTCGTCCAGTACCCCGGAGAGGCGCCCTGGTATCCGACGATAGTGCCTGAGGAGGTCATCGCCGACGCTCCGGACGCTGCGCCGTTCTCGCTGGAAACCAAGACGCCGGTAACGGCGTTCGGAGCTGGAGGTGGGGGCGGCGGGGCTGGAGGTGGGGGTGGCGGTGGGGGTGGTGTTGACCCCGTCATTGCACCGCCGCTCGAGCATGCGGACAGACTGCACACAATGAGGAAGAGCCAACCTCGCGCAGGAGACATTTCGCAGAATCCTCG
>JANNSC010000050.1:0-7911 GCA_031402135.1 Gemmatimonadales bacterium | reverse complement strand
CATCGGGGTTCCAGGCCGGGTTACTGTAGAGCGCCGCGACGCGGGTGAGCTGGACCGGGGTGATCACCCGTCCGTCCACCGCGGCCTTCATGATGTGACCGCCGGCGGCGTCGCCCCAGTTGATCCAGGCGAGCGACTTGCCATCGGGCGACCAGACCGGCTGAAACTCGCCGAGGTCGCTCGAGGTAACCCGCCGGGGTGTCCCGCTGGGGAGGTCCTTGAGATAGAGGCGATCGACCGCCACGAAGGCGACCCGCTTGCCGTCCGGGGAAACGGCGGGATTGCGGATCTGCCTGGCCACCAGGTTGGCGGTGGTGTCGATCCGGTAGTTGAACTTGACCTCCGGGCCGACGGCGAGCCTCACGTCGGCGGTGAAGGGGATGCGGCTCGAGGCCGACTTGTCGACCGGGACCCGCCAGATTTCGCCGCCGTACGAAATGACCACCGCCCGGGAATCGGGGGTGAAGGAGTAACCCGGCAGCACATCCAGCGTGGCCCGCGCCTCCATGTCGTCCCGCTGAATCGGATGGGCGAGCCAATCCTCCTCGCCCGTGGCCAGGTTGCGGATCCGGAGCCCGGTGACGGCCTCGTGACGGGTGGCATAGGTGAGCCACTTGCCGTCGGGAGAAATGGCCGGCCGGAATGCCGACCCGTACCGGTTGCTCATCCGGGTCAGGGTGCCGGTCTGACGGTCGTAGTATCCGAGTTGGTATTGCGGGAAGATCGCATTGTAGTTCCAGTCACCGCTCCGGGCGGAAAACCAGACGTACCGGCTATCGGGGCTGAACGCGGCCCCGAGGGTCTTGAGGGATTGACTCTGGGGCGACGGTGGAATCAGCGGAAAGCCCGAGCCGCCGTCGACATCGAGGAGGTGGAGCTTGGAGGCCGGGAAGCCGCCCCCGCCCCGGCTGACGACGATGTATTTGCCATCGGGCGACCAATCGGGTGACAGGTGCTGGCTGCCGTTTCCCTGGGTGAGCTGGGTCGTGTCCTTCTTGTCGACGGTCATGATCCAGACATTATCACCGCCGCTCCGGTCCGAGATGAAAACCACTTTCTTGCCATCGGGGCTGAAGCGAGGCTGGGCATCGTAGGACAGGCCGGTGGTGAGCGCAGTCGCCTTCCCGCCGGCGATCGGCATGGTGTAGAGATCGCCGAGCAGATCGAAGACGATGGTCTGGCCATCGGGGCTCACGTCGACCGACATCCAGGTGCCCTTGGTTGTGGTAAACGCGGCGGTTCGCTTGGCCTCGAGCGGCAGCGGCTTCGGCGGTGGGCCACCGGGGGCGGCTGGCGCGGAAGGTTGGGCCGACAGGGTGGAGAAGGCTGATAACACGGATAACGCCGATAACACGGACAGTCCGGATGGACGGAATCGGCGGGTGGACACGGCTGGCTGGATGAATGAATAGTTCATGGGTCGCCTCACCGAATTTCCGGCATGGGGGTGGGCGCGGTGTGGCGCCAAGGTTCATCGGCCGCCGGTTTCTGGCGGGGCCAGATTTCGTTCATGGTGTCGCCCTCGTAGAGGCGACCGTTCTTCATGACGTACCGGATGGTGTTGGTGTTGCGAATATTCTCAAGGGGGTCCTTATCCAGCACGATCAGGTCGGCGAGCTTGCCGGCTTCGATCGAGCCGAGGTCCTTGCCGAACCCGATGGCATCGGCGCCGCACATCGTGGCAATGCGGAGGGCATCGTGGTTTTTCATCCCCCCGCTCTGTATTGACCAGAGCTCCCAGTGGTAGCCGAGGCCCTGAAGCTGCCCGTGGCTCCCGACGCCGGAGCAGGCACCGGCTTCGATCAGGTGCTTGTTGAATTCTGCATGCTTCTTGAAGACGTACTCCGATTCGTGGGCCCAGCCACTGGGCCCCGGCCCGGCAGCGCGCCGTCGAGCCTTGGCGTCGAACTCCTCTGGCGGGGTGAACCAACGGAGCTTCTTGTCTCCGACCACGTTCTCTCGGCCGTAGTAGAAGTTCTCGGCCCAGGGGCCACCGTAGGTTACCAGCAGGGTTGGGCTGTTGACCGTCCCCGAGGTTTTGAGAAGCTGGACGACGTCGTCGTACATCGGGTAGAGCGGAATGGTGTGCTCGACCCCGGAGTACCCATCCATGGCATGGGTCATGTTGAGTGCGTACTGAAGCCCGCCCTCGGTCGTGGGCATCAGCTTGAGCTCTCGCGCCGCCATAATGAGGAATTGGCGGGTTTGCCGGTTGCCCGCCATGTACATCTTGAACGTCTTGGTGTCGTAATAGTCGCTGTACCGCTTGAGCACGCTGCGGGCTTTTTCGAGAGAATTGATCCGGTCGTTCGAGAATACTCCGGGACCGGTGGAATAGACCCGCGGGCCGGTCATCGTGCCAGCCTCGACCCTGTCCTGGTAACTCAAGACATCGGTGGTCGCCGTCTGGGGGTCACGCGTGGTGGTCACCCCGTATGCCAGATTGGCGTCGTAGATCCAGGCGCGTTGCCAATGGATGCCCCACGCGTTCCACATGTGAGAATGGGTGTCGACGAAGCCGGGAATGATGGTCTTGCCGGACACGTCGATAACCCGGGCATCAGCCGGGGCGGCCCCCCGAGGGCCCACACTCACAATCCGATTATTACGGATGACGATGTCGGAGTTTTCGACGATCTCGTCCCCCCGCATCGTCACCGCCTTGGCGCCGCGAAGGATCACGGTGCCCTGGGGAATGTCGCGGGTGGCGCTGACAGTAATCCGCTGCTCGGCTGGTTGATACTGACGATCGGTTCGGGCGGTCGAGTCGGCGCCAGCGGCTTTGAGGCTATCGTCCACCGCGAGCCCTCGGGCCACATCGTAGGAAACGAAGGCGTTGCCAATCGACCAGTGGACGGTTCGACCGTCGGCGCTCCAGGCCGGGAACTCGCCGCCGATATCGGTCAGCTTGAGCGCCCGCACCGCGGAGCTGTCGCGTTTAGCCACGGAAACCGTCGGCACCCCTCCACCGATTTGAGGCACCCGAATGACATAGATGTCGTTCCCGAACATGGCCAGGGCAAGGTCACCGCGGGGGGCCATCCTGATGAGGTCGGCCCGGGGCCCCTGGATAAGACCCGGCTCCCGTGCGGCGTCATCGAAAAAGCTGGGCGGGAGGAGGTCGCCCATCGACGCAGTCTCCGGCTTGGGGCCAAACGGCTCCCGATACTGCCGTCCGGTCGGAACACCGAAACCCAACGGCAGCGGGCCAGTCGCTTGCAGGTGTTGCTTGAGGTCGGTGCCATCCCACCGCATGGAGGACAGCGCCGCGGTGAAGCCGACCGGGGGAGCGCCCGGTGGGGGCGGAAAAAACCCGTAGAGATAAATCCGGGTGGAGTCGGAGGTGAAGTGGGGAGCGAAGAGGTTTCCATCGGTGGGCCGGATCGAGGTCGGCTCGCCGCCGGTGGCTGGAACCCAGAAGAACTCTGCCCCGTCGCCATCGCCGATGAATGGATCGACCTGATCCTTGAGGGTGCGAGCCGCCGACCGGATCCCGACGATCCGGCGACCATCGGGCGACCAGGCGGGCACCTGGTAGAACGCGCTCTGGGGCGCGAGCCGCTGCTGTTGGCCGGAGGCGAGGTTGGCCCGCATCAGGTGGCCCTCGGAACCGTCCCAGGTGACATATGCCAACGCCGACCCGTCCGGCGACCAGGCAGGATAGTACTCGCCGGTTTCCGCGCTGGTCACCCGGCGAGGCGCGCCAGCCGGCAGATCGGCTACATAGAGCTTGTCGAGGGCGGTAAAGGCGATGCGCCGGCCGTCGGGTGACGGTACCGCCTCCCGGATCTGCCTCACCGTGAAGCTGGGCGTATCCTCGATCGGGTAGTCGAACTTGACCGACGGCCCGACTGCGACCTCGGCGTCGAGCGTGAAGGGGATTTTGATGGCCGGGGTTCCGTCGACCGCCACCCGCCAGATCTCGCCGCCGTACGAGACCACGATCGCCCGGCCGTCGGGCATGAACGAATAGCCCGGCAGGAAGTCGAGATCGGGGACTGATTCCATGTTGTCGCGCTGAACGGGGAAGGCGAGCCACTTCTCTTCCCCGCTCGCCAGTTCCCGGATCCGGAGCCCGGTCTGGGCACTCTCCCGGCTTCCATAGACCAGCCATTTCCCGTCGGGTGAAATCGCCGGCCGGAACCCGGAGCCGTATCGCGAGGTCAGCGTCGTGGTGGTGCCTGCCTCCCGATCGTACACTCCGATCTGCGCCTGGGGCATCGAGGCGTTGTATTGCCATGGTCCCTGACGCCCAGCGAAGTAGATGTAGCGGCCGTTCGGCGCAGGGGCGGCTCCAAAGTGGTATAGCGAGCCGGTCCGGGTGAGCGCAACGCCGGTCCCGCCGTGAACGTCGTCAAGGGACAGCCGGAGCTGGCCGAAGCCTCCCGCCGCCGCCGAAGCGATCACGTACTTCCCGTCGGGCATCCAATCCGGCGAGACGTACCAGCCATGGTTGCCGTAGGTGATCCGGCGAACCCCCGACCCGTCGGCATTGCTGACGTAGATGTTGTCGCCGCCGCTCCGGTCCGAAATGAAGGTGAGCCGCTTTCCATCCGGGCTGAACCGCGGCTGGGCGTCGAAGCCCAGGCCGGTGGTGATCCGGGTGGCCTTCCCACCCGCAATGGGCAGGGTGTAAAGATCGCCGAGCAGGTCGAAGGCGATGGCCTGCCCATCGGGGCTCACGTCGAGCGACATCCAGGTGCCTTTGGATGTCGTAAACTTGGCCACCCGACCCGGCTGCAAGGGAAGGCTGTCTTGGGCCGCGGCCACGGTTGCCGACACGAGGAGGGCCAAACCGGAGCAAAGGAGAAGGATTTGCCGCATGGGGCCTTCGGGGTTCAGGGTACAGGTACCGCGATTGTCCGGGGGAGGGCCGTCGCTCCGACTCTCATCACGTAAGAGACCACCTTCGAGTTTCGACGGCCGGGGCCGCAACAATTATAGGCCAACGAAGGGCATGCTGCCCGCGCTGTCAGAACAGGTCTCCGAGGATGGATGCGATCGACTCGAACACCGATCCGGCCAGGTCACCGGCGCCTTCGACCGCGCTCCCGGCGACTTCCGCGATGCCTCCGGCAGAAGCCGCGGCGTCCACCACGGACGCTCCGCCCCCCATGGCGTGCAGCCCGACATGCGGCATCCACAGGAAGGCGTCGAGCAGGAAATAGTCGCGGGCGACGTCGGTGGCGGCCAGGCCTCGACCTTCCCGGCGGGCCAGCGCATCGACCTGCCGGTTCCAGATCGCCGCCAGTTCCACGTTGTCGAACCACGCCCCCCGGCAGTTGCGGCAGACGTCAAGCTTTATGCCGGCCTGCTCCACCGGGCGCAGCGGGCGGCCA
The DNA here is from genome assembly GCA_031402135.1 of Gemmatimonadales bacterium. GTDB lineage: Bacteria > Gemmatimonadota > Gemmatimonadetes > Gemmatimonadales > GWC2-71-9 > JABFSM01. Next base: position 2,572 of record JANNSC010000050.1, on the reverse strand, counting down.
CAGGTGGGGCAGAGAATCACGTTGTTCCACTGACAGGCGGGGCAATGGTCGGTGTTGCGGGGCATGCTGGCGTGGCAGGCATGGCACTTCATGCGGTGGGCGTCCTGGCCCAGCACGACGTGCGCGGCGAGAGACCGTGGGTGGCATCGCCGCAGGCGGTCCGCCTCCCGGTCGTCGAACCAGATGCCGCCGCAGCGACGGCAATAGTCGAGCACCAGATCGACGTCGCCCGAGGGCTTGAGCTTTTCCATCCGGGTGCCGAGGCAAACCGGGCAGGGGTAGCGGGGCTCCCGCTCAAGCATCGAGGATGTTCCGGCTGGTGGACTTCTCCGGCAACTTCTGAATGTCGTAGAAGGCGTACACCAGCATGCCGGAGTCGGTCACTTCAACCTCGGCGACACCCTGGATCGCCAGCGCCCGAAGCGCCGCATCGGCGGTCGGGGCGTCGAGGCCGGTTTCGGCCGCCACCTCCACCACCGTGAGCTTGCCGCCCTTGCGCTGGGCCAATTGGAGGATTTCGGACTCATAGGTTTGCAGCCGCAATTGCTCCCGCTGGCGGGAGAAGTGGCTCTTCCCGCGGAAGTGGGAGCGAAGCAACGCTCCGCCGCCGGCGGCGGGGAGCGCGACCACCATCAGAAACGTGAGGGTGGCGACGACGGCGCTCATCGGCCCGGCATTGAAAAAGCCCAGGAGCATGAACAGCGCCAAGCCGAGCAGACCGGTGCCGCCGAGCAGCTTCCCCAAGAGAACTCCGGTTCCTCTAGCGGGCGACGACGCGGTCGAAGCGCAGGTGCCGCACAACACACCTCATGGCGTGCGTCCTTCAGGCAGGAGTGTCACCCGGACGTAGCGGTTGGTGTCGAAGTAGGTGCGCGCCGCAGTCTGGATCACCTCGGGGGTGAGTCGGACCAGCTGTGGTTCCAGGGCAAATCGGGTGGCGGGGTCCTCGTTTTCCTTGCGGGCGTTGAGCAGCAACTGCAGCCACCAGCCATTCCGCCGAAGGTCGGTTTCCCGGGTCCTGATGGCCGTCTCCTTGTACTTGGCCAGGTCGGCGGCACGAGGGCCCTGGGCCTTGAGCGAATCGATCTGCGCGAATACCGCGCCCACCAGGGTGTCCACCCGTTCCGGCGCCGAGCCGAAATTGATGATCACGGTGTATTCCGGCCGGGGAATTCTGGAGGCCGACGCACTGACACTGGCGCCGTAGGTGCCGCCCAGCTCCTCACGAAGCTCTTCCCGCAATCGAATATCCAGAATGTCTCCCAGCGCATCGAGGGCAAAGCGCTCCTGCCGGCTTGCCTCGGCCGGCCCGGTAAATACCAGCGCGGTTTGGCTCTTCTGCTCGATGCCTTTCCGGACCACCCGTTCGACCACACCGGTCGGAGAACGAATGCCGGTATCTCTGGGCCGCTCCGCGATCCCGCGGCCCGGGAGGTTGCCGATATAGCGCTGCACCAGGGGCCGAATCGAATCGACGTTGAAGTTTCCCACCAGGAAAAAGGTGAACCCTGCGGCGGTGGCAAAACGGGCCTTGAAAAAATCGAACGCAGCGGCGGGACGCAACTCGTCGATGATCGCCGGGGTCACCGGACGCGCCCTGGGGTGATGCTGGGCCAGCGTGACCGAAAGGGTATCAGAGAACGCGGTCTGGGGGCTGGCGCTCCGGTTGGCGAGCGCGGCGCGGACGTTGCCCATGAATGCCCCCACCGCAGCGCTGTCGAGCCGGGGTGCGGTGAAGTGGAGATAGGCGAGCTGGAAGAGAGTCTCGGCGTCCTGGGGTGATGCCCTCCCCGAAAGCCCTTGGTCATACGACCCGATGTACGCCGAGACGCCGGCCGCTTTTCCGGCGAGTTTCTTCTGCAGCTCGACGGCGGGAAAGGCGCCCAATCCGCTGATGGCCACAAGTTGGGCGGCCACCTGGGCACTGGCGAGGAGGCTATCGGGGGCCAGCGATACTCCCCCCGGGCTCATCGCCTGGAAGAGGAGCTCATCGGCCTGATAATCGGTGGCCTTGAGCACCACGTGGGCGCCGTTGGCGAGGGTCCACTCGGTGGTGCCGAGGGTGGTGTCCCGGCGCTCGGCGATGATGGCGGCGAGCGGCAGGGCTTCCGTCACCAATGCATCGGACGACACGTTTTCCGAATAGGCTGCGACGTCGGCCCTCTTGACTGAAGCGAACAGGCCGAGGAGGTCGGCAGCGGTGGGGAGGAAGGCGCGATTCTTTGCTGGGGCGTTGACCAGAATCACCGGTGCGCCGGAACCGAGCCACGCCCGGGCCACCATGTTCAGGTCGGCGACAGTCACTCCAGGGAGGATGGCCTTGACCCGCTCGAATTCGTGGGAGATCCCGGGGATTGCCTCGCCGGTCAGGAAGTTGCGCACGTATTCGTCGGCGAAGCCCCCCGACTGGGACTTGTCCCGTTCGGCGTAAGCCTGCTCCATCCCGCGCAGGTAGTCGGCGCGAATCCGGTCGAGTTCGGGCTGGGTGTAGCCGTGACGGCCGACCCGCTCGAGTTCGGTCAACACCGCGGTCAACCCGCGCCGGATGCCGCTGTCGGAAACTGCTGCGCCG
>JANNSC010000049.1:0-3449 GCA_031402135.1 Gemmatimonadales bacterium | reverse complement strand
GACAAACTTCCCAAGACCAAGTGGGCGCCGGTGGCGCCTACCATGCTCAAGAATTGCCTGCCGGACGGAGGCTGTTTCGCTCTTCAGGGCACCGCAACCCTCGGGGGTAGAAACCTTTCCCTCGTTGCCTCCGGGGCGCGGACCATGGTCTTCCACCTGTATTTCCGGAATGCCTCCACGCCGCTGGGAGAAGCCGAAGTCCTTGCGGCCCTGAAACACGCCGGCTTCTCCGCCGACCTGGTCCGCTGCCCCGTCCGGGTCGGGGTCGGCGGCACCAACTGGTATCGGCTGAAGGGCCCCCAGCTGAGCCCCGGCCATCTTTCGATCCAGGCACCCGCTCCGGGGCGGCCGACCGAGGGATTCGTGCTCTCCCAGGGAGAGGAATTGGATCGGCTGCAGCCCAACCAGCTGGCCCTCTACAGCGAATCGTGTGGGACGGTTGCCGAGCGCAAGCCGGTTGCCACCACCAAGCCGCATGAGCAACTGGCCGAGGCGATCAAGTCCCTGCTGCCGTCCTCCACCGGTCCGGTCCTCTACGATTGGAAAGCGCTGGCCGGCCTGGTATCGGGAATCAGCTGGGATTCCGGAGGTCCCAAGCGAGTGAATCTCTCCTTCAAGAACGATCCCAACCCATTGAGCCAGACCGGATCGGCGGCGTATGCACAGCGGCAATTCTCACTGCTGGTCAGTGGAACGGCAACCCAGGTCAAGACCATTTACTTCGACGAGCTGGGAATGCACCCCCGCGGGGAGCACATGCTCGGGGTGCTCTACGAGAAAGGCCTCACCGTGAAATTGGTGCGCTGCGGCCCGGTGTACACCGAATCAACCAATAACTGGTACAGCGTGACCAGCGCAAAAACCCGGCCGGTCATGGTGCGGCAATCGATCGGCTATGACGGCAACCAAGTGCATGACAGCTACGAGGTGCGCCTCGACGGCAGCCTGCCGACCCGGGACCCGCAGGATCGTAACCCGGGCGTGGGCGGCTGTTGACGAGCAGCACCGAGCGGCTGGCGACGGCGCTGCTTGACGGCCATCTTGCCGAGAGATACATCTGATCAGAGCGAGGAGCCACCACCACCGTAACCAAGCAATAGAAGCGGGTGCCACCATTTTCCACCGCTGATTCTCGATCAGCGCCGGAGGCAGTGCCATGGCTGTGCAGCTCAAGCGCTTCAGGGGTGTGGTGTGGCTCAGCGTGTTAACCGCCTGCGCCCCACCCGAGGCCACCCTCCGGGTTGACGACGCCCGATTGATTGCCGCCGACCAGGACTCCGCCAACTGGCTGACCTACGGCCGCACCTATAACGAGCAGCGCTTCAGTCCACTCCGGCAAATCAGCGACAGCAGCGTTGGGCGCCTGGGGCTGGTGTGGAGCCAGGAACTCCCCACCTCCCGAGGGCTCGAAGCCACCCCGATCGTGCTTGACGGGGTGCTCTACACCACCAGTTCGTGGAGCGTGGTGTACGCCTTCGACGCCGTCAGCGGCCGGCAATTGTGGATGTACGACCCGAAGGTCGATCGCAGCCGCACCCGGACGGTGTGTTGCGACGTGGTCAACCGCGGCCTGGCGTTGTACAAAGGCAATCTCTACCTCGGCACCCTCGACGGGCGCCTGGTGGCCATCAACGCGCGCACCGGCATGCCGGCGTGGGACGTGGTGACGGTGGACCAGTCGAAGCCATACGCCATTACCGGTGCGCCCCGCATTGCCAAAGGCCAGGTGCTGATCGGCAACGCTGGCGGTGAATTCGGGGTGCGGGGCTACATCTCGGCCTACGACGCCGCCACCGGCAAGCTCGGCTGGCGGGTGTATACGGTTCCGGGTGACCCGGCAAAAGGGTTTGAGACCAAGGCAATGGAAGTCGCCGCGAAAACGTGGAACGGCGAGTACTGGAAGTTTGGCGGCGGTGGCCCGGCATGGGAACCGATCGTGTACGATCCGGAGCTGGATCTGGTCTACTTCGGCACCGGCAATGGCATTGCCTGGTACCGGGACCTGCGCAGCCCGGGTGGCGGAGACAACCTGTACCTCGCCTCGATCATTGCGGTGCGAGCGGCAACCGGCGAGCAGGTGTGGCACTATCAGGTGACCCCGGGCGACAACTGGGACTACGACGCGACTCAGCCGCTGATGCTCGCCGATCTCAACATTGCCGGTACGCCCCGCAAAGTGGTGATGCAGGCGTCGAAGAATGGCTTTTTCTACGTGCTCGACCGGGAGACCGGACAGTTCATTTCCGGGACCGCGTTCGTCGACGGCATTACCTGGGCGGTGGGGGTCGACTCCAGCACCGGACGGCCGCTGGAGTCGCCCTCGGCATACGCCGGCACCAAAGCGGTCCTGGTTTCACCCGACCCGGAAGGTGCCCACAATTGGTACCCGATGGCGTTCGACCCCACCAAGGGGCTGGTGTTTCTCGGCGCCCGCGGCCGGAGCCTGGCCCTGCACGCTCCCGATCCGAAATGGGAGTCCGACATCAGCACCTGGAACTTGGGGAACGACCCACGCTACGAAGGCGCTCTGGGCGCCGAGCTGGGCAAGTCAGGAGGCCCGCGCGGGGAGTTGCTGGCGTGGAACCCGGTGGAGCGCCGAGCGGCGTGGCGGGTAAGTCTTCCGGTTTCCATGAGCGGCGGTGTATTGGCGACTGCGGGCAATCTGGTGTTTCAGGGACGGGCCGATGGGATTTTCAGCGGGTACCGCGCGACCGACGGAAAGATGCTGTGGGAATTCGACGCCGGCACCGGCATCATGGCGCCGGCGGTCACCTATCTTGCCCAGGGGCAGCAGTATCTCACCCTGCTGGTGGGATGGGGCGGTCCGACGGGACTCATCAATCCGCCCGGTATCGGTCCCGTGAAGCCGGGTTATGGCCGGATTCTGACATTCGCTCTGGGCGGCAGCGCCAAGCTCAACCCACCGGTGTACGGGCACCAAGGTCCGCCGGTGCCGGCAATCCAATTCGATACGACCGCGGCGGCAATTCGAGAGGGAGGCTTCCTCTACGGGACCTACTGCTGGAGTTGTCACGGCCTCAACGCGATTGCGGGACCGGTTTCCGACCTGCGCTACAGCACTGCGGAAGTGCACGCCCAATTCGAAGCGATCGCGCTGGGTGGCGCTCGGAAGGATCTTGGCATGCCGGCATTCGGGGACAAACTGAACCGGCAGCAGCTGCGGGCAATTCAGGCGTACGTGCTGACCCGTGCCGCAGCGGCGGGGGCCGCAAAACCTCGCTGATCGACCGGAGGATAGCGCCAGCTCAAACGGCGGCGACTGCGACGAAATTGCTGCACGCGGTCAGCGGACCACTCGACCCCTGCTGTCCAGGCGCCGGAGATGCTCGGCGATGCGAACGACGTAGTTCACCGTTTCCTGATGGCGCCATCGGGGGACTGTGGGAGCCACCCGCTCCACACTGGCCCAGATCCGGGGATCAAGTTGC
>JANNSC010000048.1:0-2518 GCA_031402135.1 Gemmatimonadales bacterium | reverse complement strand
AATCCGGAGAGGAGGATGTTGGGGAGCAGAAAGAGGAAGCCAAGCTGCATTGCCTGGGCCTGGGTGGACACCACGGTCGAGACGAACAGCCCGATAGCCAGGCTGGCCATCACGAACGGTAAGGCCACGGCGTAAAGCAGCAACAGGCTGCCTCGCAGCGGGACGTCGAAAAGCAGCCGGCCCAGCAGCAGTACCACGGTAATTTGCACGTATCCCACCAGCAGAAACGGAATGATCTTGCCCAGCATGAGGCCGGTCTTGGAAATGGGTGTCACCACCAGCTGTTCCAGGGTGCCCCGCTCCCGCTCCCGGACCAACGAGATGCTGGCGATCACCACCATGGTCATGGAGAGGAGCACGCCGATGATGCCGGGTACGATGTAGACCGCGCTCCGACCGGTCGGATTGTACCACGGCCGCACTCGTACCTCGATGGCCGCGGTGGCGCCCCGGGCTGCCGCCAGCGCCTGGGAGCGCACTGCACCGGCCAGCCCGGCGCCGTTGATCGCAGCCGATGACGCCAGCGGATCGGCGGCATCCACGACGATCTGAGCTTGCGCGGTACGGCCCCGCTTGAGGTCGCGTTCAAAGTCCGGGGGAATGACAATGGCGGCGCGAGCTGCGCCGCGTTCGATTGCCACGGCCAGTTCCGCCCGATCCGACACGCTGCCTGCCAGGTCGAAGTTCCCGGTGTTGAGCATCGTCTGGACGAAGCGGCGGCTCTCCGGGGTTCGCGATTGGTCCAGCACCACGGTGGGGAGGTGGCGGACCTCGGTCTGAATGGCGTACCCGAAGAGCATGAGCTGCAGTGACGGCACCCCGATCATCATCGCGAGGGTCAGCCGGTCCCGGCGCATCTGGATGAATTCCTTGCGGAGCATGGCCCAGAAGGGCCAGCGGGACACCCGGGCGAAGCGATTCACGCCAAGGCTCCCTCATCGCGCCGCTGCAGTTCGATGAATACATCTTCCACTGTGGCCACCCCGAAGCGCGCGGTGATTTCCTGGGGGGTGCCGACCCCGATCAAGTGGCCCCGGCTGAGGAAGGCGAGCCGGTGACAGCGATCGGCCTCGTCCATGTAGTGAGTGGTGACCAACACCGTCATGCCGGCATCGGCGCGCCGGCGGATCAGATCCCAGAAGAGCCGCCGAGATGCCGGGTCGACGCCGGCGGTGGGTTCGTCGAGGAAGACGAGATCGGGGTCGTGGGTGGTGGCGCAGGCGAGCGCCAGCCGCTGCTTCCACCCGCCGGAGAGCGTCCCGGCCGGCTCGTTTGATTTAGCCGCCAGGGCGTACTCGGTGAGCTGGTCGGCTACCCGGCGGACCCGCTCCGCCCCGACGATGCCGTACACACCGGCGTAGAAATCAAGATTCTCCTGGATGGTCAGGTCGTCATACAGCCCATAGCGCTGCGACATGTACCCTATTCGCCGGCGCACCAGCTCCGGCGACTTCACCACATCCACGCCCACCACCGTGGCGCTGCCGGAAGTCGGGGCAATCAGTCCGGTGAGCATTCTGATGGTGGTCGTCTTGCCGCAACCGTTGGGGCCCAACAGCCCGAAGATTTCACCCCGATTGACGGTGAGGTCGAGCCCTTCGACCGCTGCCACGCCGTGGAACTCCTTACGGAGCGCGTGGGTTACGATGCCGAACTCGGCAATACCCGAATCGGTCATCGGGCCGAATCCGCCTGGCCGCCGGACTGCCCGCCTGCCCGCCTGCCCGCCAGGCGTACCCGTACCCACAGTCCAGGATGTGGTGCCTCGGTTGGCCGAGTGAATTCCACCTTCACCCCAAACATCAGATCGGCACGTTCGTCCTCGGTGAGCGCCACCCTCGGCGTGAACTCCGCCTTCGGGTTGATGGCCACCACTCGGGCTGCAAGGGAGCGGCCCTCATCGGTCAGCACCGCAACGCTGTCCCCCACCTCAAGCCGAGCCACCAGGGATTGCCGCAGGTAGACCCGGACGTAGGGCCGACCGATCTCTCCCAATGTGACCACCGGGACGTTGGGCCCCAGCGCTTCGCCGGGCTCGGCATTGCGGCTCAGAATGATGCCGGCAACCGGTGCAAGGAGGACGAGATCTCCGGCCCGGGCTTCGACCTGCGCCGAGGTAGCCCGGGCATTGGCCACCTCGGATCGGGCAGCGGCAATGCGCTCCAGTCGGGTTCCCGCCATCAGGAGCCGAAGCGCTTCTTCGGCCCCGTCTCGACGCCCACGGGCCACTTGCTCCGCGCTTGTGGCATCATCGAGCGCCGCCTTGCTCACCACGTCACGCGAGGCGAGATCCCGTACCCGAACAAATTCTTTGGCGGCGCGGTCCACCTCGGCAGTGGCGGTCCGGAGTTCCGCCTCGGCCCGTTTGATCTCCTCGGGCCGAGCGCCGGCCACGAGGTCGCGGAGATTGGCTTCCGCCGTGGCCACCCGGGCCCGCCCGGCGGCCAACGTGGCGCTGAGATCGATCTGAGTGAGGACGGCAACGGTGTCGCCGGCGCGGACGCTGGCGCCTTCCTCG
>JANNSC010000047.1:0-3514 GCA_031402135.1 Gemmatimonadales bacterium | reverse complement strand
TCGCCGCCCAGCAGGCGGCGGCTCCCATCACGGTGACCACCACCGCCGTGAGCCGCGTTACCCTCTTCAAGATCCTCCCCGGACAGGGCGCCGCCCACAATCAGGACGTCCTGGACCACCTGATTCCGATTTATGAGGAGTACAAGAAGGCCGGGATCATCGTCAGCTACTCGTTCTTCGGCAAATCCACGCTGGAGTCTCCCGACGATTGGACCTTCGGGACGATGCTGACCTATCCGAACTACGCCGGCCTGGACAACCTGGGCAGCCGAACCAACGCCATCACCCTCAAGCACTACGGAACCGCGGAACGGCGCACCCTCGTCGGCAATGGCCGCAATGCGATCCGCACCGCGATGTCGAGTCAACTGGTGACAAACCAGGCCTTCAGTCGCTAGGGCCTTCCCCCCACCGCGCCATCATAACGAACCAGCCGCCCCCCCTTCATCACGAAGCGGGGGCGGCGCAGTACGGTGATGTCGGTCGAGGGATCTCCATCGAAGCCGATGATGTCGGCCTGCAACCCCACCGCGAGTGCGCCGATCTCACCCCCAAGCCCCAGCGCCTCGGCATTCCGCGAGGTGGCCGAGATCAATGCGTCCATTGGCTGCTGTCCCCCCTCCTGCACCCGACACACCAGGTCTTCGGCGTTTCTTCCATGGGCCCCGGCCACTGCATCGGTACCGAATACCAGTTTGAGACCGGGTGTTGCCAGGGCCAGGCGCACCGCCGCCCGCGCCAGCGGAATCGCCTTCTCCATCGAGGCGAAGCCCGCCTCGTTGTAGTTGCCGATCCCCTCGAACTTGGGCCGGTTATCGAGATAATTCCGGAACACCAAGGCGCACTGAGGGCCGTACCAGGTTCCCCGCTCGGCCAGCAGCCGCAACACCTCCGCCGTGGCAAAGACCCCATGCTCGATCTGGTTGCAGCCGGCCAGCGCCACCGCCCGCATGCTCTCGGCGCTATGGGCGTGAACCACGGTTCTGAGTTCCTGGACCTTGGCCTCGTCACAGAGCGCCACCAGCTGCGAATCCGCCAGCGTCTGAGCGCCGCCATCGCGAATGCTCCGGGAGGCGAAGATCTTGATCAGGTCGGCCCCGGCGGCCTTGCGGTCGCGCACCAGTTGGCGGAGTTGCTCCGGGGTGGCTCGCGCGTCGGAAATCGGGTCGAGCGAGGTGACGATCCTGGGCCCGAGGATGCCCCTCGCCGCGATCGCCGCTCGAAGGTCCCTGTCCTCCGGAGAGCCGAGCTCTTGGGTGGTGGTGAAGCCGGCCATCAAGGTGGCGTGGGCATTGCCGGCGATGGCGAGCATGCCCTGAGTGGGGGTCTCGCCGTCATTCCCCGAATGCAGCCGACCCTGCGCGTTGAAGTGCCAGGCAATGTGAGCGTGGGCGTCAATCAAGCCGGGCATCACGGTCATGCCGCTCAGGTCGTAGGTGACCAGTGCGCCGGGCCGGGCCCGTTCGATACGCACGATGCGGCCACCCTCGATGGTCACCAGCGGATTCTGGATGACGCTGCCCCTCCCATCCAGCAACCTCGCCGCCTTGAGCGTGATCGCAGGATCCTGGGCGGCGAGCGGCGCTGCAAGGAGCCCTGCGCCGGCGAAGAGGCTGAAAATTTTCATGAGCGGCGCGCCGGCAACTCCTTCCCGATTTCCAACGCCGATCTGAGCGCGAGGGCAGAGAACGTGAGGGTCCCGTTGGCGCAGCCGCCCGAAACGCAGGTCGGCGCGCCGACGATGAAGAGGTTCCCGTGGTCATGGCTTCGGCCCCATCCATCGGTGACGCTGGTGTCCGGGTCGTTTCCCATGCGGCACCCGCCGGCGGGATGGTCCTGGAAACTGTCGCTTCGGGTTGAGAGCACGCTGCCCCCGCCGGCCCGCGCCATCTCCCCGAAGAGGCCCCGGATAGCCTCTTCGCTCCGCACTCGCGCCTCGGCCGACTCGGGGGCGTCCTTCCAGCTCAGCACCGGGAGCGGGTCGCCCCACGGGGTGCGCCGGACCGGATCGAGGGTGAGGGCGCTCTCCCGGTCGGGGATCACGTCGTAGTAGGCCCGCACCCTCGCCGTGCCAGTGGCGGTGCGGCGGCGCCAATCGGCCAGGAGTTCGTCGCCCAGCAGCAATTTTCCGTCGGCATCTCCCAGCCTGGGGTCCTTCCCCTGCGACGACTCCCAGACCCGGAGGTCGTGGCGGAGGTAATAGTCCCCCCGGGGCACCCGCATGAACTTCTTGCTGACCAGCGAATGCTGCTCGTTCATGCCCGGAAAGAGCCGGAGCGGAAGGCTGACGTAGCCGTTCACGTTGCGGTGCCCGGTGAGGTACTTGCCCACCAGACCAGAGCGGTTGGCCAGCCGGGACAGCAGCAGGAGGTGGCTGCTCCAGGCATAACCCGCCGCGACCACGAACAGCCGGGCCCGGAACTCGATTGTCTCGCCGCCGTCCCGGCGGAACCCGGTGGCGCGGACAATTCGGCCGCTGGAGTCGGCTTCCAGCCGTCGCACCACGGTGCGGGGAAGTAGCGTAACCCGCTTTGCGGCGCGCAAGGCGTTCCAGGTGAAATCGGGCGAATACTTTGCCCCGATCGGGCAGACCGGAAAACAGGTGTCGTTTCTGCAGCAGGGCGGGCGGCCACGCCAGGGAATCGCATTCTTGGCGGAAGGCTGGCTCCACATCGGGATGCCGGCCTTCGCGGCCCACTCGCGCAGCAGCCCCAGGTTGTAGGAGAGCGGCAGCGCCGGCTGGGGAAACGGCTGCCCCCGGGGATCGAGCTCGGCGGGCCCCTGTTCCCCTGCCACGCCAAGCCGGACTTCGGCCTCCTGATACCAGGCATCCAGCTCCGCGTAGGAAATCGGCCAGTCGTGGCCGACCCCGTACAGCGAACTCACCCGAAAATCCTCCGGACTGAATCGCGGGGTGACGCCGCCCCAGTGCAGTGCCAGTCCGCCGACCTGCATGGAGCGGGACTGGAGGCCGGGAACGTCGGTGCCGTCCAGATGATCGTTGCGCCACGGGCTCTCGCCGTAATCGAGGTAGCGGCGCCGCTGGGAGGTGCGATCGGCCAGCCGGTCCGATTCGCTGCCCGCCTCCACCACCACCAGGGAGGCGTCGCGCTCCTCGGCCAGCTTCTCGGCGACCATCGCTGCGGAAATGCCTGAGCCGATGATGCAGACATCGCTCTCGATCACTCGAGGCATGTTCATCCCCTCCGCGCCAGGGGAAGCGGCTTTCGACTCGACTCCGCCAGGGAGCGGCAGCCGTTTCGGCCAATCTGGGCCTCGTAGCAGAGGTCGGCGGCTTCGGGCGAGGAGTAATAGAACGACAGCAGGCCCGAGGCGATGTGAGGTGCGCGATCCACGGCGGGGAGGGCGCCGAATCGGGCTCCGGCCGATTCGACCGCGCTCCGGACCGCCGCCTGGCGCGCGGTGCGGTCGTGCGCGGCGAATTCTTTCCCCAGCGCCTGGAGCTGGCTGGCCCAGCGCAACGCCGGGCTCGGGCCGGTGACCTGGATCTCGG
>JANNSC010000046.1:0-5983 GCA_031402135.1 Gemmatimonadales bacterium | reverse complement strand
TCCTGGACGACCACGACGGCGCCGCGCGGCTTGCCGGAAGGGTCGGTGCGGTAGGCGCCAAGGGTGAAACCGTCGCCCGCAGTCAGTTCGATCATCATTCCCATTCCTCGATTCCTTCTGCGTGAAAGCCCGCGGCGATTCTACGCCGGGTCGCTGCACCATCGCAATTAGTTGACTTCGTCATCTACTTGCTTGACGATGGCAACGACCAGGAAAATGGCCAGTAGGACGCCGAGAACTGTCCACAGGCCGTACCCACCCATGAAACCGTGCGTAGTGTTCTGCATCACCGTTTCCGACCTTCGTTACTTCATTTGATGGGGCTTGGCCTTGGCAGGCATCGCAGACATTTCGGCACACTGCTTCAGGATTGCGCCGGTATGCTCCGACACTCGCTTGGGGTCCGGCGTACTGACGTTTACTTCGGATTCCAGGGCGGCGAGATGCCCGCCCAGCGCCGTGAGGTGGGTCTCCATGTGTTGCATCGTTCCCGACATCGCCGGATCCGGATGTTCGGCCATCATCATCATCTGGGCCGGATGGTGTAGCCGCATCTGGTCGAAGCTGCGCCGCATTTCGGCCACCGCCGGCCGAGCCAGGTCGAGCGTGACGGTCGTAGATTTGGCGACGTGCCCCTGCAACGCCCGGCCAAACGTCGCCAGGTTGTCCCGGAAGGCCATTGCCAGCACATGATGCGGCCCTCCCATCATGCCGCTCATGCCCTCCATGCCTTTCATGCCTTCCTGGTGCTGGGGCATCTTGGGCGCGGGGGTCTGCGCCATGCCGGTTACTGCGGTGCCGCCCATCAGGAATGCCAGCAGCGTGGCCGCCGCTGGGACCATCGACTGTTTCCGAGTCTGCATATTTCCTCTTGAGCCTTGGTCGTGCCGGGGCGGCTCGGTGACTTGGACACCGCGGCGGGTGGGATTCTGAACCGAACGTGGACAATGCACTCCCGAAGTGAGCGTTACAATCGTTCGGACGAATGAGTTTGGTACTCGCTCGGAAGAGCGAGCCAGCAACGCAGGATCGTTCACCACCGTTTCGGCATTGCGGGCTTTCACCCTGGGGTCCGCTCCGAACTCCGGGCATTGCTCCGCGCGTTGAAGATCCCGCCGACGGTGGCGGCGAATACGGCGATCCATGCGGTTGTCAGGATCAGGCCGCCGAAGAAGCTGGACCAAGTCAGATTCCGCGCGCCGGTCAGGTCGTAGTGCATCGCGAAACTGAAGACCGCCTGAGTCTGCGCCGGTGCGACCGCCACCAAGAACGAACACATGGCATACCATACCGCCCAGGCCGTTGCGACGGCAAAGGCGAACCGCTTGGTATCGAGTCTCATAGGAAAGCTCCTTGTCGAGGGGAACGCTGGTGTCAGGATATCCATCCTCGCCCCGGGAGGGACAACGGCCCGATGCTACTCACCGACGGCCGCTCCCGGCGCACAGCCTCACGATCCGCCGGCGCGAATCCGGAGCGCCTGAGCACCGCAAACAGCACGGCGGGATCAGTCAGGGTGGGGTCGTATTCCGCGTCGGCCATCTCGCTCACCGGGTTGACCGAGACGGTCACGACACCCGCAACTTCCGAGAGCATGCGCTCGACGGTGAGGTGCCCTCCACCGCAGGCTTGGCTGGAAAGCGGCAGGGCGGTGCGACTGGTCGGCATAGTGCTTATTCCTCCGAGCGGCAATTTACGAATCGATCTGAAGGCGGTCGTGACGGCGAGATTAAGGGGTGTTGATTCGCTGGATCAATGCTCCTTAATGCGCCCTTCACGCCCGCGGGGCCCGCGGGCGGCTTAGCTTCCGTCCGGAAGATTGGGCCCCTGACATTCGACCGGTGATTATTGCAGCCTGGGAGGGCAGCCGTGAGGCGAGTGGCCAGTAGCGAGTTGATTCTGCAGCTGTGGGGACTGGGACTCGCGATCGCGGGTCTCCAGGCTCAAACGCCGGCCGACAGTGCCGCAGTGCGGCTCCGCCTCGGCGAGGTCTTCCGAACTCTGGAATCCCGGAGTCCCCGTCTCGAAGCCGCCCGCCAGATGGCCACTGCCGCCGAGGCCCGGATCGGCCCGGCCCGGACGCTGCCTGACCCGCAGCTTCAGTTCGGGCTGATGAATCGGAATCTTCCCGGCTTCGGCCTGCAGGACCCCCTCGGCATGAACCAGGTGCAGGTGATGCAGATGCTCCCGATCGCCGGTCAGCTGGGCTGGGCCGGCCGGGTGGCTAGGGCCCAGGCCGGGGCAACGGCCGCTCGAGCCTCTGAGCTGTCCTGGGAGCTCCGGGCCCGCGCCGCGATGGCATTCTATGAGCTCTACCAGATCGACCGGAGCGTCGAAGTTGCAATGACAACTCAAGGGCTGCTCCGGGACATCGGGAGCACGGCACGAACGATGTATTCGGTCGGCCAGGGCCGCCAGGCCGACGTGCTGCGCGCCCAGGTCGAGGTCGACCGGATGACCGAGGAACTCGCGCGAATGCGCGCGATGCGGGCCGCAGCGGCGGCCCGGTTGAACGCCCTCCTGGACCACCCGTCGGACACGCCGGTGCCCTCCCCGGTGCTGCCACGGTTTCCACTCAACCTGACACCGCCCGACTCACTCGAACTTCTGGCGCTGACGGGGAGACCGATGCTCACCGCCGGCAAGCTGGAGGTTGAAGCGGCCGTCGCTGCGCATCGCCGTGCCCGCAAGGAGATTTGGCCGGACCTCCAGCTCGGCGCCATCTACGGACAGCGGCCGATGGCGGACGGCACCGACCGGATGCTCAGCGTGATGGTTGGCTTCTCGGTCCCGATCTGGGCCGGCCGCCGGCAACTCAAGATGCGCCAGGAAACAGAGGCGATGCGGCGTGTCGCCGAGGCAGAGCTCGGCGCGATGCGCGCCGAGACCCGGGGCCGCCTAGGGGAGCTGCTTGCGTCACTACGTCGGACTCGAGACCTTCGCGCACTCTACCAGGGCACCATTCTGCCCCAGGCGCTCGCCACCGTCACGTCCACGCTTTCGGCCTACCGCGTCGGCGAAGTGGATCTGCCGATGCTGCTCGACGCCCAAATGACGGTCAACCGTTACCGCCAACAGGTCTTCCAACTGGAAGCCGAGGAAGGTATCGCGCTCGCCGAGCTCGAAATGCTGCTCGGACAACCCCTCTTCGACCCCGAGCAAACCGATTCGGCCACGCCGCCGGGAGAGGCACGATGACCACCAGAAACCTCCGGGCCATCCTGATCTTCGCGGTCGTGCTCGCCGCGGCGGTCCTGGTCGTCCGCTATTTCAGCGCCCCTTCCCCGCCCGACGAAGCAGCGGCCGCCCACAACCACGCCGCAGTTCCAACCTCCGACAGCGCCCGCGCGGTGATGCTTTCGACCGAAGCGGCCCGGCGCATCGGGGTGACCTATGCACCGGTGCAGCTGGGCCCCCTGGGGCGGGTGGTGCGCACCGTGGCAATCGTGAGCTACGACGAGACCCGACTCAAGTCGGTGACCACCCGGGTGGACGGATGGGTCGACCAGCTGTACGTCAACTTCTCCGGTCAGGCCGTGCAAATCGGGGATCCACTCTTCGCGCTCTATTCGCCGATGCTGGTCGCCGCCCAGCAGGAACTGCTGCTGGCCAAGCGGCTCCGCGGAGAGGTCGCCACCGGCACCGCCGATGCCGTCCGGAGCTCCGACGACCTGCTCGAATCGGCCCGGCGCAGGCTGCTCTATTGGGAGGTGCCACCGGACGTGGTGCGTCAGATCGAGGAGTCGGGTGAGATCCGCAAGGCCATCACCTTCCGGTCGCCGGTGAACGGTGTGGTGATCGAGAAATCCCTCCTGGCCGGGCAACGCATCATGGCCGGAGAGACCAACTATCAGATCGCCGATCTCTCTATCGTCTGGCTGGATGGGGAGGTCTTCGAGCGCGACCTCCCCTCGGTCCGCCTCGGCCGGGAGGTGGTCGCCGAGTTCCCGGCCCTTCCCGGCGGCCCCCGAACCGGCCGGATCTCCTACATCTATCCAACGATCAATCCAGAAACCAGAACGGCACGAGTTCGAGTCACCTTGTCGAATCCCGGGCTGGCGCTCAAGCCAGGCATGTATGCCACCTTCAGCTTCGCGGCCCAGACCGAGCCAATCCTGAGTGTGCCGCGCTCGGCGATTCTTTCCACCGGCAAGCGGAACCTGGTGTTCGTTCGACTCTCCGATGGCATGCTGGCGCCCCGCGACGTCGGCATCGGCATGGCGACCGATGAACGGATTGAGATCCTCTCCGGCCTTGTTCTCGGTGACACGGTGGTGAGCTCGGCCACCTTCCTGGTAGACGCCGAATCGAACCTCGGCTCGCTGCTCGGCGGGATGGGCACCATGCCCGGCATGGACGTGGCGCCGGCCACAGTGGCGCCGAAGGCAGGCCCGAAACCCACGCCCCGCCAACGGGACTGATCGGCCATGCTCAAGCGCATCATCGACTGGTCGATCGACAACTTGCTGTTGGTCTCCCTCTTTACCCTCGCCGGCATCGCTGGCGGCGTGTGGGCGATCAGCCGCACCCCGCTCGAGGCGCTTCCCGACCTGAGCGACGTCCAGGTGATCGTGCAGGCCCAATACAACGAGCAGGCCCCCCGCATCGTGGAAGACCAGGTCACCTACCCGATCGCCGCGGAGATGCTCAAGGTGCCCGGCTCCCGCACGGTCCGCGGCTACTCCTTCTTCGGCATCTCGTTCGTGTACGTGATCTTCGAGGACGGCACCGACCTCTATTGGGCCCGCTCCCGGGTGCTGGAGTACCTCAGCGGCATCAAGGGCAAACTGCCCGCCAACGTGACGCCGACACTTGGACCGGACGCCACCGGACTCGGGTGGGTGTACCAGTATTCACTGGAGGACACCACCGGGCGAAAGAGCCTGGCCTAGCTGCGCAGCATCCAGGACTGGTACCTCCGCTACGCGCTCACCGCCGTACCGGGCGTCTCCGAAGTCGCGGCGATTGGCGGGTTTGAAAAGCAGTATCAAGTGGATCTCGACCCCTCCAAGCTGCTGGGTTACCGGATTCCGATTACGGCGGTGATGACGGCGATCCAGAACGCCAACGCCGATATCGGCGCGATGGTGGTCGAGCTCTCCGAGCGCGAGTACATGGTGCGAGGACTCGGCTACCTCAAGTCGCTGGCGGACATCGAGAACGTGGTGGTGGGCGCCACCCAGAGCGGAACCCCGATTCGGGTCGCCGAGCTCGGCCGGGTGAGCGTCGGGCCCGCGGTCCGGCGCGGCATCGCCGAGCTCGATGGCCGGGGCGACGCGGTGGGCGGCATCGTGATCATGCGCTTCGGCCAGAATGCGCTTGCCACCATCGGGCGCGTCAAGGAGAAAATCAAGGAGATCGAGCGCGGGCTGCCCGACGGGGTGGTGCTCACTCCGGTGTACGACCGAAGCGATCTGATCCACCGGGCCATTGCAAATCTTCGCGGGAAGCTCATCGAGGAGAGCCTCGTCGTCGCGGCGGTGTGCATCCTCTTCCTGCTCCACGCGCGGTCGGCGCTGGTGGCGATCCTCACCCTCCCGCTCGGCATCCTGATGGCCTTCATCGCGATGCGCTGGATCGGCGTGGGCGCGGACATCATGTCGCTGGGCGGCATCGCCATCGCGATCGGAGCGATGGTCGACGCGGCGATCGTGATGATCGAGAATATGCACAAGCATCTGGAGCGCGCGGTGGAAGCGAAGGAGCGCGCCAAAGGGCTGAGCAGTACCGGCAAGTCGCTCGATACCTCCATCCTCACCGCGGCGGAACGATGGACCGTGGTGCGGGAGTCGTCCAAGGAGGTCGGGCCCGCACTCTTCTTCTCTCTGCTGATCATCACAGTGTCCTTCCTGCCGGTGTTCACCCTGGAAGGGCAGGAGGGACGGCTGTTCAAGCCGCTCGCGTTCACCAAGACCTTCGCCATGGCGGCGGCGAGCCTCCTCTCGGTGACCTTGGTACCGGTTACCATGGGACTCTTCATTCG
>JANNSC010000045.1:0-12266 GCA_031402135.1 Gemmatimonadales bacterium | reverse complement strand
TTCGCATGGCAATGGAAGAAGATTTCATTGTTGGGGTCGACGGCAAGCCGCGCTGGGCACTCAAGCGCCAGGACAAGCTGCACCTGGTGCGTTGAGCCGGTGGGGCCAGGCACCGGGCCGGAAGCGCTCGACCGGCTTTGACCGGGAGGCAATAGGGCCTTATCCTAAGGGCCCTTGATGGTCCGCACTGTAGCTGGAGCGTGATTGTGAGCCAGGAACCGGAGTATCTGCAGCGGCTTCGCCGGGCGCAGCAGGGCAAGCAGGAGAAGAGCCCCAACGCCGCCGCCGCGCCCCGGGCGGATGCGCCCCCGAACTACTCGGCCGCAGAGCACGAGGCCCTGCGCTGGGCGCGGGAGGTTGCTGAGGGGACCGAGCTTCGCTCGATCCGCAACCTCGCGGGGGCCCGTTTTGCGGTGCTGGTGCGGCTGCAGAGCGCCAGCGGGCTCAAGTTTCTTTCGGTCGAGGGAATCCTCGACCGGGACGCCCTCAAGGAGCGGGTCAAGCCGGGTGCCACCGTGGGAGAAGAGGTGCTCGGCGCGTATGAGGTCAAGGGGGGCCGGCCGGTGACGGTTGCCATCGAGGTGGGCCAGGTGGTGCTCAAGATGGGTGAGCCGCGCCGGGGTGCGACTCCAGTGAGCCCCGAGAAGATGCTGCGCAAGGCCACCGCCGAAGCGGTGATCCGGGAAAAGAACCGTCCCAAGAACACCCGGGATCGGCGCTGAGCCGTCAGGGCAGCTTGGTGAGCAGATCGACGAGGTAGACCAGCACTGCATTGGGGGGAATGTTGTCGCCCCCTTCGGCGCCGTAGGCCAGGCCGGGCGGGATGACGAATTGCCGTCTCCCGCCCGGTTTCATTCCCGGAATCCCGAGGTCGAGCCCATGGATCACCTGGCCCCCGCCGATCGAGAGGGCGGTGACAGCGCTGTCCACCGGGGTGCCATCCGGGAGCCAGCCCCACAGCGCCACCGCCACCGAATCTCCCGTTGCCACCTCTGCGCCTTCACCAAGGGAGAGGTCGGTCCACAGCACACCCTCGGGTAGCTGAGCCATTTCGCTGATGTTCACCTGCAGGTCGGCAGCGTATTGGAGCATTCCCGGAATGGTGTCGGGGGGTGGGAGCGGAGGATCGAATGCTGCCCGGATCGATTCGGCCGCCCGGCCGGCGGCGGAATCGGCCTTGCAGGCGGCGCCAAGCAACAACAGGACCGTGATGAGTAGGGGTTTTCGACGTCGCATTGTTGAAGTCTATTGATCCAACCCCTCTGGCGCCACGGAGGATTTGGATGCATTTTGGCAACCGTCCATTCCCCCTCGGAGAATCGAATCCATATGTTGAACTCTTGGCGCTTCCGCGCTGCGGCATTGGTATCGGGCATGACCGTTCTGGCATGCGCAAATACCGAAAAATCCGCCGAAACGGCCTCGGCGCCGGAGTCGCCCAAGGTGGTCCACGTAACCGCGACTGACTACGCCTTTCAGGCGCCGGATACCATTACTTCGGGCGTCACGACCTTCCACCTGATGAACGGCGGCAAGGAGCCGCACCACGTTTTCCTCATGAAGCTGCCGATGGCCGAAGTCATGAAGCAGAACCCGACGACTCCTCCGCCGGCCGACCTGGTGGTTGCGGGCGGAGCCAACGTGGCTGGGCCGGGGGGCACCGCGGAGGCGACGATGGACCTCCAGCCCGGCGAATACACCCTGCTGTGCGCTATCCCCTCGCCCGACGGGCAGCCCCACATGGTCAAGGGGATGATGCGCTCTCTCGTGGTGACTCAAGGCTCCAGCACCGCAATCTTGCCGGCGACCGACATCACCGTAAAGCTCACCGACTTTGACTTCGAGTTCTCGGCGCCGCTCACTGCCGGGCACCACGTGGTCCGGGTCGAGAATGCCGGACTGCAGATGCACGAGATGGTCATGGTCAAACTGGCACCCGGCAAAACCGCCATGGACTTTGCCAAGTGGGCCGAGAAGCCGAGCGGCCCCCCTCCAGGTGAAGCAGTGAATGGTGGCGCCCCGATGACCATTGGTGTGGTCAACACGGTGGTCATGGATCTTGTCCCTGGTGAGTACGGGCTGATCTGCTTCTTGCCGGATATGAAGGATGGCAAGCTCCATCTGGAGCACGGGATGGTAAAGCAGATCACTATCATGTGACGGGTCGGGGGGGGTCGCGCCGGGTAATTGGCCCCGGCGCTGCGCCCTTTGCACTGGCGTCCTCGCAAGGAGGTTTCCCGGCCTCATCGCCTAAATAACTATCGCAGCAGCAGATACACCTAAGGATAAGTGCCGCTTCATCTTGCCCCTCAGGCCCGGCCTTGTTGAATGGGCCCTGCCGGTGCAAATTTGGACGCTGGAAGTCACCCGAAACGCTCTGCCCAACGGACCTGTGAAGATCACCGGCGTCACCTTTCCCAACCGGGACTACACCGGGTTCGCCGAAGAGGTGAAGCGGCGAGTCGCCGAGTACTTTGACTCCCGGGGTTTGAGCCGGCATGCCAACGCCGCGATGGTCACGAAAACCATCGTCCTGCTTTCGCTCACCTTCGTTCCCTACGCCTTGGCACTCAGCAACCGGTTTTCTCCGCTGGTCATGCTGGGCTTTGCGGTGGCGATGGGTGTTGGGCTGGCAGGGATCGGGTTCGCGATTTCTCACGACGCGCTGCACGGTGCCTATTCCGCCAATCCCCGGATCAACGCGCTCCTGGGTCGGACCTTCGATTTGCTGGGCGCCAACGGGTACATGTGGCAAATCACCCACAACGTCATTCACCACACCTACACCAACATCGATGGCGTCGACGAAGACCTGACGGTTTCTCCCCTGCTCCGGCTCTCACCCGGAGCTCCGCTGCTCAAGGTGCATCGCTTCCAGCATATCTACGGCCTCGCCGCCTACACGATGTCCACGATCTTCTGGGTCTTCGTCAAGGACTTCAAGTATTTTTTCCAGAAAGATCTTGGCCCCTACAAGGACAAGACCCACGACCGGGGCGAGTGGATCAACCTGTTTGCCTCCAAGCTGGTCTACTACGGCTGGTCGATCGTCATCCCCCTGCTGGTTTTGGACATTCCCTGGTGGCAATTTGCCATCGGGTATCTGGCCATGCACCTCACCGCCGGCTTTATCCTCGGGGTGATTTTCCAGCTCGCCCACGTGGTGGAGGGGACCGAGTATCCGGTACCTGATGACAAGGGGCGAATCGAGGAGGCATGGCTGGTGCACGAGATGGAAACCACCGCAAACTTTGCCCGGAGCAGCCGGTTGCTCTCGTGGTACGTCGGCGGGTTGAACTTCCAGATCGAACACCACCTCTTTCCCAAGACGTGCAGCATTCACTACCCCGCCATCAGCCCGATCGTCAAGGAGACCGCCGAAAAATACGGGGTGCCCTACCACGATCAGCCAACGCTGATGTACGCGGTGCGTTCCCATCTTCGGATGCTCAGGAAGCTGGGGCCGGAGGAGTGGGCACTCCGGGATGCAGACCCGAAGCTCCAGGTGGCAGTGAACTAGAGGGTTTTGAACCCTTGTGGTGGCGGCTCCCTCCTAGGCAATTCCCCGCTTGATCGCCTGCAATACCTGGTCGGCAAATGTGTCGATTTCGTCGGGCGTAGTGTAGACATTCGGGGTGATCCGGATGCCGCTGAATTCCGGATGCACAATCGGCGTGGTGACAATCCGGTGCTTGTCATAGAGCCAGCTGCCGAGCTTCGGACTGTCCAGCCCGTCCGCCGTGAACATGCAGACCGCTCCGGAGAGTGGTGAGTCGAGTGGCGTGAGCACCCGGACGCGGTCGCTCTCCGCCAATAGCCGCTTGGCCCAGCGGTCCCGGAGCCAGCGCAACCGGGCGATTTTCCGCTCCGCGCCAATGGCCCGATGAAAGGCCAGCGCCGCCGAAATGGCGTTGTGGTTCGCTGCCGGGTGGGTTCCGATCTCCTCATACTTGCGGATGTTTTCATCCTGCTCCGGTGCCGCTGCCATCAGCGGCCACAGCGCCTTCTGCTTGTCTTTCCGCACATAGAGAAAGCCGGCCCCGATCGGCGCCAGCAGCCATTTGTGCAGGCTGGTGCCGTAGTAGTCGCAGCCCAGCTCCGTTTGAGTGAAGGGAAAGTGAGCGTAGGCGTGGGCACCATCCACGAAGACCTCGATCCCCCGGGGCCGAGCAAACTCCACCAGTTCCCGGACCGGCATGATCTGCCCAGTGAGGTTGGTGATGTGGGGGACTTCAATCGCCCGGGTGCGAGGAGTGACCGCCGCCTTGAACTGATCCACGATGTACTGTTGCGACGGAGGAGGCACCTTGAAGGAAATCTGCTTGAGGACGATTCCATCCCGGCGAACCCGCTGCTGCCAGGCAGTGATCATCCGGCCGTAATTCTGGTTGCTGACGACCACCTCGTCTCCCGCCTTCAGGTCGAGGCCGAAAATCATGATCTCGTTGGCCTCGGAGGCGTTCCGGGTGATGGCCATTTCCTCGGTGTCGCAGCCAAAGTCCCGGGCCAGGTCACGACGGACACTCTCGATCCTCGGCTCGAGCACCCGCCACATGTGATCCACCGGGAGCTCGTTGCTGAACCGTAGGTCCCGGATCATCTGGTCGAGTACGTGGGTAGGGGCCGGAGAACAGCCCCCGTTGTTGAGATTGATCATGGTGCGGTCGACATCGAAGGCGCGCTGGATCTCGGTCCAGTACGCCTCATCGTCGGCCATCCCGCCCGGTGTCTTCCCGTCCGCCATCTCGTGAGCCCGGAATACTCGCGTCATGGCATGCTCTCGAAACATCGGGAGCGTGGCGGAAGCACCGAAGACCGAGGCGACGAAGCGGCGACGGGAAGTCATGAAGGGGTCCGGAGGGGGAAGCTGAATCTTCCTCCCAGAGCCGGTTGTTGGCAAGTGAGGTCCCTCTTCCGGCCGCCCCACCCGCTTCACCCCCAATTGTCCCCCCCCCGCGGCACACCTCCTGCCTCTTGAGACAGAGTGATGTCAATTATTTGATCATTTGAAAAATGGCAATTCAGTTAACACTATATATGACATATACTTTCATCATAAAATAATGGATATGATGTGTATATATTACAGTCATCAATGACGGTGTTTCGCAGGGTGAGCGGCCTCCTTTTCGGGGCCGTCCTGCTGGCGAGTTCCGCTTGCACGCCGGAAGGGGTGCCAACGGCCGGGCTCGGACCTGTTGCCACGGGCAGGCTATCGGTTGGAATTGTCGGACTCCCGACCGGCGCCTCCGCCTCCGTGACTGTCACCAACGCCCTCGGTTTTCAGCAAAGCCTGAGTGGAACCCAGCAGTTGACCGGACTGACCCCCGGCACCTACACGATCACCGCCCTCGAGGTCGTTGCGGACGACGATCGATACGCACCGGCGCCCTCCAGTCAGAACGTTGCTGTCACCGCCGCCGTCAGCCCCACGATTGCCAGCGTGGCGTACGTCGCAATCACCGGCCGTCTGCAGCTGACGATCACCGGCGCGCCCCTCGGTGCGGTGCCCGCAGTCACGCTGACCGGTCCGGGGAGTTATCTCCACACCGCCGCAGCATCGGAGCTCCTGACCGGACTGGCGGCCGGAACCTACCAAGTCACCGCTCCATCATTTACGCTGGGCGGAGATCGCTACGATTCCAATCCTGCGGCGCTGGAGGTCGCGGTTACGCCGGGGAGTCCGGCGCCGGCCCAGGCAGCGATCGCCTATGGCGTGGCAACCGGGCGCCTGGTGGTGACGGTCGGTGGCCTTCCCGGCGCCGCCGTGGCGGCGGTCCAGGTCACCGGCCCGGGAGGATTTGCTGCTACCGTTTCCCGGACCGATACGCTTATTGGCCTGGCGCCGGGTTCCTACACCGTTGCAACCGGCCCGGTCACCTTCGGCGGCAGCTTCTACACTGCGATTCCGGCCAGCGCCTCGGTGCCGGTCACTGCCGGTGCCACCTCCGGAGCCTCGGTGGTGTATCAAGTCTCGGTAGGCGGACTCGCGGTTTCCATCGGGGGGCTGCCGGACGGCACCGGGGCCAGCGTCACCGTAACGGGGCCCGGCGGTTTTTCGCAGTCGCTCACCGCCTCCCAGACCTTTGCCGGGCTCCAGCCGGGGAACTACACCATTGCGGCGTCGAATGTCCTTGCGGGGGGCTACACCTACGCGCCCTCGCCGCCGACCCAGCAGCCCACGGTGACGGCAAGCAGCACCGCAACGGCGACCGTGAGCTACACCGCGTCGACCGGATCCCTGACGATTTTGATTGCCGGCCTCCCGGGCGGCACTGCCGGGGCTGTGACGGTGACTGGACCGGCCGGCTTCTCCCAGCAGCTGACCACATCGCAAACGCTCAGCGGACTTACTCCCGGCAGTTACAGCGTCAACGCCTCCACCGTGTCCGGTGGCGGCACCACCTATGCGCCGGCCCCGCCGAACCAGACCGTCTCGGTCACTGCCGGAGCGACGACCAGCGCCGCAGTGGGGTATGCCAGCTCGGTTGGGGGACTCGCGGTGTCGATCACCGGGCTACCCGGTGGCACCGGGGCCAGCGTCACTGTCACCGGGCCCGGCGGCTTTTCCCAACTTCTCACGGCCACGCAGACCCTCACGGGCCTCACCCCGGGCAGTTATACCGTCTTGGCCTCGAATGTCGTCAATGGTCCCACGACCTACGCGCCGCTCCCGGTGAGCCAGTCTGCCACCATCTTGGCGGGCGCCACCGCCTCCGCTGCAGTGACCTACGCGGTTGCCGGGGGCGGAGCGACGCTCAACTTGACGGTGAGCGGCGTATACCTCACCCAGGCAACCCAGAAATTCGACGGCTCGGTGCCACTGGTGGCCGGCCGAAGCGCCTATCTCCGGGTGTTCGCCTTGGCGAATCAGTCCAACAGCACGCAGCCTCTGGTGCGGGTCAGGCTCTACAACGGTGCTGTGCTGCTGCAGACCTACAGTATCAGCGCTTCGGGGAGCAGTGTCCCCACTGCGGTCGATGAGGGAACCCTCACCAGTTCCTGGAATGTGCTGGTGCCCGGGACGCTGGTGCAGCCGAACTTGCGGGTGCTTGCCGAGGTCGATCCTGCCGGCAGCATCGCCGAGAGCGATGAGGTGGACAATCAGTTCCCCCTTTCGGGGACTCCCGGCGCTGTGGATGTCCGTCTGCTGCCGACGTTCAACATCCGGTTTGTGCCGGTGCTGCAGCAGGTGAACGGGCTCACCGGCAACGTCAGCGCCGGGAATCAGGAGTCGTTTCTGAATGACCTGAAAAAACTCCTCCCGGTCGGCAGCTACGACGCGGATATCCGGGCACCCTACACCACCACCGCGCCGGCCCTCCAAAACGACAACGCCAATGGCGCCTGGGGAACGATTCTGAGCGAGCTGCTGACGCTCAAATTCACCGAGGGCTCCTCCCGGTATTACTACGGGGTGGTGAAGACCACCTACTCCAGCGGTGTGGCCGGCATCGGTTACGTCGGCGGTTCCGCTCGGACCGCCCTGGGATGGGACAACCTGCCCAGCGGCTCCAGCGTGATGGCCCACGAACTCGGTCACAACATGGGCCGCCAGCACGCGCCCTGCGGTGGAGTAGCCAGTCCCGATCCGGCGTTTCCCTACGCCGGCGGCAAGATCGGGGTGTGGGGCTTTGACATGGCAACTCTCGCGCTCAAATCGCCGTTGACCTACATCGACCTGATGGGCTACTGCAGCCCGGTGTGGGTGAGCGACTACAACTGGAGCGCTATGGTGGCCTACCGCCAGGGCGGGCCGAACAACGCGCCGGCCTCCGACCTGGGCACCGGGCAGGGGCTGCTGGTCTGGGGCCGGATCACCCCCGGTGGGGTCGTACTCGAACCGGCGTTCACCGTCGCTGCCGCTGCGTCGCTCCTGCCGGTGCCCGGCCCACACCGCCTGGAGCTGCAAGCCGTCGACGGCTCGTTGCTCCGTACCGTGAGTTTCGAGGCGTCCGAGGTGGCGGACCTGCCGGGTCAAAGCGAGCGTCACTTTGCCTTCGTGGTGCCGATGAGCCAGGCGCTGAGTGCAGCCCTGGGTCGGATCACCATCCGGTCAAGCGTCGGGACGGTGAGCCGGGCCCCGACCACGGCCTCCGGATTGAACCGCGATCCGGCGGCGGTAGTAACCCGGCCCAATCTGCAACAGCTGGACGTTCGGTGGGATGCCGCCCGTTACCCAATGGTCATGGTGCGCGACGCGGTGACCGGACAGGTGGTTTCGTTTGCCCGGGGCGGAGCTGCCCGGTTGTGGACCCGGGGCAGCCGCTTCGACCTGCAGTTCTCCGACGGCCTGACCTCGGTCCTCCAGCGGCGCGCGCTGCAGTAGGCTGGTCGGCGCAACCAACGGGTGGCGGGCCACCTGTTTCGGGGCCCCCTTAGATTTCCCCCAATGGGTACCCATCCCGCGATTCTGATTACCGGTGCTTCGACCGGCATCGGGGAATGTTGTGCCCGGCGGCTCGATGCGAACGGCTATCGAGTCTTTGCCGGAGTTCGCCATCCGGCCGACGGCGACCGGCTGCGCTCCGGCGGGTCCGATCGCCTTGAGCCGATCCAGCTCGATGTCACCAATCCTGCCGAAATTCAGAGTGCCCTCGAGACGATCACCCGTGCCCTGGGAAACACCGGTCTCGCCGGCGTGATCAACAATGCCGGCATTGCGGTTGGCGGTCCTTTGGAGTACGTCACTCCTGCTGAACTGCGTCGCCAGCTGGAGGTCAATGTGGTTGGGCTGCACGCAGTAACCGTTGGATGCCTTCCGCTGCTGCGCCGCAGCCGGGGCCGGATCATTCACATCGGTTCCATCTCCGGACGCATCACCTCCCCCTTCACCGGCCCCTATGCGGCATCGAAGCATGCGGTTGAGGCGCTGACCGACGCGCTGCGTCTCGAGCTTGCCCCGGAAGGCATCCATGTGGTGGTGATCGAGCCGGGGCAGATCCGGACGCCGATCTGGGAAAAGGGGATGGCGGAATTCGCCACCCTCCACCAACGCATGCCGGAGGCGGGCCTGGCACGCTATGGCAACCGGCTCAAGGTGTTGCGCTGGATCGTCGAACGGGCACCTCGCCACTCCGCGCCGCCCGAGGATGTTGCCGCGGCGGTGCTCCATGCGCTGGAAGCCGATTCTCCCCGAGCCCGCTACGTCGTCGGACGGGATGCCCGGATCCGGTTGTTGCTGACTCGGCTGCTTCCCACCCGGATCATGGATGCGCTGGTGCTGCGGGCGCTGGCCCGAATGGAACGAAGGCTCCCGTGAGCCTTTTCCGGCTGGCCCCGGCGCTGGCCTTCCTGGTGCTGGCCGGTTGTCTCGACCCCAATCCGTTCGGCAGCAGCGGACCCGACGATTCCGGGGTGTCGGTCGGCCCGGCTACCGCATTCCTCGAACCCGGCGGCACCATCCAGCTGGGAGCGCAGCTCGGGCCGGTTGGTGGCGGCACACCGATGTGGGAGAGCAGTAACCCGCATGTGGCCACTGTGGCATCCAATGGTATGGTGACGGCGGTGGGGCCGGGGACGGCGCAGGTCATCGCCAGCAACTCTCGGGGCAGCGGCCGCTGCCTGGTGACGGTCCTCCTCCCGGTGGCACCGGTGACAAACTGGCGGATCACTCGGCGGGCCATCTCAGACGTTTCCCTGCTGGGGCTCTGGAAGGTCGATGGGTTGACCAGCTTTGCGGTGGGTCAGCGTGGCACGATTCTCCGCTCCGATGACGGCGGCGGGAGCTGGACCGCAATGGCCTCCAACGATGAATCCGACCTGGTCGGCATCTGGGGGGCGTCGTCCAACGATGTATGGGCGGTAGGCGCTGGCGGCAGCATCCTCCATTTCGACGGCCAACTCTGGACCAAATGGCCCAGCCCAACCACGAACACTCTGCTCGAGGTCTGGGGGCTGGCCCCAAACGACGTCTACGCCGTCGGTGCCGGTGTGGCGCTCCGCTACGACGGCGCCGCCTGGCGGCCGCTGGGCGGTGTCGAAAGCGCCGAACTCTGGGCGGTGTGGGGGCCCGATCGATCCCACATCTTTGCGGCGGGGCAGAACGGGGTGCTCCTGCAGCTCCAGGGCACTCAATGGCAGCCGATGGTTTCCCCGACGCAGCTCCTCCTCCTCGGGCTCTGGGGAACCGGTCCGGAGAGCGTTTACGCCGCGGGCATTCGGGGCACCATGCTTCACTTCGATGGAGCACGGTGGGGCAAGGTACCGCTCCCCACCCGGGCTGATCTCTTTGCCATTACCGGCAGCAACGGCGGTAACATCCTGGCCGTGGGCGACAAGGGAGCGATGGTGCTGTTCAACGGATCGGCCTGGACCCTGGTTCCCCAAGCGGCCACCGCGGAAAACCTCCGCGCGGTGCATGCCACGCCCCACGGTGGCTTCCAGGTGGCCGGCTGGGCCGGCACCACGCTCTGGCGCGACGCAACCGCCTGGAAAATCGGGGTGAGCGGATCGCTGCTCTTCGACGTTGCCATCGGTACCGGTGCCACCGGCTACGCCATCGGTGCCAATGGCGCCACTCTCCAGTTGACCGGAACCACCTGGACCCAGCTCCCGATCCCCACGACCAGAAATCTCTACGGCGCCGCCAATCACCTCGGAAACCTCCTGGTGGTCGGGGATACCGGAGCGATCTATCGCTACGATGGGGCGCTCTGGCGCGATGAATCCCGGGGGTCGCGACGCCTCCTCCGGTCGATCTGGACCGATGCCTCCGGTCACGCCGTTATCGTCGGGGAGCAGGGCACGACACTGCGATATGTCGAGGGACAATGGCAGGAATCGGCACCGATTACCGATCGATTCCTCCGGCACGTTGGCGGAGTGGAGGCCTCGAATCTCTTTGCGGTGGGCGACAGTGGCACCGTGCTGCATTGGGATGGGGCGGATTGGAGCCGCATGGAGGTTCCCAGCAACGCGCTCCTCCGCGGGGTCTGGGCCAGCGGGCCGGGCGATGTGCATGCCGTTGGCGCCGGCGGGAAAATCCTCCGCTATGATGGAGTGCGGTGGTACAGCATGCCCAGCCCAACCGGCCTCGAGCTCCGCAGCGTCTGGGGCACCGGTCCCACCGATGTTTATGCGGTGGGCGAGGAGGGTGTCGTGCTCCGCTTCGACGGCTCCCGCTGGGCGGTGCTGCCCACGCCGTCGCGCGACCTGTTGCTTTCGATCGAAGGCTTCGCGGGCGGTGTCATCCGAGCCGTCGGCGCCCACGGCGTGGTGCTGGAGGGACAGAGGTAACCGGCGAGCGAGTGGTTCCCGCGTACCGATCACTACTCACGGCCTACCGCTGACCGTACCGCAGCACCACCGCCTCTCCCTTCCCATCCGGCAGCACCGTCACCACAACCAATCGATCGTAGTCCGTATCGGTGAGCGCCGGGATCTTCACCCCGGTGAGTTTTTCCACGATCAGGTGCACCAGGTTGCTGTGACTGGCTACCACCGCCCTGCTTCCCGGCGGCAGTGCCCGAAGCTGGGCAATGAGGTCGTCCATCTTGCCCGCCGGCACCATCACCGGGGTGAGCCCCAGCTGCGCCGCCAGAGGGGCCACCGTCTCCTGGGTGCGTTTGAACTCCGAGGCAAATGCCGCGCTCACCTGCGCCCCGGTCAGCACCCGCGCGAGTTCGGCGGCGCGCTGCTGCCCCGCCGGAGTGAGTGAGGGGTCCGGATTCTCGGGCCCCTTCTCGGCATGCCGGACCACGAATACGGTGAGCGGCGCAGTCTGCGCCGAGGCTGCGGCCAGTGGTGCCATCACCAGGAGCGACCAGATCAGGCGACGAAGCATGGGCATGGTTCCCTTCGCAATCGAGAGTGAGTCAGGCATCGCGCCGCACCGGCAGCACGACGTTGGCGACGAGGAGACCGACTACCAGGGCAATGGCGGTGAGAATGGCGCTAAAGGCGGTATCGATGCCCGCCACCACGCGATCCTCGAGCAGCGCGGTGATGCTGCGAAATCCAATGCTTCCCGGCACCAGCACCAGCACGCCCGGCGCCACCACCACCATCGCCGGCCGGGAGGTCCGGCGAAGGAACAGCCAGCCCGCGACCGCCACGCCGAACGACCCGAAGAACGGCCCCATCTCGCTGCCCACCAGGCGGCTGCCGAAGTCGGAAGCAATGATTGCGACGATGGCCGCGAAGATGATCCAGGGAATGTCGCGCCGGTCGGCCTGGAGCAGAATCGAGAAGGCGAGCGCGGCAGCGACCAGCGCAACCCAGACCGCCGCCATCGGGAGACCCACCGGTGCGATCACCGGAGGGAC
>JANNSC010000044.1:0-8804 GCA_031402135.1 Gemmatimonadales bacterium | reverse complement strand
GGGCATCGATCCGGTCGCATACCGCCTGCCCCACCAAGTGGTTGCTGATCGCAAACGAATTGAGGCCGTGATCCTTGAGCAGCGCCCACTTGTCCCGGATGTAGCCCTTCTGGTGTACCGCGCGCTGGACCTCGAAGTGATCGCCCCAGCAGGCCAGCTCCAGGCCGTCATAGCCCCAACCTTTGGCTTTGGCCGCCAACATTTCCAGTGGCATGTCGGCCCACTGGCCGGTGAACAGGGTGACCGGTCGCATCAGCGCACCTCCCGGAGCGGAACTGCGCATTGTTCGCGGGCGGATATCATGGCCGCCTCCAGAACTCGCTGGGTTTCGTAGGCGTCGGCAAAATCGGGAATCGGCAGCTCCGGCCGCCGCCGCCCCACCACCTTGAGGATGTCTGCCGCCATGTTCACAAATCCATGCTCGTAGCCCAGGCTGTGCGCCGCCGGCCACCAGTTGGCAACGTAGGGATGCTCACCGGCAACGGTGCAGTCGATCCGCCGCCACCCTTGGGTGCCCTTGGGCAAGGTGGCATCGAAATACCAGAGGGCGTTCATGTCCTCCAGAGAAAACCGTACGCTGCCCTTGTCGCCGTTGAGCTCGACGGTGTTGTCGTTGAGGTGCCCGGTGGCCACCCGGGAACACTCAAAGCTGGCCACCGCTCCGCCCGAGAGCGTAGCCAGGAAGAGGACGGCGTCGTCCACGCTGCTGGGTCCGGTGCGGCGGGTTCCCGGAATGCGCCTCCGGGTGATGAACCGCTTGGAAACCGCCCCATGGACCGTGGTGATCTCTTGGCCCGATATGAACCGCACCAGGTCGATGATGTGCGCGTTGAGGTCGCCATGGGCGCCGGAACCGGCCTGGCTCTTCTGGAAGCGCCACAGCAGCGGGGTGTCCTTGCCGCCCCAGCTCTGCAGGTAATGCCCCCGGACATGATGCAGGGTTCCGAGTGCCCCCTCCTTGACCAATCCCCATGCCAACCCGACCGCTGGGCAGCGCCGGTAATTGAACCAGACAAAGGTTTTTCCCTTGGCTCGGCGGGCCGCCTCCTTCATCGCTCGGGCATCGGCCAGAGTACCTGCCAGAGGTTTCTCGCACGCCACGTGCTTTCCCGCCTCCAGCATCGCGATCGCCGGTTCGGCGTGGAGGTGGTTGGGGGTCGCGATATCCACCAGCTGGATGTCGGAGTCGGGCCCCAGAAGGCGCCAATCAGTGGTATACCGCTCCCACCCCCAGCGTTTGGCAAACGGGCCCAGGGTGGTTTTGTCGCGGGCGCACACTGTAACCAGGCGGGGGCGGAGCGGAAGCTCGAAGAATTTGGCCACCTGCCCCCAGGCATTTCCGTGGGCGCGGCCCATGAACTGCTGGCCGATGAGTGCGATTCCGAGTGAACGAGGCATGTATTTATAGATGTGAAGGAGGCTGCGAAGAACCTACCGCCCGGACAGACTCGGCGCCACGGCACGCCCGGTCACAAGACTCTCCGCTTCCGCCTCGAGGATCCGGGTTACCGCCGCCGCTTCCTCCAGCAAGGCGTCCGGCCGCTCGGCCCGGCCCCAGATCAGGCCCAAGAAGTGGCCCACCTCGGCATCATAGGCGCCCTGGTCGGGGAGTGCCACCGCCCGGGTAGCCCCCTCTTGGAAGATCTGGACTGTCGGGGAGGATGCCAGGTCGAAATGCACCACCCCTCGCTCGAATTCCACTTCGTAGCGCATCGAAAATGGCGCTGCCGGGTCGGCCAGCCACGCACCCCGGGCCGACACCTCGGCCGGCAAGTCGGTGTAGCTGTAGCGGGTCGTGATATCCTGCCTGGTCCCTGTGCTGGAAACCGTTGCCGGATTCCCGAAGCACCACCGAATGAAATCCACATCGTGAATGTGAAGATCGAACAGCGCCCCACCACTTCGGCTTTCATCGAGATAGAAGTTGGTACCCCAGGTCGGCCGGCCGCCGGTCCGGGTGAACACGGCTTTCCGGACTGCTCCGAACTCCCCACCAAGCACCTGGTCCCGCAGCCAAGGCCACCCCGGCCAGAAGCGCATGCACATCGCCGGCATGCAGATCAGCCCGGCCTGACGGGCGGCGGCGGCGAGCCGGGCCACCTCGCTGCTTCGGAGGGAAACCGGCTTTTCCACCAGCACGTGCTTGCCGCGCTCCAGCGCCGCCTGGGCAAGCTCAACGTGGCTATCGGTGTAACTGCAGACGCTCACCGCCTGAATGTCTTCCCGTGCGAGAAGCGCGTCGGCGGTCGGAAAGCGGGTGATGCTCCCTGCCCTGCCCCCAGGTACGTCAGCCTCCCAACCGTCCAGCGATCCGACCACTCCCCGCAATTCAGCCGGCATGCCGCTGCGATTGGCTGCCAGATATCCCGCCGCGTGGGTGCGTCCCATGAGGCCGAACCCGATGATGCCGATGCCGAGGGTTTTGCTCACCGCAGCACTGACTCCAGACATTGGCGGGCGCGGGTCACATCGCCAACTCGGTCATTGCCGGCCTCGCGCTCGATCACCAGTGTATTCACCTCCCGGCACACGTGCAGCGCACCGAGAAGTGCCGCCCAGTCAACGGCGCCCTCTCCCACCGGCACCTCAACGCCCCACTCTCCCTGGTGAACCGGCGGGAGCGCGTCCTTGATGTGCACCTGGGCCACCCGCGACGCCAGCGTCCCCAGCGCCGCCACCGGATCTCCCATGCCGTAGAGGATGAGGTTGGCCGGATCGAAGTTGACCCGGACTTGTTGGCGCTCCAGGGCACCGAGCACCTCCCCGAGCACCACCGAGCTCTCCTGTCCGGTTTCCAGGGCAATCTGGACGCCTCGCTCGGCGTAGATCTCGGCCACTGCCCCGAGCCGCTCGAGCAGCACCGCTCGACCGGGATTCTTGGCCGCGGGAGGAATGAAACCGGCATGAAATGTCACCAGCGTGAGCTTGAGTTCGGCGGCGATGCGAGCCAGCTCTGCCGCCGCCCGCCGATTGGCCGCCCAGGAGCCGTTCGGCACCAGCCCTCCGGTCCGCCGGATCGATTCGAGCGTCGAATAATCCTCACCCTCCATTCCCATCATGCCCGACACGATGGCGAGGCCCGCCTCCCGCAACCGGTTCCGGGTTTCGGCCAGCTCCATCGTTCCGAGCCGAATCGGATCGAGCGCCAGCTGCACCCCGGTGACGCCGGTGGCATGGGCGCGCTCCGCAAGGACATCAGCATTTTCCGGCTGGAGCGACCAGGAACACACGGCAATCCGGTAAGGCGGCACTGGCGTCTTCCTTGGCTGTCGCGGAGCGATAGGAGCAGGTAGAATTCAAGACCAGAATCAGGGGAGCTGCGCCGTGTCCGACTTCGTCAACCGCCGAGAATTCCTCAACCGGGCCTCCGTGACCGTGGCGGGGCTTTCGTGGATCAACCCCTTTGTTCAGAAGCCGGAGCCCTTCAGAATATCGCTGGCTCAATGGTCGCTGCACACCGCGCTCCAGAGCAAGCAACTCGACCACCTCGACTTTGCCAAGGTGGCGCGCGCCGAATTTGATCTCGACGCCATCGAGTACGTGAATTCCTTCTTCAAAGACAAGGCGAGAGACGCCGCCTACCTCGCCGAAATGAATCGCCGAGCCGGAGACTACGGAGTCTATCAGCACCTCATTATGTGTGACGGCGAGGGCGACCTCGGCGACCCTGACCCCGCACTGCGCACCCAGGCGGTGGAAAATCACTATAAATGGGTGGATGCTGCCAAGGTGCTTGGCTGTGCCACCATCCGGGTGAACGCGGCGAGCAAAGGCCCCCCCGAGGAGCAGCAAAAGCTCGCCGCCGACGGACTCCGCCGACTCACCGAGTACGGCGCCGGACAGGAAATCAACGTAATCGTCGAAAACCACGGCGGATTGTCGAGCCATGGCGATTGGCTCGCCGGCGTGATGAAGTTGGTCAACCACCCCCGCTGCGGCACCCTCCCCGATTTCGGCAACTTTTACGAATATGATCGATACCTGGGCGTGGCGGAAATGATGCCGTTTGCCAAGGCGGTGAGCGCCAAGAGCCACGATTTTGACGAGAGTGGCGAGGAGACCACCAAGGACTACCGCCGTCTGATCAAGATCGTGATGGCTGCCAATTTCCATTCCTGGATCGGCATCGAGTACGAAGGCGGCCGCCTGAGTGAGCGCGAAGGCATTGCCAAGACCAAGGCCCTTCTGGAGAAAGTACGGGCTGAGCTATGAACGACTCCACCCGCAGGGATTTTATCAAGACCGCCGCCGCCCTTGCGGCGATTCCGGCCCTAGAGCCACCCAGCAGCCCGGCCATACAACAGAGGCGAGCCCGGCTAGCCGACGACGAGCCGGTCAACATCGGGGTCATCGGCACCGGCGGCATGGGGACCGGGCACCTCGAAGCGCTGGTGGGCGCCGCCAAGGACGGTCGTACCAATGTCCGGGTCATCGGACTCGCCGATGTATGTGAGCCTCGGCTCCTGGCGGCAAAAAAAAAGGTGGAGGACGTCCAGGGCGCCGACAGCTGTCACGCCTATGCCGACTATCGCGCGCTCCTGGCGCGGCCCGACCTGCATGGCGTGCTCATCGCGTCGCCGGAGCACTGGCACGCAAACATGGCCATCGACGCCATGAAGGCGGGGAAGGACGTGTACGTCGAAAAGCCGATGACCCGCTGGCTGCGCGATGCCTTTCGGGTCATGGATGCGGTGCGCGACCACCCCGACCGCATTGTCGTTGTCGGCACCCAGTTCGTGCTCACTCCCAGCACCATCGAAGCGCGGAAGCAGGTGGAGAGCGGGGCCATTGGAAAAGCCGTCTGGAGTCAGACCAGCTACTGCCGCAATTCGAAAGACGGGGAGTGGTTGTACTACGCCATTGACCCTGCCTGGCAGCCCGGTGTGAATCTCGATTGGGACGCCTGGTGCGGCCCCATGCCCAAGGATCCGTGGAACCCCGAGGTGTACGCTCGTTGGCGGCGCTACCGGAAGTGGAGCACTGGAATCATCGGGGATCTCCTGGTCCACAAGATCACCCCGCTGGTTCACGCCATTGGCCTTGGCTGGCCCATACGGGTGGTGGCCTCCGGCGGTCACTACGTCGACAAGGTGATGGAGAATCACGACCAGGTGAATATCAATGTGGAGTTCGAGAACGAGCACACCATGGTAATCGCCGGCTCCACCGCCAACCAGGAAGGCCTCCCCACCGTCATCCGGGGCCACAAGGCCAACCTCTACCTCGATGGCCGCAAGACCCGCCTGCAACCGGAGCAGCTCTTTGCCAATGAACTGGAGGAAAAGACCTTCGACGGCGAAGACCACGGGGACGACCAGGACGCGCTCCGGCTCCGCTGGCTCGACTCCATCCGCACTCGCCAGCCGTCGGTCAGCCCGGTCGAGCTCGCCACCAAGGTGATGGTGATCGTGGAGCTGGCCACCCGCTCGATGTGGGAGGGAGCCGCGTTCGGATTCAACCCTGCCACTCGAAAGGTTCGAAAATTCTGATCGCGGAGCCTCCGCTCCGGCTCGCAACTGCCGCCATGGGCACCCGCTTCGAATTGCTGGTTCAGGACGAGGAGCCGGGCCGGTTTCGTGCCGCAGCCGAGGCGGCCATCGAGGAAATCGACGCCTGTCATCGGCGCCTGACTCGGTTCGAGCCCAATGGCTTGATCGGCCACCTTCGGCGCAGCAGCGCAGCGGTCCCACTGGATTCCGACACCTGGGCGCTCTTCCAGGACGCGGTCTCGGTTTGGCGGGATTCCGGTGGCGCGTTTGACCTCACCGCTCCGACCGGCCACATGGAATCGATCCTCCTCGATCCCACGACCCGTACCATTCGGCTGGCCGATCGCGCGCTTCCGCTCGACTTCGGAGCCATTGCCAAGGGGCACGCCCTGGATCTCGCCGCCCGGGTGCTGCGCGACGCCGGAGTCACGTCGGCGTTCCTCCATGGCGGCACGAGCAGCGCATTCGGGCTTGGGGCACCGCCCGAATCTCCCGGCTGGGACGTGGCTTTGGGCCCCGAAGCCGGAGCGCCGGTCATCACCCTTTGTAACACGGCGCTTTCGGTGTCCGCCGTGTGGCCGGGCAATCCGCACCCGACCATTGATCCCCGCAGCGCCACGCTGGTCCAGGGCCCGAGGCGGGTGGCGGTCGTCGGACCATCGGCCCGCCTCGCTGATGCGTGGAGCACGGCGATCCTGGTGCTCGGTCAGCGTCCTCCAGCGCTCGGGCCGGAGTGGCGGGTCGTGATTCCCCAGTTTCCCGGTCCGGGCCATTGATGTCCAATCGCCGCGAATTCCTGATCTCCACAATGGCCGGCGCCGTGCTGCTTCCCGAGCTGGAGCTCGCCGGTGCACGGCGCCTCGCTGAACCACGAGCCGTTGGCCTTATCGGAGTCGGCCGGCAGGGCCGGCAGATCATCCAGGAGTTGCAGCAGATCGAGGGCGCCCGGGTCGCCGCGCTGTGTGATACCAGCCCATCCCGGCTGGCGTCTGCCCTGGAGCGCGCGCCCGGGGCGGAGGGGTTCACCGACTATCAGGCGCTCCTGGATCGTCGCAAAGACGTCGAGAGCGTGATCGTGGCCACCCCAACCCATCTGCACCGCCGGATTGTGGAGGATTGCCTTCAAGCCGGCCGCCATGTGTACTGCGAGGCCCCGCTGGCCCACACCCTGGAGGATGCTCGTGGCATCGCCGCAGCGGCCCAGACCGCCGAAGCCGGCAAACGCGTATTCCACGCCGGATTTCAGGGGCGGTCCAATCCGGTCTATCAGCTCGCGCGGGATTTTTTCCGTTCCGGATCAGTGCGAGACTTGGTGTCCCTCTACGCCCAGTACCATCGCAAGACTTCCTGGAGGTTTCCGGCCGCCGAACCGGGCACCGCCCAGGCAGCCAACTGGCGGCTCGACCCGGCGGTCACCCTCGGGCTCGCTGGAGAAATCGGCGCCCAGCAGTTCGACGTCTTCACTTGGTACCGCGGGCGGATGCCCATCTCGGTCAGCGGGCGTGGAGCCATCCGGCTCCATGCCGATGGACGCACCGTGCCGGATACCATCCACACCACCCTGACCTGGGGTGATGGCGTGTCACTCGACTATGAGGCCACGCTGGCCAATTCCTTCGGGGGGCAATACGAGGTGTTCCACGGCACCAATGCCGCGATCAAGCTCGCCTGGAGTCACGGTTGGATGTTCAAAGAAGCCGACGCACCGACCCAGGGCTGGGAGGTGTATGCCACCCGCCAGCAGTTCCATACCGACGAGGGAATCATCCTGATCGCTGACGCCACCAAGCTGGCCGCTCAGGGCGCGCTCAAGCAGGGCGTTGGCCTTCCCTATTCCTCGTTGTACTACGCGCTGGGTGATTTCCTGAAAAGCGTGACCGAGGGCACCCCGGTGGCGTGCTCCGCTGCCGACGGTTTCCGGGCCACCGCCCTTGGCATCCTCGCCAACGAAGCGGTGGTGAATTCGAGTCGGGTGGAGATTCCCGCCGGGCTCTGACATGCTACAACAATGACCGCACCCGCTGTGATCGCAGATCGCTATGAGGTAATCCGAACCCTCGGTTCGGGAGCCTTTGGACACACCCTGCTGGCCCGCGACCGCCAGCTGGGCCGGGAGGTTGCCGTCAAGGTGCTTCAGCCCCGGGCAGCCTCGAACTGGAAGGCGTTTGCACTCTTCGAACGGGAGGCCTCGGTCCTCCGAGACCTCCGCCACCCCGGGGTTCCCGCGGTGCACACCACCTTCCGTGCGCAGTGGGACGGGACCGAAGCGGCATTCCTGGTCATGGAGTACATCGAGGGCACCCCACTCGCCACGCTCATCGCCGAAAACCGGCACCTCGATTCGGCCGAGGTGTTGCAGCTGCTGGTGGACGCCCTGAGCCTCCTCGAGTATCTCCACTCACGGGTCCCGCCGATCCTCCATCGTGATATCAAGCCCGCCAACCTCATTCTCCGCCCGGATGGAACTCCTGCACTGGTGGATTTCGGTGCGGTGCGCAACGTCTTCCGCGCCGAAGATGATCCGGGCAGCACCGTGGTGGGCACCTACGGCTATATGCCCTACGAGCAGTACATGGGCCAAGCCAGCGCCTCCAGCGACCTCTTCTCCCTTGGCGCCACCTTTCTGCACCTGGTGACCGGGAGGGCGCCGGCGCAGTTCATGTCCGAGGCCGGCCGGCTCGAGATTCCTCGGTCTCTCCCCGGTGACGAACGGCTTCGCGGGGTCCTGACCCGCATGCTCGCCCCCGTTCCAGGAGATCGTTTCCAAACGGCCCGCGACGCCCGCGGCGCCCTCCTCGGGACGGCCGCCCCACCTCCCGCCGCGAGAACAGGCACCGTCTCGCCTGCTCCACTCACGGCGTCCACTGCAGCCGCCCTGGCTCCCGCGGATCTGTTCGGACCCGCGCCCCGGGTGATTGATGGACCGCTCAAGGAGCGGTTCAACAAGGTCCGGTACACCGCCTGGGACCTGTTGGATTATCCCAACAAGCGGGGCGGTGGTCTCGATCTTCCCGGAATATTGATGCTTGGCTTCTTCTCTCTCATCACCGTCGGCGTCCTTCCCGTGGTCATGGCCAGTTCGGCCCGGGCCCGAAAGCGCAGGCTCATTCCGTTTTTCAAGGAGGGGGTTCAGGCGACGGCGCAGGTGCTCGACATTTTGGGGGACGAGGACGTCGGGTTCGGAATAAAACTGAAGAAGGTGCGTTACGAGTTCGAAGTGGAGGGTCGCCGCCTCCGCGATACCGATCAGATCCTGGGATCTATCGCCGAGCGCTGGGTGCCCGGCGATCCCATTCAGGTCCTCTACCTGCCCGA
>JANNSC010000043.1:0-2359 GCA_031402135.1 Gemmatimonadales bacterium | reverse complement strand
GACCTGCAGGGCAAGGTCCTGGGCCAGTGGTACCAGTTCAGCCGGCCGAGCGGAATCTGGATCGACCGGAACGACATGATCTACGTCGCCGATTCGGAATCGGGATCGGTGGAACCGGCCCGTCCGGAGTGGAAACGGGGCATCCGGATCGGAAGCGTCAATGACGGCAAGGTTACTGCCTTCATTCCCGATCCTGCGGTGAACCCGCCCAGCACCAGCGCCGCAGAGGGACTGGCGGTGGACGCGAAGGGCAATATTTACGGCGCAGAGGTTGGAGCGCGCACCTTGCGGAGGCACGTCAAACCATGAGCGTGACGTTCAGAGTCAACGGGAGCTCCGCGACGGTGGACGTTCCACCCACCATGCCACTGCTGTGGGTGCTCCGCGATGTGCTCGATCTGAAGGGCACCAAATTCGGCTGCGGGATGGCCCGATGCGGGGCGTGCACGGTGCACGTGGCGGGGGTGGCAAGGCGATCATGTGTATTGCCGGTCAGCGCCGTAGCCGGTGCCGAGATCACGACAATCGAGGGGCTGTCGCCGGACGGGACGCACGCTCTGCAGCGGGCGTGGGAGGAGCTTGACGTACCGCAATGCGGCTATTGCCAGGCGGGGCAGCTGATGTCGGCGGCGTCGCTGCTGGCCAAGACGCCCAAACCCACCGACGCTCAAATCGACGCGGCGATGAACGGGAATCTCTGCCGCTGTGCCACCTATCTCCGAATTCGTCAGGCCATTCATCAGGCGGCCGGGAACATTCCACCATCACCGCGGGCTGGTTCACCGGGCGGCGCGCCCGAGGAGGCGGCATGACGGCGCGCGCGGGGGTAACCCGCCGAGAATTTCTCGGCGTGACGGCAATTGCCGGCGGGGGGATTTTCTTCGGGCTCCGGGTTATTGGAATGCAGGGGCCGGCGCCACAGATGATCGGGGATGCCCTGGCGCCCAACGCATTCATCAAGATCATGCCGGACGGCATCGTCACCATTATTGCCAAGAATCCGGAGATCGGCCAGGGCGTCAAGACGATGCTGCCGATGCTGATTGCGGACGAGCTCGATGTGGATTGGAAGGATGTCCGGATCGAGCAGGCGCCACTGGACACCACGAAGTTCCAGAACCAATCGGCTGGCGGCAGCACGGCCACGCCGAACAACTGGATGCCGATGCGGCGGGTGGGTGCCGCCGCGCGTGCCATGATGGTAACGGCGGCGGCGGACACGTGGGGCGTTCCGGCAACCGAGTGTCAAACGGCATCCGGGGTGGTGCATCACCGCGGCAGTGGTCGGAGCCTCAAGTACGGGGCACTGCTCGCAAAGGCAATGACGGTAACGCCACCGACTCTGGAAAGCGTGGCGCTCAAGGACCCCAAGGAGTTCCGGATCATTGGCCGGCCGGTGCGCGGGGTGGACACCCACCGAATCGTGACCGGGGTGCCGATGTACGGCATCGACATGGTCCTTCCGGGCATGCTGTACGCGGTGTTCGAGAAGTGCCCGGTGTTTGCGGGGACGGTGCAGAGCGGCAACCTGGAGGTGGTGAAGACCCAGCCGGGGGTGAAGCAGGTTTTCGTGGTGGAGGGCGGTGCCGCCCTCAGCGGGTTGCTGAGTGGTGTGGCGATTCTTGCGGACACCTGGTGGGCGGCGAAGAAGGCGCGGGAAAAGCTGGTGGTGACGTGGAATGAGGGGGCGACGGCGGCCCAGAGCAGCGCCGGGTTTGCGGCAAAGGCGGCGGAGTTGAGCCAGCAACCGCCCCAGCGCTCCCTCAGAAAGGATGGCGATCCCGATGCCGGCTTG
Organism: Gemmatimonadales bacterium; assembly: GCA_031402135.1. Classification (GTDB taxonomy): domain Bacteria; phylum Gemmatimonadota; class Gemmatimonadetes; order Gemmatimonadales; family GWC2-71-9; genus JABFSM01. The sequence continues at coordinate 564 of JANNSC010000043.1, read as the reverse complement.
AGTGGCGCGGCCAAGGTGGTGAAGGGAGAATATTTCTATCCTTTCCTGGCCCACGCTCCGCTGGAGCCACAGAACTGCACGGCGCACTTCCTGGACGGAAAGATGACGATCTGGGCGCCGAGCCAGGCGCCGCAGGGCGGCCGTGCGCTGGTGGCCCGTACACTCAACATTCCGGAAACCGATATCACGGTCAACCTCACCCGGAGCGGGGGTGGCTTTGGCCGCCGGCTCAACAACGATTACATGGTCGAAGCGGCAGCGATCGCGAAACAGGCCGGCGTTCCGGTGAAGCTGTTGTGGAGCCGCGAAGACGATACCCGGCACGACTTTTACCGCCCGGCGGGCTGGCATTACCTCACTGGGGGAGTGGACGCCGCCGGAACGCTGGTGGCGTGGAAGAATCATTTCGTTTCGTTTGGCGACGGCGAGCGATTCGCGCCCTCGGCGGGCCTGGGTGCGACCGAGTTTCCCCAGCGGTTCGTGCCGAACTACGCACTGGACAGCTCGGTGATGTCGTTCGGGGTGCCGACGGGATTCCTCCGGGCGCCGGTCAGCAATGGCGTG
>JANNSC010000042.1:0-4897 GCA_031402135.1 Gemmatimonadales bacterium | reverse complement strand
GCAGTCGCGGCGCGCCGAGGGAGACGAGCAGCGACTCGACGGTCTCGGCACCCTGGTCAAGGTCGCAAAGCCCCCGCTCGACGAGATCGGCTCCCGGCAAGGCATCCGGTGTCATGGGGTGGAATCTACGGGCGACGGACGGGTGGGGCCAATGATCTCGCTCATCGCTGCTCCTTGGCCTTGAGCTCTTCGAAGAAATTCTGCACCACGATCAGTTCCGACGGTGTGTCGCTCGTGATCAGGCGCAACATGAGGACGCGCTGGTCGCCGGGGGCCACGTCCCACATCCGGCCGTTGTTGGCGGTTCGATAGGCCTGCATCGAGAAGAGCGATCGAGGCTCGCCCCACTCAAAGGTCGCTGCGGCGGTGACCGATACCACCACGAACTCGCCCGCCTCATTCCGGAAAAAGAGTTCCCGCCCGCTATGGGCCCAGCGGGGCTCAGTGCCTCCAGTGGTCGAGACCTGCCACATCGCCGGGCTCACGTTTGGGAACGCAGGTAGACGGTGGCCATGCCGCCGGCACCAAGCTCCCGCGCGATGCGGTAGCGGTCGGACCGGGCGGCGGTGAGGCGTTCGACTGGCACGGTCATGCTGATTGCTCCATCGTCAGGCGATTCATCTCAGCGCGGCCGCTGCCCCGGAGTCCAGGGTGCTCCCGCGGCCTGCAGATCGGCTTCGAGACGGGCGAGATCGCCTTCCAGGAGCGCCGTCAGCTCTCCCTGGAGCGCCGCAAAGGCGGCGGCCGCGATCTCGATGTCCCGCCGCATGGTGCCGGTCGGCATCTGCCGGGTTTGCCAATGCCCGCCGATGACCATTCCAACCCGCTCGTTGACCGACGGCGCCTCGGATTCATTCAGCCGCTGGCGGGCGGGGTCGCCATTCAAGCGGACCTCGAGGAGTGCAACGGCGCGGGTTAACGAGTCCACCCGGAGGGCCAGCGCCGGATCAGCCCTCGGAGTCTGGGCCAGAGCGGCGCGCATATACCGAAGCTGTTCCCTGACTCGGCCAAGCTCCGCACCAGCGCCGCTCACCCGCCGCAGCAGCTCGGCGGCCTGCTGCTGAAACGCCGTCACCGCCACAACGTCGGTGCCGGGCGCCAGATTGGGCACCGGCCTGACCGCGAACGTCCGCGGCTCGCCGATGCGCCGGACACCGCTTGCCGAAACAACGGCGAGCGCCACCGTGTAGCGGCCCGGCGCCAGCAGTGGCCCCCGGGGAGGATCGTCCCACGGAGCCTGGAACCCCGGAGGCGAGAGGTTCACCGGGTTGGGGTTCGGACCGCGAAGATCCCAGTTGATTCGATGGAGGCCGGCGCTGACGGGGCCTTCCACCATTCTCACGGTGCGTCCCGCCGCGTCGGAAATCATGAGCAACGCCTTGGGGCCGCTCTCCAGTGCCTCCTCGCGGAGCCGCTCGAAGCCGGGAAAAGGGGCGTCGGCGTTTTGTTGCCGCAGGGTCTTTTCCCGGGCTTCTCGGGCCTCGCGCGCGGTGCTGAGAGCGGTACCCAGGTGATAGGTAAAGACCGCCCCGAACGGCGGGTTAGGCGTCCTGAAGTCGTCGCTCCCCGCCTCGGGCCGCCCCGGCGCCTGGGAGGGCTGCGAAGGCACGTACCACCAGGCATCGCGTACCGGGAAAAGAGCGCCCTCGCCGGCGAGCGCGCCGGCGGTGAGGTCGCGCAGCGGGGTGTAATCGTCCAGGACGTAGACGCCCCGCCCGAAGCTGGCGGCGACAAGATCGTTGTCGCGCCGGTGGAGTTTGAGATCCCGGATCGGGATGGTGGGCACGCCGCCACTCAGCTTGAACCAGTGGGTGCCGCGGTTGGGGGAGAAGTAGAGCCCGAACTCGGTGCCGAGGAAGAGCAGGTCGGGGCGGAGGTGGTCCTGCTGGATGGCCCAGACGATAGTTCCCTTGGGCAGGTTGCCGGAAATGGACCGCCAGGTCTTTCCCAGGTCGGTGCTCTCGAAGACATGGGGTGTGAAATCGCCGGTCTTGTGGGCGTCGGCGGTGGCGTAGATGGTGCGGCCGTCGTGCAGGGACATCTCGACATCGTTGACGAAGGAGAGCGGCGGCAGTCCGGGAAGCGGAGCGGCAGGTGCCCAACTTCCACCGCCGTTGGTGGTGACCTGGATCACCCCATCGTCGGTGCCGACCACCAGCACGCCGGCGGCCAGCGGCGATTCGGCAATGGCAGTTGTGGTGGCGTATTTCGACATGGCCCCGTGGTCGAAGAGCGCGTCGACGCTCCAGACTCGGCCCATGAACGGCTGCTGATAGCGATTGCGGCCCAGGGTCAAGTCACCGCTGATCGGGGTCCAGCTGTCGCCCCGATCGTCGCTCCGCCAGATCCGTTGGGAACCGTAGTAGATCCGATCGGGGTTGTTGGGGCTCACCAGAATCGGCGCATCCCAGTTCCACCGCTCCGGTGGATCTCCCGCGGCCGGCATCGGGCGAATGCTCAACGGCTCGTCGCTCCGGCGGTCGTTCCGGAACAGCATGCCTTCCTGATACATCAGGTACAACAGCTCCGGGTCGCGGGGGTCGAACGCCACACCGTACCCGTCGGCACCGAGCGGCACGTACCAGTCTTGATTGCGGACGCCGTCGCGGTTGAGCGTCCGGGACGGACCGTGCAGGGTGCCGAGGTCCTGGGCGCCCACCATGACGTCATAGAACGGCTCGCGGTTGTTGACGGCCACTTTGTAGAACTGGGACACCGGCAGGTTGGGGAAGTGCCGCCAGGAGGTGCCTTCGTCGAAGCTCTGGTAGAGCCCGGCATCGGTGCCAACCAGAAGGTGGCGACCGTTGCTGGGGTCAATGACCAGGGCGTGGTTGTCGCTGTGCTTGGCCCGGCCGGTTTCGAGGAGGCCAAAGGTGGCGCCGCCATCCCGGGTTACGTGGAGGAAGACGTCCATCTGATACACCAGATCGGGATTGACCGGGGATGCTTCTATTTCCTGGTAGTAATGGGGGCCGGTGCCGCCGGAGATGTAGCCGTTCCGTCGTTCCCAACTCTCGCCCTTGTCCCGGGAGCGGTAGAAGCCGCGCTCCTCACCGGTGGCTTCGATGGTGGCGTAGACGAGGTTGGGATCGGCGGCGGTAACCGCGAGGCCGATCTTGCCCATATCCCCCTTGGGGAGTCCGGTGGCCAGCTGGCGCCAGCTCTTCCCGTTGTCGACCGATTTCCAGATGCCCGACTTGGGGCCACCGCCCAGAAAACCCCAGACGTGGCGGCGGCGCTGATACGCCGCGGCGTACACCACGTCGGGGTTGGCGGGATCGAACTCCAGGTCGGTGATGCCGGTATTCTCGTCGATTTGCAGGGCAGCGGTCCAGGTCACGCCGCCATCGCCACTGCGATACACGCCGCGCTCGCCCCCGGCGGACCAGAGTGGGCCCTCCGCCGCCACCAGCACCACTCGACTGTCCCGAGGATCGATGAGAATGCGGCCGATGTGCTGGGAGGCGGCGAGGCCCATGCGCTCCCAGGTTCGTCCGGCGTCTCGACTCCGGTACACCCCGTCGCCCCAGCCGACGTGCCGTCCGCTCACGTTTTCGCCGGTGCCGACCCAGACCACCTCGGGGTTGGCCGGGTCGAGGGTGATTTCGCCAATCGAGTAGGAGGCCTGGCCGTCAAACACCGGCGCGAAGGTGGTGCCGGCGTTGCTGGTCTTCCAGATGCCGCCGGAGCCGGCGGCGACATACCAGGTGCTGCGGTCTCTGGGGTGGACCGCGATGTCCTGGATCCGGCCGCTCATCAGCCCGGGCCCCAGGGTTCGGAATGTGAGCGAGGCCGCCGCCTTGGCGATGGCCGTGGTGTCGATGCTCTGGGCCGGCAGCGGCAGCGGGGTGCTGCCCAGCGCGATGAGTGCCAACAAAAATCGTGGGGTCATGTACCTGTGGGGTGCGAGTAATGGTCGGTGCTGGTTTGGATCGCCGGATGCCCGGCCGGCCTCACTGAGTAGCAAGTCCCACCGCCTGCAGCACCAGCCGGCCCAGCTCGGCCTGCATTCGGGTCCGGACTCCCGCCATCGCCGGGTCTTTGGCCACGTTGCGCCGTTCGAGCGAATCCGTCTTCAGATCATACAACTCATCCTGCTCGGGAAACTTGATCCAGTGGATGTACTTGTACCGGGCGGTCCGGATGGCCCGGTAGTCCATGTCCAGCAGGTGCGGAAACGGCTGCTCGTTGGTGTAAAACTCCACCAAGACCGCCTGCCGCCAGCCGGGCGGCGTCCGGCCGAAGAGCGGCATCAGCGAGCGCCCCTGAATATGCGGGCCGATCGGCACCCCGGCGAATTCCAGCAGCGTCGGCGCCAGGTCCACCGTCAACGCCAGCCCCTCCGGCCGGGACCCGGCCGGGATCTTCGGCGGATAGCGCATCAGCAACGGATCCCGGATCGACTCCTCGTAGGGCAGCCGGCGCTCGGTGGTGAGGCCGTGCTCGCCGAAGAAGAAACCGTTGTCGCTACTCAGCACAATCACCGTCCGGTCCAGGATCTTGAGCGAATCCAGCGTCGCCATGATCCGCCCCAGGCTCTCATCCACGCCGAGTATCATCTCGGCGCGGCGGCGGATGGTTTCCTCGCCGGTCCAGGGGGTCACCGGATGCTGGTGCTCACCGGAGCTGGTATCGGGCACGGTGGGAAGATTGGCGAGGGCGTGCCGGATGGCGGGCTTTCCCTCGAGATCCGCCGCCACTTCCGCTTGCAACTGCCGTCGCGGAAACATCCGGCCCTTATAGCGGCCCTCGTCGCGCGGCGCCGGGATGTACCCACGATCGCTCTCCGGATCGGTCGAACCGTCGTTCCGCTGCACAATATCCGGGTGCACCGCCTTGTGGGCGAGGTAGAGCAGGAACGGCCCGGCATGCTCGCGCTGGATGAACGACACCGCCC
>JANNSC010000041.1:0-3279 GCA_031402135.1 Gemmatimonadales bacterium | reverse complement strand
GCGGAGGACGTGATGGCGCGGCGGCTCCATCTGACCACCGAAACGAAGGACCAAGGCGCGGCGGGACGGCCCACTGTGGCGCGGCTGCTGGCCGAAACGCTGTAGCCGCACGCCCCCCGAAGTCGAGGCCGCGCATTATCTTCGGTCCAAGGAGTTTGCCATGGATCCGAATGTTTTTGAGACTGCCAACGCCGGCTTTGCCCAGTCCTTGTACGAGGACTACCTCAAGGACCCCGCCGCCGTACCCCTTGAGTGGCGTCAGCTCTTCGAGAGTGGGCGGGTGGGCGAACGGCCGACCCCCACGACCAACGGCGCCAAAGCGGCGGTGCCGACAGCGCCAACCCCCGCTCCGGCCAATGCGACCGTCATCAAGGGTCCCGCCGCTCGGCTGGTCCAGAACATGGTGGAAAGTCTCAGCGTCCCCACGGCGACCACCTTTCGGGAACTCCCGGTGGGCGTCCTGGAAGCGGCGCGCACCGCCTTCAACGCCGGACGGAAGAGCGCCGGGCGCAGCGAGAAGGCGTCGTTCACCCATTTCATCGCCTGGGCGCTGGTTCAGGCGATCAAGCAGCACCCGGTCATGGCGCATTCGTTCACGCTGTTCGGCGGCACGCCGCATCGGGTGACGCCGGACGGGATCCATCTCGGTCTGGCGGTGGATGTCGAGCGGAAGGACGGCAGCAGGGGCCTGGTGGTGCCGGTGCTCAAACACGCGGAAATCCTCAGTTACTCCGAGTTCCAGGCGGCGTACGACGTCATCGTCGAGAAGGCCCGCAGCAACAAGCTGATGCCGGACGACTTTGCCGGCGGCAACGTCACATTGACCAATCCGGGCGGGTTAGGCACCGTGGCCTCGGTGCCACGGCTGATGGCGGGTCAGGGAAGCATCATTGCGGTGGGCGCCATCGGGTATCCACCAGAATTTTCCGCCACGGCTCCAGAGGCAATCACCCAGCTGGGTGTGAGCAAGGTGATGACCATCACCAGCACCTACGACCATCGCATCATTCAGGGCGCAGAATCGGGAGCGTTCCTCCGGACGGTGGAGCACATGCTGGCGGGGTCCGAGGGATTCTACCAGGCAATTTTCGGAAGCTTTGGCATGAACTGGACCCCCGGTACCAGCGCTCCGCCGTCCGGTGGTCCAACCGTGCAGCGATCGGCTCCCCGCGCCACTCCGGTCGGTCAGGGCACCGGCCCCCTGGAACTGGAACTCGTCGCTGCCGCCATGGCCCTGGTAAAGGCCCACCGCACCCACGGCCACCTTGCCGCTCGCCTGGACCCCCTGGGCAGCGAGCCCCTGGGCGATCCGTCACTCAATCCCACAACGCTGGGACTCACCGCCGAGGCGATGGCGTTGATCCCCAACAGCGTCCTCCGGATCGCGGTACCCGGTGCGACGCTGGCGGAGGCGCTCCCCAACCTTCAAGCGACCTATTGCGGCACCATAGCCTACGAGGTCGAACACGTCAGCGATCACCAACAGCGGGTCTGGCTCCGCCAGATAATCGAGTCGGGCCGGCACCGGCAACCGCTGGCGCGGGAAGAACAGTTGGCCCTGCTGGAGCGGCTGATCGCTGTCGAGGCGTTCGAGCGGTTCCTCCACAAGGCGTACCTGGGGCAGAAGCGTTTTTCGATCGAGGGAGTCGATCTGCTGGTGCCAATGCTCGACCAGGTGGTGGAACTCTCCGCCGACCTCGGCTCGCGGGAGGTCGGGGTCGGCATGGCGCACCGGGGGCGGCTCAGTGTGCTCACCCACACCGTCGGGCGGCCCTACGTCACCGTTTTTGCCGAGTTCGAGGGTGGCAAGAAGGTAGAGGGCGGCTTCTTGCTTCCGGAGGATGGCACCGGCGACGTGAAGTACCATCACGGTGCTGAGGGAGTGTATCAGACCCGCTCCGGAAGGGTGATCACGGTCGCGCTGGCTCATAACCCGAGCCACCTCGAGTTCGTCGGCCCGGTGGTCGACGGGCGCGCCCGGGCGCAACAGACTCAGCGCCGTGGCCAACAGGCGCACCAGGACACCGCAGCGGCGGTGCCGGTGGTCATTCATGGCGACGCTGCGTTTGCCGGACAGGGCGTGGTGGCGGAAACCCTGAACCTGAACGCCCTGCGGGGGTATCGGGTCGGCGGCACCATCCACCTGATCACCAATAATCAGGTCGGCTTTACCACCGACATGGTAGACGCCCGGTCCACCCGGCACGCCAGCGATCTGGCCAAGGGCTACGACATACCGATCATCCACGTCAACGCCGATGATGCCGAAGCGTGCCTTGCGGCGGTGCGTCTGGCCATGATGTACCGAAAAGAATTCCAGCGCGACGTACTGATCGACCTGGTGGGCTACCGACGCTGGGGCCACAACGAGGGCGATGAACCGAGCTACACCCAGCCGCTGATGTATGAGCGCATCAAGGGTCATCCAACCGCCCGAGAACAATACGCAGCGGTGCTGGTGCGGGACGGCGTGATCACTTCGGACGAAGCCGAGGCACGATACCTTGCCGCCTACCAGCGGCTGGTGGAGGTCCAGCAGGGCTTTCGCGCCAGCGCCACCCAGGCCCCGTCCGCCCCTGGCAGCGGCGCGAAGCTGAACCCGGACGAGGTGGTGGAAACCGCGCTACCGGCCGAGCACCTGCGCGCGCTCAACCAGCAACTGCTCCAGGTTCCCGAGGGGTTCGTCGTCAATCCGAAGCTCAAGCGCCAGCTGGAGCGGCGGACCGTGGCAATGGGCCCGGAGGGTGGAATCGATTGGGGCCACGCCGAGGGGCTGGCGTTTGCGTCGCTGCTGACCGAGGGTGTTCCAATCCGCCTGACCGGGCAGGACAGTGAGCGGGGAACATTCAGCCATCGACATCTGGTGCTGCACGACGCCGTCTCCGGAGAGACCTGCACGCCGATGCAGCGCCTCCCCGGAGCCCTCGCGGCATTCGAGGTGTACAACAGTCCCCTCTCGGAACTCGCGACTCTCGGATTCGAGTACGGATACGCCACGGCCGCGCCGGACACCTTGGTGCTGTGGGAGGCTCAGTTCGGAGACTTTATCAACGGGGCCCAAGTCATTGTCGACCAGTTCATTGCTGCGGGGATGTCAAAATGGGGAGTGACCAACCGACTCACCCTCCTGCTGCCCCACGGATATGAGGGCCAGGGCCCGGAGCATTCGAGCGCCCGCATCGAGCGCTTCCTGCAGCTTGCCGCCGAAGGAAATTTCCGGGTGGCCAATTGCACCACCCCGGCCCAATTCTTCCACCTGCTGCGGCGGCAGGCCCGGCG
>JANNSC010000040.1:0-3762 GCA_031402135.1 Gemmatimonadales bacterium | reverse complement strand
GTCCTGAACGCATCGGCCGCTCTGCCGACCCAAGCCGGCCAAGCGGCCTTTGCCGCCATCACTGAGGTCGTGAAACAGCTGCAAGCCGACACATCACCTGATGTTTGCCAGGGGCGCCGGCGCCTATGCGCATGGCCGGCGGTGATGAAGCGGGCCGGGTCCACCCTGGCAAGCCGAGGAAAGTCCCCGAACTCCACCGCTCCCTTCTCACTCCGTAAGCGCTTGTAATACAAGCGCTTAGGTTGACAACTCCCGCCATTACCGTCAAACGATTGTGGTTGGTCCTTCGATTCCCATTTGAAGCCTGGCAGCGCGAATCGTAGCTTCTGCCCGCATCGGCAATCTGAGGCTCTGGTTTGCGGGGAGCGGTAACTATGGATCAGCAGCTCTACCTCAAGGCGATGGGATACCCGGAACTTCGAGCGGCCGACGGTCGCCCGATCAAGATCAAGGTGCGAAAGCATCTTGCCCTCCTCATCTACCTCGCCGTGGATCATCGGTTCGCGCATCGGCGCGAGTCCTTGGTGCAACTCCTCTGGGGTGCGGTTGCGGTGTCGAAGGGCCGGCATTCCCTCTCCATGGCACTTTCGGTGATCCGGAGATTGCTCGGCGCGGGGGCAGTTCGGACCACGGGCTCAAGCGTGCGTCTGGAACGAGGGATGGTCGCCCTCGATCTTGCGGCGCTGACCCACGGCGAGATCTTCGCCAGTGAACCCGGCGCGCCGCTCGAGGTGGATGGTTTTCTGGCGGGTTTCGACATTGAGGATGCCCCGGACTTTCAGCAGTGGCGTGATGCGGTGCACGCTCAGCTGCTTCCTGTCATCCAGGCCGGAGTGATGACGCTGGTGGACCATGCCCGGCGATCGGGAAACGTCACCCAGATTCTGCGGCACGCCGATCGCCTGTTGGCACTCGACGACCTCAGCGAGGAAGGCATCCGGGCCAAGATGGAGGGTCTTGCCATGCTGGGGGATCGAGTCAGTGCCCTCCGCATTTATTCGGATTGGCGCGCAAAGCTGGCGCAGGAGCTCGCGGCGGAGCCTTCCGAATTGCTGGAGGGCCTGGCAAACCGTCTTCAGCAGGCGATGCTCGATCGAAAGGCACCGGTACCGGGGCGGGTCAAGGAGGATGAGGAGGCGAAGCCGCGACGATTCGTCGGGAGGTACGCCGAGTTCCGCACAATTTTTGAAGCGTGGGAGGACACCACCCAACTGAAGACTCGGCATGTCCTCATCACTGGGGAATCGGGGATCGGAAAAACCACTCTGGCGCTCCGTTTCGCGGCCAGCGCAGAGCTGGAGGGTGCAGCGGTGGCCCGAGTGCAGTGCTTCGAGCTGGAGCAGCGGATTACCTACGGGATGATGGCGGCGTTGGTGACCACAGTTCTCGATCAGCCCGGCGCGATTGGTACCGCCCCGGAATCACTGGCGGAGCTCGCCCGCCTGGTGCCGCAGGTGCGCGAGCGATTCCCAAACCTTCCGGCGCCGCGTCATGCGGAGGGCGAGGTGGCCCGTCTCCAATTCGCCGAGGCGGTCTGGGCGCTCTTTGATTCCATCATGGAGGAGCAGCCTCTTGTCATCATCGTGGATGACTATCCCCGGGCCGATGAGGCAAGCTTGGGGGTACTGCACCTGCTGCTGCGTCGTGCCGGGATCGAGCGGCTGATGCTGGTGCTGACTGCCCGTCCGCCCGCGCCCGGTGAGTCCGGTGCGGCAACCCGGATCCGGCAAGGTGTGGCAGATCTTCCGATGCGCTGGGTGGATCTATTGCCCCTCAACGAGGACGAAAGTGAGGCGCTGCTCCGGTCCATCCTGGAAAGCCAGGGCAAGTCGCCGGGGCCGCCGGTGCGCCGGGCACTGGTTCGAGCCGGAGCCGGTAATCCGATGGCGCTGGAAATGTTGGCGCACGACTGGGCTGCTCATGGCGATGCTTCTCTGGCGGTGTCCTTGCCGGCAATGCAGAGCGACATCGCGACGGCCGCGCCGGAGGCCATGAGCTACGATCGATTGATCGAACGCCTGCTTCCGGCCCTGACGCCACGGACGCGAACGGTGCTCCACCTTGCTGCCATCCTGGGCAAGCGGCTCGGCGACCTCGCCTGCTTTCTCGATGTGGGGTTGAGCCGAGCTCAAACGCTCGCTGCGCTGTCGGAGCTGACCGCCCAGCGGGTGCTGCGCGACATCGGCAACGGCCTGGAGTTTGTCAACGAACTGATTCGGGCTCGTCTGTACTTGAAAATCCCGATCGCGATGCGGGTTCGTTTGCACCATGAGGTGGCGGATCGTTTGCTGGCCATGGAGGGCGCCGGTGCCGAGGTGTCCGGGTTGGAAATCGCCTGGCATTGCATCCGAGCCCGGCGGAATCTCGAAGCGACGCCATATCTGTTGAAGGGCGCGCGCGAGGCCATTGCGCGGGGTGTGCCGGACGAGGGGGTGCGTGCCCTGTCGTCTGCCTTGGGGGCATTGAAAGGCCGGGCAAAGCGGGAGGCGACCGTGCTTCTGGCCGAGACATATCAGGAGATGGCAGAGTGGAAGGTGTCGCTGGAGTTGCTGGGAACGCTGGCGCCGAATTCGGAAGAGGACCGGGATTTGTACGAAGTGGCGGAGGTGTTGACGATCGAGGCGAGGCGACACCTGCATTTGATTCCGGAGGTTGAATATCGGGCGATTGCGGAGCGGTTGATCGACGCCGCCGTGACGATGAAGACACCGGGTGCGAGGGCGCGGGCGGTGTTGGGTGCGGCGAACATCTCCGGTTCGTTGCGAAACGTGGATCTATACTCCGCCCTATCCAGGGCATTGTCCGCCTTCCAGCTTTACTCCCTCGACCCGCGAGAGGAGGGTCTGGTGAGGCTGGCCATTGCGATGGCCCACTACAATCACGGTGAGCTCGATCGGAGCAGAATTGCAACATTAGATCTCTGCGAGTTCTTGGCAGCGCATCAAACAACTGATTCAACTCTAGTGGTCGCAAGAATCGGCCTCGGTGCACTCGCCTGTGCCTCCGGACGGTATGAGGACGGACTCGCAGCGCTCGAGAAGGCCTACGAACTAGCATGCCGGTTAGACAATAAAGGGCTCCGCGATTCCGCCGCGGGAAACCTTCTGTTGTGCAATCACCGGCTGGGGAATTATGCCCGTGGAAAAGAATGGGCAAAAAAGGTCAGGTTGGCCGACCGTTCACAGGGGAGCCCGTTCCTTGTCGCAGCAGCTGCATCATACCGAGGAATCTCGTCAGTATTGCTCGGCCAACGAGAGGACGCAGAGCGGGCCTTGTCCTCCTTGAACATGTGTCTCCGACAGCCAGGCACTCGATGGGTGACTCAAGCTACTTGTTTCATGAAGGCAGATCTCTTGTGGCTGCTTGGTCGACGTAAGGAAGCCAAGTGGGCAGCCAAGGTCGGTCTGGAAATCGCCGACGAGCCGCTCGCAATTGGGATGACTGGGCTCTTTTGCAGGTGGAGCGCGCTCACCGCAAGAAAGCCCGATTCGACCGTGAGCCGTCTGGATTGCCTGACGAGGATTTACTCGAGGAGAGCGGAACTTGACGCCATCGATAGGGTCGAAGTCGCCTGCTCAATGATGGTTCTGCAAGACCGAATGGGAATTTCTGATCCTACCGTATCAAGCGAGATGCGGAGGGGGTTGGCTGGATTGCCTCCAGCTTGTGCACAGCAACTAGCGCTATTGGGAGTACTTGTCCCCAACCGCAGCGCGCAAGCCCTCCCAAAAGCTGCGCTGTGACCGAAGCGCCGGGCGAGAA
>JANNSC010000039.1:0-3123 GCA_031402135.1 Gemmatimonadales bacterium | reverse complement strand
GGGGCAAGAGTCAGTGTCATCCAAATGAACGGGGTACTGTCGGCAACGGGGTCGTCTGGCAGCGACGGTAGCTACCGGATCGCCAACATTGCGCCAGGGACGTACCTGGTTCGGGTGTCGTCTGTGGGGTATGGACCCAAGGACTTTCCCAACACCGCCATTGCTGCCGGGGCCACTACCTCGGTGGATGCGGCGCTGGCAATGCAGCCGCTCGAGCTGGCTCCGATTGAGGTGACCACCGTATCCAAGGCCCCGGAAAAGCAGACCGACGCTCCTGCGGCCGTTTTCGCTCTGCTCCGCGCCGAGATATCGGAACGGCCTGCGCTCACGGTGGCGGACCACCTCAAGAGCATCCCGGGGGTGGACGTATCCCAGGGGGGCCTGGTGCAGTCGAACGTGGTGGCCCGGGGGTTCAACAACATCTTTTCCGGTGCGCTCCTCACCTTGATCGACAATCGGTTCGCGTCAGTCCCATCGCTGCGCGTGAACATCTCGACCTTCTTCCCGATCACCAACGATGATATCGAAAAGATCGAGCTCGTCCTTGGTCCGGGGGCGGCGCTGTATGGGCCCAATGCCTCGAACGGCGTGCTGAATATCTTGACCCGGTCGCCATTCACTTCGACCGGGGCCACCCTCTCCCTGGAAAGCGGTGCGCGGGCGGGGTCCCAGTACACCTCCGGGACTACTCTCGGGTCGGACAAGGGCAGCGGCATCTGGCGGGCCAGCGGCCGCTATGCCATGCGGTTGGGGAGCAAGGTGGCCTTCAAGGTGTCGGGCAATTACCTCAAGGGAACCGAGTGGCGCGACCGCGACGCGGCAGAGCCGGCCACCCTCAATATCCTGAAGCCCGCCCTCAACATTCCCGCAGGCGTCTGCAACACCGATACCGGGTGCCGCGACTTCAACCTGGAGCAGTACGGCGGCGAAGCCCGGGTGGACGTCCGGCCCGATGTGAATACCGAAATCATTGCCAATTTGGGGATGAACAACTCAAAGAGTGTGATCGAGTACACCGGCCTCGGTGCCGGCCAGGCTCGCGATTGGAAGTACACCGCGGCCCAGCTCAGGTTCCGGCACAAGCGGCTCTTTGTACAAGGTTTCGGCAATTTCAGCAATGCCGGCAACACCTTCCTGCTCCGGGGTGGTAATCCGTTGCAGGACAGCTCTCGGGTTTGGGTTGCCCAGTTTCAGCATGGCTTCGACCTGTTCAAGGGCAAGGAGACGTTGCTCTACGGCGCCGAATACATCAAGACGGACTCCCGAACCGGCGGCACCATCAACGGACTCTACGAGGGGATCGACGGCATCGTGGAATACGGTGCCTATGTGCACAGCATCACCCGCCTCACCCCGAAGTTCGACCTGGTGGCGGCACTCCGGATGGACAAGAGCGACCGGTTCGACAACGCGGTGTTCTCTCCCCGGGCGGCGCTGGTCTTCAAGCCAACCGAGAACCAGGCATTTCGCCTCACCTTCAATCGCGCCTTCTCCACCCCAACCAGCCTCAACCTGTTTCTCGATATCGAGGGTGGAAGCAGGCAGCTGGCGCCGGGCGTGACCCAGGTGATCCGGGCGCTGGGTGTGCCCCGCGACGGATTTCGCTTCCGGGAGAATGGTGGGTGCGCCGGCGGGGTGGACAACCTCTGCATGCGGAGTGTTTGGAATCCAGCTGCCGGGGCGATACCGGCCCGGGCCGCTTCATTCTGGGCGGTGGCCGTCGGCGCTGTCGCCTCAACGGCGGGAGCCCAACTCGCGGGGCTGATGGCCGCCAACGCGCCGACCACCCAGGTCGGTACCCAACTCCGCACCCTGAACACTTCCACTTTCCAGTTCGTTGACATCAATCCGACATCCGTCACCGATATCGAACCGATCAAGCCGACGATCAACCATGCCTACGAGGTCGGTTACAAGGCGCTGATCGGTGGCAAGCTGCAGATCTCGGTTGATGGCTGGTGGGAACGCCGGCGCAACTTCACCGGCCCGCTGATCGTGGAGTCGCCGACGGTGTTCCTGGATCGAGCCAGCACCATCGCATATCTCACCACGCTGTTCACCAACGCGGGCGTGCCCAATGCCGCCGCCACTGCGGCCGCAATCGGTACCGGCATGGCGGGGGTTTCTGCTGCCACGACGCTGGCCACCACCGGGGTACCGCTGGGTACAGTGGTGCCCACCAATTCGTCGGTTACCGAGCGGCCGGATGTGTTCCTCACCTACCGGAACTTCGGCAAGGTGGAGTTGTATGGCGCCGACCTGGCGATGGACATGGTGGTGGGGAACCATCTGACCCTGGCCGGAAGTTACTCGTGGACCAACAAGGACTATTTCCCCCGCGCCGCTGGCAGCGGAGATCCCACCGACATCGCACTCAATGCCACCAAGAGCAAGGGCTCGCTCACCTTTGGCTGGCGGGATGATCGGAACGGTTGGAGTGCTGAGACTCGGATGCGAGCAGTGAAGGGTTTCCCGGTGAACTCCGGGGTTTACATCAGCCCGCCAGATCCGAACCACCCGGGCTCGCTGCTTCCCGGTGATTCGTATGCGGTGATTGACCTCCAGGCCAGCTGGAAGCCGCCGGTCGGTGCCCGCAACATGCAGATCTCGGCCAACATCCAGAACGCTCTCAACAAGCACTACTCCACTTTCGTCGGCATTCCAAAGCTTGGACGGCTGTTGATGACGAAGGTGTCCTACACGTTCTAAGGAAAAGGACGCGAATGCGGCGGCAAGGCGATAGCGCTATCGCCTTGCCGCCTCGTCGTTTCCACTCCCACCACCGAGACTGATGCGGTTGCCATCACTGCCGTACGTCATTCCCTTCGCAGCTTTCCTGCTGCTCCTGGTGGTCGCCCCGACTCTGGCATTGGATTCCCGGTCCGGGGCCGTCCTCTGGGTGCTGGTCCTCACGGGGGTCTTGGCGGGCTTTTCCCGTGGCGCGATATCGCTGAAGCTGGTCAGGCCCTTTGGCAGCCCGATGGTCGGGGTGGGGGTCTTTCTCCTCTGGATTGCGCCCGACCTTCTGTTTCCCCAATGGCACCAGCACTGGCTCTTCAGCAACGCCCTCACTGAAAGGGCTGCAGGCATCCTCTCAGTCGAGGCCCGGACCGACGGGCTGGT
>JANNSC010000038.1:0-9501 GCA_031402135.1 Gemmatimonadales bacterium | reverse complement strand
CCTTCGTGGAGGGTGAGTCGCTGCGCGACCGGCTCACCCGCGAGAAGCAGCTCCCGGTGGAGGATGCGGTCCGGATCGGCAGCGAGGTCGCCGCGGCCCTGGACTACGCCCACCGCCACGGGGTCATCCACCGCGACATCAAGCCCGAGAACATCCTGCTGCACGACGGCTCGGCGCTGGTGGCCGACTTCGGGATCGCCCTCGCGGTAAGCGCCGGCGGTGCCACCCGGATGACCGAGACCGGCATGTCGCTCGGCACCCCGCATTACATGAGCACCGAGCAGGCGATGGGGGAGCGGGAGATCACCGCGCGGTCGGATGTGTACGCCTTGGGTTGCGTGCTGTTCGAGATGCTGAGCGGCGAGCCGCCGTTCACCGGCCCCACCGCGCAGGCGATCATCGCCCGGGTCATGACCGAGGAGCCCCGTTCGCTCACGCTGCAGCGCAAGTCGATCCCGCCTCACGTCGAGGACGCCGTGGTCAAGGCGCTGGAGAAGCTCCCGGCCGATCGCTTTGCCACCGCGGCGCAGTTCGCCGAGGCGCTGAGCCGGCCCGAGGCCACGACGACCCTCCGGGGCGCCGCCGCTGCACAACGCGCCGCGAGCCGCCCGCGCCGGTGGGTGACCCCGGCGCCATGGGGCCTGGCGCTGCTGGCGGCGGGGATGGCGGCGTGGGGCTGGGTGGGACGGAGCCCCGCCGGGGGCGCCATCTGGCAGTACGTGACATTTGGCGATACCACCCAGATCAGTCCGACCAACGCCGACCTGACACTATCCCCCGATGGCCGGAGTCTGGGGTTCCGCGAAGCCGGTCCGAACGGGCGGCTCTGGCTCAAGCGATGGGACCAGCTGGAACCGATCGCGATTCCGGGGACGGAGGGATCCGGCTCCCCAGTCTTCTCTCCGGACGGCAGGTGGCTGGCATTCACGCTCGGTGGCCAACTCAAGAAGGTCCCGGCGGGCGGGGGCGCCGCCGTGATCCTGGCCGATTCCACCGCCCCGCCGAACTACGGCATCGCTTGGCTCGCTGACGGCTCACTGATCTATGTGGCGGATCGGCTGGACATGCTGCGCCGGGTGACTGCCGCGGGGCAGAGCGGCGGGGTCGTCATGGGGGACTCCACTCTCCGTGGATTCGGACTGCTCAACCCCGCACCGCTGCCCGGATCGCGGGGCGTCCTCTTCGTGGCCTGTCAGTCCGGCTGCTTCACCTCATCGCTCCGCGTCCTCGATCTGCGCACCGGCACCCAGAAGAGGCTGCTGGATAACGCCCTCGCGGCCTGGTACCTCCCGACCGGTCATCTGTTGTATGTCCGCCGGGACGGCGTCGCCCTGGCCGCGCCATTCGATGTGGGCCGGCTGGAGATCACTGGCGCAGCTGTGCCGGTGCTCGAAAACATCGCGATTACCGGCATCTCTGCCATGCTGACCTGGTCCCCGGCTGGTACACTGGCGTATCTCCGTGGGGCTGCAGCCACCGGTCTCACCGAGGCGGTTCGCGTGGGCCGGGATGGAAAGATGACCACCATCGACACCGCCTGGTCCGGCCCTTTCACCGCGCTGGCACTCAGCGACGACGGGCGGCGGCTGGCGGTGAGCGTGGGTCTCGGCGCTGCGTCCACCGGCATCTGGGCGAAGCAGCTCGACCGCGGGCCGTTCACCCGTCTCAGCTTCGACGGGCAGGACCGTCGGCCGGCCTGGTCGCCGGACGGCCGCATGGTTGCTTTCATCCGTGACACCGGCAACGGGGGAGACATTTACGGCCGGCTGGCCGACGGCAGCGGCGGCGACCGGCTGCTGGCCCGGATCGACCGGCCAGCGCAGGAAGTTGCCTGGTCGGATGACGGGAAGTGGCTGGTCCTCCGGACCGACAACGGCGCGGCCGGTAACGGTGATCTGGTCGGCGTACGGCTCGGCGGTGATACCACGCTGGTCCCCCTGGTGGCCACGGCGTTCAGCGAATATCACCCCGCGGTGTCGCGGGATGGCCGGTGGCTGGCCTACGCCTCCAATGAGTCCGGCGCGCTGGAGGTCTATGTGCGGCCGTTTCCGGGGACCTCGGGCGGCCGCTGGCAGGTCTCGAATGGCGGCGGCAGCCAGCCCCGCTGGTCGGCCGACGGACGGGAGCTGTTCTACCTCGATGGCGCGGGCCGGATGGTGGCGGCCCAGATCCGCACCTCACCGGCTTTCTCGGTAACCGGAGTGCAGCCGCTGTTCGACGCATCGGCACTGCTGGTGGACGCCTTCCACCAGTCGTACGAGGTGACGCCCGACGGGCGGAGCTTCATCTTCCTCCGCACGCACACCGCCGGGCCGGCCGCCATCACCTCCCGCCTGGTCGTGGCGGAACACTGGCTGAGCGAACTCCGGGACCGCCTGAAACAGTGACCGGGCGCCGGACGGATTCTCGTTACGCAACTTGCGTAACGCACTCTGCGGAGTAGATTGAGCGGGTGACCAGAGCCCTCCCCGCCGGCGCCCGCAATCCCTTCGAATTCGGCCGCGAGCTCGGCCCCGACGAGCTGGTGGACCGCCAGCCCGAGCTGGCCGCCATCGAGCGGGTGGCCCAGAGCCGCGGCAAGCTGTTCTTCATCGGCCCCCGCCGCTACGGCAAGACCTCCATCCTCAACGCCGTCGAGCAGCGGCTCACCGCCCGCGGCGCCGTGGTGCTGCGCTACGACGCCGAGGCCTACGAGAGCCTGACGCTGCTGGCCCAGGCGCTGCTCACCGGCGCCGCCCGCAAGCTCACCGGCCCGGTGGCCAAGGCCGGCGGCGTCATCGGAAAATTCTTTGCCCGGCTGAGACCGGATGTGAGCTATGACCTGGCCGACCAGAAGATCACCGTCCACCTCGGCACTGCGGGTGGGGGCGGCGCGCGGTCGGCCGAGCTGCCGGTCCTCACCGAGGTGCTGGACGGCATCGAGCGGATGGCCAAGGGGCGCAAGCAGCCGGTGCTGGTCATTCTGGATGAGTTCCAGCAGGTGGTGAGCGAGGGGGGTGAAGCGGCGGAACGGCAGATCCGCGCGGCTATCCAGAAGCACCGCCACGTGGCGTACGTCTTCGCCGGCTCCAAGACCCGTCTCCTGGCCGATCTTTCAGGCCATCCGGGGCGGGCCTTCTGGAAGCTGGGGGAGCGCCGCTTCCTCGGCCCTGTCCCGCGGGAGGACTTTCGCCGCTTCCTCGCGCGCGGGTTCGGATCGGTGGGCTTCAAGACCACTCCGGAAGGCATCGAGCGGATCCTCGACGCCGCCGAAGATGTGCCTTACAATGTGCAGCGGCTGGCCAGCGAGTGCTGGGAACGGCTGCGGGTGAAGGACGACCGGGTGCTGGCTGTGGCGGCGGTGGACGAGGCGCTCCGGTCCGTGGTGGCGAGCGAGAACCCGGCCTACGCCCAGATCTGGACCAACCTGACCCGGGCCCAGAAGAGCGCGCTCAAGGCGGTTATAGAGGAGGGTGGGACGGGACTGCTGAGGCGGGCCGTCCTTCACCGTTTCGGGCTGGCGGCGTCCACCATGCAGCGCGCGCTTGAGGGGCTGGGAGCCCTCGGCATCGTGCGTCAGGATGAAGGTGCTGGCGGGATCCGCTTCCGGCTCGAGGATCCCTTCTTCGCTGCCTGGCTAACGGCGGCACAGGGACAGTGACGACTCCTCCCGGTTACCCCCGCCGCGGTTCCCGCCTTGCCCCGGGACTCGCCAGGCGCCTGCTCGCCCTCGCCGACTGGCGGGTGGGTGGCGAGCTGCCGGCCCTCCCCCGCTTCATCATCATCGTCGCGCCGCACACCTCCAACTGGGACTTTCCCATCGGCGTGCTGACGATGTTCGCCATCGATCTGCGCGCCAGCTGGCTGGGCAAGCACACCCTGTTCCGTTTCCCCATGGGCCCGATCCTCCGCTGGATCGGCGGGGAGCCGATCGATCGCACCGCAAAGCATGGCACGGTGGGAGCGGCCATCGAGAACTTTCGCACCCGGCCGCAGTGGGTGCTGGCCCTCTCGCCCGAAGGCACCCGCAAACGGGTGGAGCGGTGGAAGACCGGCTTCCACCGCATCGCGGTGGGGGCCGGCGTGCCGATCGTGCCGGTGTGGATCGACTATCGGACCCGGGTGATGCAGATCGGCGCACCGGTCACCCCGGACCCGGACGAGGTGACTGGCGTAGAGCAGCTCCACCGGCTATTCACCAGAGAGATGGCCAAGTTCCCCGACCGATTTGCCGACGCAGGCGCAGCGTCCCCCTCAGCGGCGGCTTCCGCCCCCGCACCGGGACGCCATGATGAGTGACACTCCCCCGCGTCTCACCGCCGCATTGGCCGACCGCTACCGCATCGAGCGGGAGCTGGGCCAGGGCGGCATGGCCACGGTGTACCTGGCGCATGATATCAAGCACGACCGCAAGGTTGCGATCAAGGTCCTGCGGCCCGAACTCGCCGCCGTCATCGGCACTGAACGGTTTCTCTCCGAGATCAAGACCACCGCCAACCTGCAGCATCCCCATATCCTCCCCCTGTTCGACTCGGGGATGGCACATGGCACCGGAGCTGGCCCTGAGGGCGAGTCGCCGAGTCGCCGAGTCGCCGAGTTTCTCTATTACGTCATGCCATTCATCGACGGCGAGACGCTCCGCAGCAAGCTTGACCGCGAGACCCAGCTCGGCGTGGCTGAAGCCGTGAAGATCGCGAGCGACGTGGCGAGCGCGCTGCACTATGCCCATCAGCACGGCGTGATCCATCGCGACATCAAGCCGGAGAACATCCTGCTGCACGAAGGCGAGGCAATGCTGGTGGATTTCGGCATCGCGCTGGCGGTGCGTGACGCGGCGGGGAGCCGTCTCACCGAAACAGGCCTGAGCCTTGGGACACCGCAGTACATGAGCCCGGAGCAGGCGGCGGGGGAACGGGAGCTCACCGTCCGCAGTGATGTCTACTCGCTGAGTGCGGTGTTGTACGAGATGCTGGCGGGCGAGCCGCCCCACAGCGGGCCCACGGCCCAGGCAGTGATCGCCAAACTCATGACCGAGCGGCCGACACCGCTCCGGATAGTGCGGGACACGGTGCCGGAAGGCGTCGATGCCGCCGTCGCGCGGGCGCTGGCGAAGGTACCGGCCGATCGGTTCGGGAGTGCGGCCGAGTTCGCGGCAGCTCTCCATCTTGGGGGCGTCGCTACGAGGCCCAGGCTCGGCCAACCTGCCCTCCTCCTCGGCGGCGTGGTGGCACTCGCAGTCATCGTGGGCGGCATCTGGAAGTGGACCCGCCCTCAGCCCCCGCAGGGCCCTCCGTCCATCGCTGCGTTCCCCTTCCGGGTGGCGGATCCCGCTTTCGCCGAGTATCGCGAGGGGCTGGTGGATTACTACGCCAGCGCACTCGACGGTGCCGGCGGCATCTGCACCATCGGGGCCCGCACCTCGCTCAAGCGCTGGTACGCCGCAGTGGGAGCAGCAGGCGACGGGGATGACGCGGCCCAGGACCGGGTGGCAAGGAGCCTCGGCGCCCATTATGTGCTGACCGGCGAAGTGATCCCGCTCGGCGCCGACATCAAGCTCCGGGTGCACGTCCACGATCTGGCGCATGACACCACCTACACCACTGAGGCGGATGGTGCGCCCGACAGTATCGCCGTCCTGGCTGAGCGGGCAGGTGCTGAGCTGCTCCGCCACATCGCCGGGCCCGCGGCACGGCTGGTGACCGGTGGACCATTCGCGACGAAATCTCTGGAGGCACTCAAGGCCTACCTGGTCGGAGAGAAGGCGTTCCGTGAAGCGCGCTACCCCGACGCGATCGCGGCGTTTGATCGGGCCATCGCGGCGGACTCGACCTTTGCCCTGGCCCAGTTCCGGCGCGGGGCCGCGGAGGGATGGACGATCTCGCCCCACTACCCAGGCTGGGTGGATCCGGGGATCCTCGACCACCTTCCCATGCTCGGGCGGCACGATTCGCTCATGGTACGCGGGAGCCGGCTCGGCTACATCATTGAGCCGTCGTTGCCTGCGCTCGAGACCCTGACCCGCGAATACCCGGAGGATCCCGAGGGATGGTACCTCCTCGGCGATGCCTACTACCACAACGGAATGGTGTACGGGGTCGCACCGGAAAGGGTCGACTCCGCCTTCCGCCAGGCGATCGCCCTCGACTCCACCTTTGCCCCAGCGTACCTGCACCTTATCGAAGATGCGTTCCAGCGGTCGGATTCGTCGGAGTCGGGAACGCTGATCCGGGCGCTGGCTCGGTTCGACTCCGTCAGCCCGAAGACGGTTGGACTTCGGCTAGCATGGGCGCTGGCCTTCGGAACCGAGGGCGAGCGACAGGCCGCCAAGGCTCAGCTGCCCACGCTGGGCGCGGATGCACTGTTGCCCGCCAAGCACGCCATGAATCTCAACCCCGACCTCGCGGAATGGACCGAGCTGGTTGGACGCTCGATCTTCGCCAATGGGAGGAACGAGCCGTACGCGCGGGCGCAGGGCATCGGAGGCGCGGGTGAGTCGTTGGAGCTTCGGGGACGGTTTCGAGACTCATGGGTCCTCGTGCTCAAGACTCAGGCCATCATTGACTCGATCAGGACCAGCCCGGTATGGGGCTTCTGGCGCGACTTCGCCCCCGCCGTCTACCGATTGGAAGGGCTGCCGGCGTACGCTGGGTGGGAAGCCCGGCCAACGCCACCGCTGCCCCGACTCGACGACTGGTTCAACCCCGATCCGGCTAACGTCTTCAACCTGGGGCAATGGGGGATATCGCGGAACCAACCAAAGTTGGTGACTCAGGCGGTTGCTGCATTTCGCCGGCAGGCAGTGGAGATGGACAAGTACCTGGTTGATACCGCGGCCGTTTCGCGTGCCGAAATGAGCTTCGTTTCGGCTTGGCAGGCCGTGTTTGTGCAGGTGGCACAGCTGCTCGAGAACTGGAGCGCCTGGGAGAGTCACCCCACCGACGAGTCGTTGAGTCGTTTCGCGGAGGCGACCGACAGCCTGCGAAAGCTCACGGCCAACTATGTCGCCACTCCGGACTTCATTCTGGGGAAGGCCTACCTTGAAAAGGGTGACCTCGCTGAAGCAAGGCGTCACATGCTTGTGCCGCAACGATGGAGCTCGGGTTTCTTCACCGAACTGATTGTCTCGCGGGAGTACTACCTCGGCCGCATCGCCGAGGCCCAGGGAGACCGTGCGGCTGCACGAGCGCACTATGAGCGTTTCGTCCGGTGGTGGCGGGACTGCGATCCCGAGCTCAAGCCGATGTGGGAAGACGGCCGCCAGCGGCTGGCCACGGTGAGCGGCGAGCCGCGAGAGGAGTGATGCGCACTCTTTCCCTGCGACACCACGGCACACTGCGGTGAGCCTGCGATGGACAGCGGCCTTGTGCGTCGCACTGGCTTACCCCGTCGCCCTGGCAGCGCAACGGCCCTGTGAGCCTGGCGGGCCAGTCCCCAGCGCCAGTCACGATCTCTACTGTATCCATCTCTTCCCTGCCGCCGGCGTCTCCGCCACCGGTACCGCCCAGCTCGACTGGATTCCCGGACCGTTCACGGTGAACGTGGCCCCCGACGGCACCAACCGCTGGGCCCTGACCCTTTCGCTGAACGACCTGCCGCCCCTCCCACCCGGGCCAGCCGCCGGGTACGTCGCCTGGGTGATGCCTCAATCGCTTACCCCGACGCTCCGGCTCGGCACGGTGCACACTGGCACTACCACCGTCGGCCCCTTCTCGCTGCAGAGTTTTCTGGTGCACATCTCGGCGGAACCCGACACCACGGCGACCACCCGGCACGGTCGCCTCGTGCTCCGCGGCGAATCGGCGGCCACCCGGCTCCGGCCGGCCGACAACTACGAGTTCTTCCTCGGCGGGATCGGCGTGCCCAGGGAGGCAGACACCCACGCGCACCACATGGCCAGCGAGCCCGATTCGCTCGGATGGACGGGTGTTCCGATGTACCCGGATCTCGACATGCTCCCCTCCGAGATGTTGTTGCGCCCCGCGATGGCCGCCTGGAAACCGCCCGAGGCGCCCAATGCGCCGGTGGCCCGTCCCCGCGAAGTGATGACCCTCGCCGATGGAGACACGCTCGATCTCGAGGCCGGCGTCGTCCGCCGGATGCTCGCGGGACGCAGCTACACCATGTTCGGGTTCAACGGCCAGTATCCCGGCCCGCTGCTCCGGGTGCCACAGGGCGCCAATGTCGTCGTCCGATTCCACAACTCACTCCCGCTGCCTTCGACCGTCCATTGGCACGGCATCCGGCTCGATGCGCGGTTCGATGGAGTCCCCGGCCTCTCCCAGCCGGTGGTCGAGCCGGGACAGAGTTTCGTGTACCACCTGGTCTTCCCCGACGGCGGGATCTTCTGGTATCACCCCCACGTCCGCGAAGACAGCCAGCAGGATCTCGGTCTCTATGGCAACATCTTCGTCCAGTCGCCGAGGCCCGATGCGTGGGGGCCGGTCAACCGGGAAGAGTTCCTGATCCTCGATGATCTCCTGGTGGGTGACGACGGGCTGGTGCCCTGGGGTCGCGATGCACCGACCCATGCCGCGATGGGGCGGTTCGGCAACATGCTCCTGATCAATGGCGAGCCCGGCTGGAAGCTGGCGGTGCGTCGAGGCGAGGTCGTCCGGTTCTTCCTGACCAACGCCTCGAATACCAGGACGTTCAATCTTTCCTTTGGTGCGGGCGCCCGCCTCAAGGTGACGGGCTCGGATCTCGGCAACGTAGCCAGGGAAACCTGGGCCGACAACGTGGTCATTGGCCCGGCGGAGCGCTACGTGGTGGAGGTGCGGTTCGACACACGTGGCAGTGTCGCGATGCTGAATGCGGTGCAGGCGCAGGACCACCTCAATGGCCGGTTCTTCCCGGTGGTGGACACGCTCGGCGTGGTGGCGGTCGGGCTGGGAACGGCGACGCCGGATCTGGCGTCGCGCTTCCGGAAGCTGCGGACTGATTCTGTCGTGGCCAGCGAAACGGGCACGATGGTCCGCGCTCATCAGGGCCTGCCGCCAGAGCGCGTCCTCGAACTGCGGGCCCGGTGGGTGGGCCTGCCATTCGTGACCGAGCGGCTGATGCGGGTCGACAGCCTCTATCACAACCCGGTCGAGTGGGCCGGGACGATGCCGGGGATGAACTGGGCCACGATCGGGCCGCAGGCCCAATGGACCTTGCGTGATTTTGCCACGGGCAAGGAGAACCACGACATCGACTGGCGGTTTCGGAAGGGCGACCTGGTGCGCCTCCGGCTGGTGAACGTGCGGGAAGCGCTTCATGCCATGCAGCACCCGATCCACCTGCACGGCCAGCGATTCCTGATCCTGGCAGTGAATGGGGTCCCGACCGACAATCCGGTGTGGAAGGACACCGTCCTTGTGCCGGCGGGCGGCGCGGTGGACCTTCTGGTAGAGATGTCGAACCCCGGGGCGTGGATGCTGCACTGCCACATAGCGGAGCACCTGCAATCCGGCATGATGATGACCATCAACGTGGAGCAGCCGTGACCCAATCTCCCTTTCTCCAGGCGTGCTTGCTCACCGG
>JANNSC010000037.1:0-2306 GCA_031402135.1 Gemmatimonadales bacterium | reverse complement strand
GGAGTCACCCCGGGCGGCCAGCGAATCAGGTCCGGATTGGGGCTGTGCCTCGCGCAGGGGTAGCGTAGTGCCGATAGCAAGGAGGAATACCACGATGCGCAACATCATCTTCCTCCTAATGGGGCCTCGCGCGGCCTAACGGACTGCGCTTCTGCTGCGGGGGCCTGCTGAGGCCGCCGCCAGCCAGCCCAACCAAACATAACCAGCGGCGGCCGCAGCGCTTAGGGCCCCGCCAGCAGCAAGCGCGGGTTAGGCCGCGAGGTCACACGTTACCGTCGAGTCCAGATCAGGACCGTACATCCACTACCGGGGGTGTTGTACTGCGTCGGGCGCGCCACACTGCTTCGGTATACCTCGACCAACTCCACCTGGTCCGGGCTCATGGTCTCGAGACCAAAGTCCGCACCCATCCCCATCCCATCCAAAAAGACGGTCGGCGGACTACTACTTCGTGGACAAACAACACTGTCCCCTCCGCGGCGATTCAGGCGCGATTTGAGCCCATGTTTCACCAGCAACGGGTACAGCCGGCCGCCGTATTCCTTGGCCAACTCAGCGCGAGGGATGAGGGCCGAAACGGGAGCGGTGCTCCACAGGATGCGTTCATAGGCCTCCCGCTCCAGCCGTTCCGCAGGCGTTGGCGCGGGCGGTGCAACAACGGCCACGTCAGGGAGTCGTTGGATGGAGTCCTTGGCCAGAGTGATACCCACGCGCAGCGTGTCGGTCGCTTCAACCTCGAGTTCAAAGACCTGAGCGTAGTACCCGATCCGACGTACTTGAATGAGTTCCCGACCCTTCTTCAGCCCAATGAGGACGAACTGGCCCCGGCGGTCGCTCATGGCCTGCAACTGACTCCGAAAGGCGGAGATCTGAGCGGCTTCGAGGGGCAGACCGGCGGTGTCCATCACGACGCCGGCCACAATCGCACGCTGGCCATGGAGTGGGCTCGCCGTCGCGAGGCCCATAATGGCGACCGCAGTGATCACCCCTCGCAGTGCCAACCACACCCGAACTAATCGCAAAGAAGTGCTCCCGACTCGCGGCCTAACGTTTCCGTTTGAGCTGCGGCCGCCCCTGAGGCGCCCCGCGGCTCGCACGAACGAGAATCTACCTCCCGCATTCGCGGGGCGCGATGCACGAGACCCACCAGGGGCGCGCGGCCGTCAGCCTCCAAACGGCTGTTAGGGGGCGTCGCCCGCGCGGGGCATCCCAATTCATCCTCGCGAGCGGGACACCCAGGGCCGGCCGGCGGGGCGCACCGGGACAGGGAGTTCGGTGCGGGGCCGCCTGGAGCAGAAGGTTCCCCTTCGGCGAGGGGCCCACCCGGACGCGGAGCACCCGGGGGCGATGCGGCTGCGGGCGGCCCGCGGGGCGCTCGGAGGGGCGCGGGAAGCGGGCGGCCCGGCAGCCGTAACGCGAACGGTTTCCCGGCGGCCCCGCCCACACCGATCCCGAGCGATGCGCGCCACGCTGGAGGGAACGCGATGGAGGCCGTTGGACCGCGCATCGATGCCGACCACACGCCCACCTCACGTTGTTGTTAGGAAGCCACGCCTCCTAACGTGTGGTTCAACTGCAGCTGCTTTCATGAAGCGAGCGCAGCGAGCCTTCAGGAGCGCACCTGACTGTTGCAACCATTGTTATGCGGCGCAATCGGTATGGTCACGGATTGTTTGGATTGATTCGGCCCCGGTGGCAGGTGGTGCATGTGATGTACCGGAGCTCGCGCGGCTGGGTTTCGAGGTTCTTCATCGCGATCAGCTGCGTGTTGACAGACTCATGTATTACCTGCATCTCGCGCGCGGCCCGCTTCGGGCGCTTCGCGTCACTTGCAAAATCCGAGGGGTCGTGGCAGTGCGCGCACCGAACACCAAGTGCGTTGGAGTAGCCGATGCTCATGATGTCGAGCAACGTGCTCGCCGGAACATCTTTGAGATAGCGAACGTCCTGGAACACCTGACCCGCCGGCTCTGATTCGTGCCCGGCAATTGATCGCAGCACTTCCGCCACGGTCCGGTCGTTGGCGGAACGAATTGCCGCGACGGTGTCTTCAGGGCTGACGATCTTCAGTGTCGCCGGTGTCGAGATCACCGCACCCGGTTGCGTTGAGCGAGGCTGGCCCGCCTGGCAACCGAGCGTAGCACTGAGGATGAGGACTGCTAGGATCTTGCGCATAGCACCCTCACGAAATCGATAGGGACCACCAAGTCACTCGTCGGCCTGAGCGCCGATTCTACGATCTTGCAGCGTTCCAGAAGAGAAGGCGGGGGTGTCAGCATAACGTTAGGTTGTGCCGTGGCCGATTC
>JANNSC010000036.1:0-6154 GCA_031402135.1 Gemmatimonadales bacterium | reverse complement strand
CTCGAGGGCATGGCGGCGGGTGTGCCCCTTGTCGCCACCGCAGTAGGCGGGGTCCCTGATGTGGTGAGCGTAACGGAAGCGGTCCTGGTTTCCCCCGAACGGCCGGACCAGTTGGCCGCAGCCTTGCGGGAGATTCGGGCCCGGCCGGAGGAGGCCAGGGAGCGAGCCCGCGCCGCCCGAGCCCGGCTCGAAAGCGACTGCGCCGTCGAGGAATGGCTCGACCGGCACGAAACAGTCTACCGGGAAGTCTCCCAAACCGTCGCGACGAGGTGATGCCTCAGATGACGATGGTCGGCACCGTGCTGGTCCTGATCCCGGCGGCCCTTCTACTCTATGCCTATTTCGCCTATCCCGCGATCATGTGGGGCATCGCGCGGATTCGCCGGTTGGGGCTCCCGGCCGGCGACCCGGCCGAATGGCCCGAAATCACCATCACCATTCCGGTCTACAACGAGGAACAGTCCGTCGGCGCCACTATCGAGAGCGTCCTGGCCCTCGATTATCCCGCGGAGCGCCGGCATCTCCTGGTCGTATCCGATGCCTCGACCGATCGAACCGACGACATCGTTCGAGGGTTTGAGGCTCGAGGAGTGCAACTGGTGCGCCTTCCGCAACGTGGGGGCAAAACCGCCGCCGAGAACGCCGCCGGCCCGATGGTGCGCGGAACGATTGTCGTGAACACCGACGCCACGATCCGGATCATCCCTGCGGCCCTCAAGGCGCTGATACGGGTGTTCCAGGACCCGGCCATCGGCCTGGCGTCGGGGCGGGACGTCAGTGTGGGCGACGTGAACCGGGAAGGGAATCAGGCCGAATCGGGATACGTTGGTTATGAGATGTGGCTGCGCTCGCAGGAAACCGCTGCGGGTTCGATCGTCGGTGCGAGCGGATGCTTCTATGCGGTACGGAGGGAACTCTTCGATGTCATGTTCCCCGCCGCCCTGAGTCGGGATTTTGCGGCGGCCCTGATTGCGGCGGAGCTGGGTTTCCGCGCGGTCTCGGTCGACGCCGCCGTGTGCCTGGTGCCCCGCACCCGCTCACCCCGCTCCGAGTTTCGGCGCAAGGTCCGCACCATGACCAGGGGACTCGAAACGCTCTGGTTCAAGCGGCAGGCCTTCTGGGTCGGGGGGCCGCTCTTTTCGTTTCAGCTGCTGAGCCACAAACTCATCCGATGGCTGGTGTTCCTCCTGGCGCCGCTGCTTCCGGCCGGACTGCTGATCCTCGCTCCGTCCCTCGCGTGGGCGCGCTGGACGCTTCTCGCCGGCGTTTTGGGCCTTCTACTGGCTGGCATCGCGTTTCTCTGGCCGGAGGGAAGCCGGCCACCCCGGGCGGTTGTGATGGCAGGCTTTCTGGTCGGTTCGCAGGTCGCCGGGTTCCTCGCCTGGATCAAAGCGCTCCGCGGCGAACTCAACCCCACCTGGGAACCGACCCGGCGGCC
This sequence comes from Gemmatimonadales bacterium, assembly GCA_031402135.1. Lineage (GTDB taxonomy): Bacteria > Gemmatimonadota > Gemmatimonadetes > Gemmatimonadales > GWC2-71-9 > JABFSM01. Next base: position 4,716 of record JANNSC010000036.1, on the reverse strand, counting down.
CTGAGCCGGATCCGGGAGGACGAGGTTTACGCTGGGACGATCCGCCCCACCGCCGAAACCAGCAGCCTTGCCACCCGCTGCGCCGTGGCCTCGGCGTCCGCGTCGGTGGCCTCGGCGTCCGCGTCGGTGGTGCGCACCGGAACCACAATGCGCACCAGGGCTTCGTCGGTGCGGCGGCGGACCGAGGCATCGCGGAGCAATTGCCACTTGACCAGATACTCATTCGCGGAAACCCGCCCTCGTCCCTGATACCAGTAGTAGACCAGGGCCCGCTGCCCCTTGTTGGCAATGACGTAGCGATTGACCGGCACCGTCCCGGCATCGGTGGCAAGCTGGATTTCACCGGCCCACATCGGTTCCCACCCGGCACCGGGGAGGCAATTCTTGGGCGAGTGGATGGTTCTGCCCTGGGTCTGGCTTTCGTAGTATCCCACGTACAGCAGGAACGTGCTGGCCGAATCCGGCCCGTAGGCCCGCGAAAGGTACGACGACATCCCCGCCACCCGCTGTTCCTCAGCGGAGATCGGGAGGTCGCGGCTGAGGACGCCTTCGAACTCCGCCGGGATGGCGCTCAACGGCGTGGTCAGGGGCATGCGATGCTGGCGGGATACCGTCTGCACCACGCCAACGCCCAGAGCTAGCAGTCCCGCCGGGATCCAGCGCTGCCATCTACGCACCGAGGCTGGCCTCCGGCCGACGGAATCGCCGCTCCACGCCGGTCAGGACCCACGCCGCAGCGCCCAGCATTCCGAAAGCCACCAGGAAGAGCAGCCAGCCTTCGGTGAGGTGCATGAAGCCCTCTCCCATGTCGGGGGAGACGTAAAACACCAGGAAACCGGTGAGGAACACCCGAACGGCGTTGATCACGATGCCGACCGGGATTGCCAGGGCAATCAGCACGACCCGGCTCAGGGGGAAACGAAGCCACAGCCCCCCGATCAACACGCCGAGGCTCAATAGTGCAGTGAGCGAGCGGAGTCCGCTGCACGCCTCGGTGACGAAGAGCTGGTGACCGGGGAGCCGGATGACATTCCCGGAGAGGGCCACCGGGACGTGGCGCATTTCGAGCAGGGACGCCCCCATCGAAGACGCGGTGAACTGGAGCGGCATCGCCAGCGTCGTGGTGACCAGGGATGGCAGTGGGATGGAGAGCGCCAGGAGTGCGAAGGGCAGCCACCATGCCCGGATCTGGCGCCATCCGAATGCAAAGGCCGCGACTCCGGCGAGCGCGAGCAGCGCCGAGACCCGGGTGGTGAACACCTCGGCTGCGACCCCTCCGACATAGCGGAGGATGATTGCAAGGAGAATCGTGGCGGAACCGAGCCAGATGGACGGACGAGCGTTGGGAAGGGATCCGGTCTTCCAAGCCAGCCAGAGGGCAACTGGGGCCAAGAGCAGGCCGTGCCCCGCCTCCGGATCATTCCACCAGTCCAGGGCGAGCAATCTGAGGGGGTCGCCAAAGAGGAAGCCGAACGCCAGCATCGTCGAAGCCAGCACCCAAGCGTGCCTTCGGACCGATGGCGGGTCGAGATGAAGACCCGGGAGATCGACTGCCGGGTTGGCCACCGGCAATTACCAACCGCCCTTCCGCAGCAGGATCACGGGGATCGTCTCCACCATGATTTTCAGATCCTGCCAGACACTCTGCCTCCGGACATATTCGAGGTCGAATTCCACCTTCCGCTGCACATCCTCGAGGCACGAATCGTATTGCTGGCGCACCTGCGCCAGCCCGGTGATGCCCGGACGAGCCCGCTGCCGCAGGCGGTAATCGGGAATCGATTCCCGAAGCTCGGCAAAGATCGTCGGGCGTTCGGGCCGGGGGCCGACCACGTTCATTTCACCTTTCAAGACGTTGATCAACTGGGGGAGTTCGTCCAGTCGATACTGCCGCAGGACGCGGCCTACCGCGGTGACCCGAGGATCATTCCTGGTGGCCCACACCGGCCCGGTGTGCTGCTCGGCCGAGGCATTCATCGTCCGGAATTTGTAAATGGTGAACGGTTTGCCACCGAGATCGTGCCGCCGGCGGGGATCTTCGGGGCCGGTGGAACTGTTGCGGGTGTCGATCCCGACTCGGGCCTGGGTGTGGAAGACGGGGCCCCGGGAGGTGAACTTCACCAGGATTGCGATCACCAACCAGAGCGGAAGGGTGACCAGGATCCCCACGATGCTCGCGACCACATTCAGAACTCTGCGGGCGACAACGTGCCGCTCTGCCAGCTCGGCGGAGGTCGGGGCCGGGGTGATTACGCGGAGGTAGGGCGCACGGGCGGATACTGATCGCGTCCTCCGCTCGTCAGTTCCTCCACTCGGGTTTCGCATGCTGGAAATTCGATTGCTCCGTGATTGATCCATCATGTGACTAGGGGAGAATCTGGACCATGATATAGGTGAGCGACAGGGCCCCGGTAAGCAACGGAAGTACGACGTTGGTGAAGCCGGTCGGGGTCTTGGCTGCCCGCTCACCGCCGACCAGGATCTCGTCTCCGGCGCGGAGGCCGAGTTGGTCCAGGGTCTTTCCCTCCTGGAGTGCCAGCGCGATGGACTCCTTGGAGAAGAGCTCTACCCCTTTCCGTTCGACCCGCGTGGTGGCTGGGTCGATGCCGCCGGAGGGTCCGCCCGACGCCATGATCGCGTCCGCCAGCATCAGCGCGGAGGACACCTGGTAATACCCGGGACGGCCGACCGCGCCCAACACACTCAGGCGCATGGTGGTTTGCGCGTGCACTGCAGGGTTCCGCAGGTATTTGCGAAGCTCGGTCGTGAGGTGTGTTTCAATTTCAGAACGCAGCACTCCCTGCAGGGGAATGTCGCCAATCCCAGGGAGGGTGAGGATGCGCGCGGGGCTCACCACAAACGACCCACTGAGGTCTTTTTCACCATCTACGAACAGCACCACCTGGTCGCCCGGTCCGAGGTCGCCCTCCTGCAGGCGATTCCGCAAGATGGCGAGTTCGCGCCGCTTGGCAGACTTGATTCTGCCGCTGTAGCCCGGCGAGACCAGAATCGACTCGGCCTGCGCCGCAGCAGTCTCAATCTCAGCCCGGCTGGTTTGTGCGCTGGGTGGACGTACGGCCTGGGCGGACAAGGTCGGCGTCGGCCCTACGGCTACGGCACCCGAAAGGAGAATCGTGCAGATCTGAATACGCCTCAAGGTTCCCCCAAAGTCAGCGGCAGCGGTGATAGATGTTCGGAATCCAAGAATTGCATGGAACGTGCTGGGGTCCCAAAAACTCGGTTTCAACTCGCAACTCGTTCTGCGCCTTTCTCTTGCGAGAGTCAGGCCAAAGGAAAACGATGGATTGATGCAACACTCATGTGCGTCAACGCAACGATATATCGCGGTGGTGGTTGCCTCACCTGTGCAGGGCATCATCGACGGAGCCCGTAGGGCCTAAGTGGTTGAGGCTCATCGGCAATTCCGGTTGCGGGCGGCAGAACATTTGCGATAATAATCGCTGAGTCCCCCCCGATCGACCGGAATGGTCGGAATCCGGTACAATGCCGCTAATGCTAAGGGTTTGGATGCGTTGACGTTGCACTCCTAGAGACTCAATGCTCGTGAATTGTTAATCAGCTGAAAGCCAGCGTGCAACCGGCCAAGATTGGCGGTTCTACGCCACACCAACGCAGGTGAACGTCTCATGGATGGTGGATCCGACCGCGCCTCGATTCTGATAGCCAACGATCAAGAGTGGTCGGCGCGCTCCCTGGAGAGCATTTTTGCCGCGGAAGGCTATGAGGTGCTCCGGGCGTTCACCGGGAGTCAGGCAATCCAGAAGGCGGAGGCGGCCCTCCCGGATGTGATCATCCTGGACCGCCAAATGCCCGATCTCGATGGAGCCGAGGTGTGTCGTCGATTGCGGGCCGACCCGAGATTCGGCGGGACAACCCCCATCTTGATCACGACAGCGGGGCAGGCCGGCCGGGCGCAGCGGCTGGAAGCATTCCAGGCTGGTGCGTGGGACTTCATCGGCCAGCCGATTGACGGCGAAATTATTCTGCATAAGGTGCGCACCTTCCTCCAGGCCAAGCAGGTGGCAGATCAAGCACGTGATGCCAGTTTGCTCGATCCGGCAACCGGCCTCTACAACCGGAATGGGTTCGAGCGCCGGCTCCGGGAAGTGGCGGCGGACGCTCGCCGAACCCACCAACCGGTCGCGTGTGTCGTCCTGGTCGCCGACGCCCCCGCCCTCAACGCTGCGATCGACACCACCGAGGAAGTCGCCGCAAACCTCGCTGCATTTTTCCGGAGTTCCGGTCGGACCGCAGACGTCGTTGCCAGGATCGGTCCCCTCAAATTCGTGGTGCTCGCGCCGGCCACGGCGGGGGAGGGTGCCACCCGCCTGGTGGAGCGGGCCGGAATGGCACTCGCGAGTAGCTCCAGCGTCCGGTCGGTCGACGAGGGTGCCGTAACCTTGCGCGCCGGGTACTGCGTCATTCCGGACTGTGCTGGAGAGCCGATGAACTCCGACGAGCTCCTCCTCCGCGCCGCTGCCACACTCGCCGTCCCCTCCTGATTCGGCGCGGCGCTCCGCCGTCCGGGGCATTTTCCGGATTTCCGCTTATCTTGTTTTTGCGGCGCAGACCAATGAGTGGCCTGCCCCGTTTCCGGATCCCTTGGAGAGGCGTTCGTGACCGCAACCGCAGTTACCGAGGTCAAACGAGCCGGATTGGTCGGTGAACTGCGGCTGATACTCCTGGATCTCTGGG
>JANNSC010000035.1:0-2891 GCA_031402135.1 Gemmatimonadales bacterium | reverse complement strand
GGTCTTGGTAGAGGAAGGCCTCAATCTGCACCTCATTTTCCTCAGCTTCCAGGGAACAGGTAGCGAAAAATAGCAGGCCGCCGGGTCGGACGACGTGCCCCAGCGCCGCCAGCAGACGGCCGGCCTCGGCGGCCAGGTCGGTGATGGCAGCCTCGGTCACTCGCCAACGGGCGTCGGGATGCCTTGCGAACGTCCCGGTGCCGATGCAAGGGGCATCGAGCAGGACGGCGTCGACTGGACGGATCGGCGGATGGGCGGCATCCGCCACGACGACGGCGCTGTGGGGGCTGCCGGCCCGCTCCAGGTTTTCACGGAGCCGCCGAGCCCGGGCTGGGCGGAGGTCGGACGCCACCACGAAGGCGGCCCGTGCTCCAAGGGCGATGGCCTTGCCTCCCGGAGCGGCGCAGGCATCGAAGAGAGTCTCCTGCGTCGGCAGGTCGAAGTAGCGCGCCACCAGCGACTGCGCCGGGTCCTGGACGTAACACGTTCCGGTGGCAAACCCCGGCAGCTCCTGGGGCCGCCGGCCGGGAACGACGAGGCCGGCCCCGAACGGCGCCCGCTTCCAGCTGATGCCTTGCTGGTCGAGGCTGGCAATGAGCGCGTCCTCGCCCCACCGGGCCGGTTGCACCACCAGCTCGGGCCGGCTGTTGTTCAGTGTCAGGAGTCGCTCGGTTTCCTCCGGGCCGAAGCGCCCCAGCCAACGGGCCACCAGCCAGGCGGGGTGGGAATAGCGGGCCCCGAGGTCCTCCGCCGAAGTGCCCGATTCCCCGGACTCCACACCCGATTCGACGGTGGACGGGGTGGCGTCACCCGACGGAATCCGCCGCAGCACCGCGTTGATGAATCCCCCCACCCGCGCCCCGGCAATCCGGCGTCCCAGCGTGACGGCGGTATCGACTGCCGCATGCCGCGGCACCCGTTCGAGATAGCGGAGCTGGTAGGCGCCGATCCGGAGGATGTCGAGCTGGTCGTCGCGGACGCCGCCGATGCCTGAGGCGAGGTGCGGCAGGAGCAGCGCGTCGATGGGGGAACGGTGGCGCAGAACACCGGCAGCGATTTCGTGGGCCAAGGCCCGGTCCGCCTCGGTGAGTCCGGTCAGGGCGCGCTGCAGGGCTACATCGAACGGGACCCCGCGGCGGATGTCGTGAAGTACCCGCCACGCCGCGGCCCGGGGGGCGAGGCCTGGGGAGGTGGTCAGCCCAACATTCCCTTCTGCGGTGAGCTCGGAACTGCAACTTCCCGGCGGGGCATCCGGCCGGCGAGATAGGCCATCCGTCCCGCCTCGGTGGCGCGGCGCATTGCACCGGCCATGGCCACCGGATCTTCGGCCTCGGCGAGCGCGGTGTTCATGAGAATCCCGTCCACGCCCTGCTCCATTACCAGGCACGCGTCCGATGCAGTGCCGACGCCGGCGTCCACAATCACCGGTACCGACAGCCGCCGCTTGATGGTGCGGATGGAATAGGGATTGAGCAGGCCAAGGCCGCTTCCGATCGGTGAGGCAAGTGGCATGACGGCGGCGCAGCCCGCCTGCTCGAGGCGAAGCGCGGTGATCAGATCGTCATTGGTGTAGGCCAACACCTTGAAGCCATCGGCGACCAGCTCTCGCGCAGCGATCAGCAGTCCTTCGGTATCGGGAAGGAGGGTCTCCTGGTCACCGATGACCTCGAGTTTCACGAAATCGTTGAATCCCGCCTCCCGGCCGAGCCGGGCGTACCGAATGGCCTCATCAGCGGAATAGCACCCCGCGGTATTGGCCAGGAGAAAGTAGCGCTTGGGGTCGAGGTGGTGGAGGATTCCCGCTTCCTTGGTGCGGTCGAGATCCACTCGCCGGACGGCCACCGTCACGCAATCGGCGCCGGACGCTTCGATGGCGGCCAGCATATCGGAGTTGCTTCGATACTTTCCGGTGCCGACGAAGAGGCGGGAGGCAAAGCGGTGGCCGCCGATAGTCAGCGGTGGGTCGGCCGGTGTGTTCATGTCAGCCTCCCCCCACAAAGTGCACCAGCTCAATGGCGTCGCCGTCGTGGACCGGGGTGTTGGCCACCTCCGACCGCCGGACGATGCTCCGATTTCGTTCGACCACGACACTTCTCGGGTCGAGGCCCAGCTGGAGGAGCAGCGCCGCCACGGTAGCGACGTCGTCGACCCGGGTGGACTCACCATTCAACGTCAAGACCACGCTGACACCATGGCAAAGGTTGCCGCCGCCGAGTCGGGGGCGTCCCACAGCGAACTGATTGCGGCGATACCCCACGCGCCGGCAGCGATCACATCCTGCACTCGTTCCGGGGTGACCCCTCCAATGGCAAAGACCGGTGCGCCAAGGCCGGCGAGCGCCGCCAGCCAGTCGAGGCCACGGGCGGGCCGGCCTGGATGGGATGACGTTGCGAATACGTTGCCCGCGATGAGGTAGTCGGCTCCTTCGGCAACCGCAGCCCGAGCGTCGTCGGGGGTGTGCACCGAGACCCCAATCCAGCCGGGGCCAAGGACTCGTCTCGCGTCCGCGGGGGCAAGGTCCTCCCGCCGAAGCTGGACGCCGGCGGCGCCGACGCCCCGGGCCAGATCGGGCCGGCCGTGGACGATCACCGCCGCCCCGGGCGGGCGGGCGAGGGCGGTGGCTCGTTCCGCAAAAGCGGAGAGCTGAGCAGCGTTCGACTGCGGTGCTCGCACCAGCAGGGCCACCGCCGGCCCCGCTGACGCGATGGCCGCCGCCCGAACACCGAAGTCGGCGGCACGACAGACGGCGTCGGTGGTGACGGCGAGCAGGCGGGGGAGCGGTCTCATGTCAGCCGGGCTCCTGCGCAGATTCCTCGACCGCGTATCCAGTCGGCTGCGGCCATCCGGGCCTTTCCTGCCGGCTGGACTTCCCCGACAGCAATGGCGCCGTC
>JANNSC010000034.1:0-1630 GCA_031402135.1 Gemmatimonadales bacterium | reverse complement strand
TTTCAGTGCACGAACCCCGATCGACAACTCATAAACGGGATCGCGATGGGCAAGTTCCGCCTTGGTCAGTTCGTTGGCAGCGATTCCATTCAGGAAGGAAGTCACGGCCGGCACGTTGCCGAATGTAGCCAGCCTCCCGTTTTGATCCGAGAAGACCTCACCGAACAGGCGCCGTGCCGAGTTCGACGTGAATCCCCAACAACCGGAACCGCCCCATTCGCCCCGGCTAATCGGGCTGATCCGTCTGATACCTGGAAACGTGGCCAAAAGCACCCCGCACAATTTCAAGATTCGGTGCCAGGTCATCAGGAACGCCCGGGTGTCGCAGTTGAACTGTAGAGTCTTCGTCAAGATCACGCGGTCGAAGGTTCCTGAGGGAACGTGATCGAGGCACGCAAGGTCACCCACGATCTTGGCGGCCGGGCTGCCCACCCCTCAGTGGAACACATGGGAGCGTGTGACCCGGGTCGTGCCGAACTGGCGAGTGTAGGCGTACTTGCCGATCTCCAGCACGCACCCCCTGATGTCTCCCTCCTGCTCCTCCGGGAGTCCCTCGATGTAACGGCAATCGATGGGAGATCCGCGGTCGCAATCCCACTCGGTGCTGATTGAGGTCCTGCGCCGCGGGTCGCCGAGTCGGACCCTTCCTACGGGAGCCACCGGAGCAAGGTCAATCGACCCGCCATCCAGCCACCACCAGCCGAGCCGCGAACTCGGCTCCTCCCCAGTCCTCTGCCATCCATCGAGGAAGTTGATACAGGACGACCTGTCGCTGGTCGAGGCCCCCTACCTCCTCGGGAATGCCTGTGAATAGTAATTTCCTGATACGTCTCAAGGGTAGGGAGCGGCGGGCGCGGTGTCGAACGGCCTCCCCCGGGCGCGATGTCGGCGGCGCTCGGCGCGGTTTGGGCCGGCGCACCCGCACGCCCTTCCGTCGGAGGGCGGCCGACCGCAGCCACGTGGCCCGGACCCAGCTGGCATCCCGGCCAGGGTGGTGCGGCATGATCTGGCCGAAATCGGGAATGTTGGTGAGCAAGCGGGCCCGTAACTCAAGCGGGCGGACGGCGGCGTGCCGCCCGGCACCTTCATCCCGAGACCCCACGCGGCGTGAAAGTCTCCTTACGAACTGTGTCCTTGACGGGGGAGCTTACGGTCTGAGAAGGGGATTCCGCTCCTGATCGCGGAGGTCCTCTCCCCTTCGACAGCGCTCGACGACCGAAACCGCAAACGGACTCGATACCAGCGCTCCGGCGCCGGGGAGTGCTGGATCGTGGACACCGACGCCCGGCTGATCGAGCGGTGGAAGCCGGACGATGAGCGGCCGGAGATTATGACCGAGCGAATCGAATGGCGCCCCGACGCCGAGCTGGCGCCGCTGGTCATCAACCTGGAACCGCTTTTCAAAGAGGCGTTGGGGGAGTAGGGCCCAGCATGTCGGAAAGCTCCCGGCCGCCGGAGAATCCCATAGGGACTCGCGGCGGCCGCCTTGCATTTCGGCTACGGCCGATGAGAGGAGATCCCTGTCACGGGAAAAGCGGCGGCGCAATACGTTTCTTGGTGGCCTGTTCGAAGGCGTAGGCCAGCTCGATCAACCGCGGCTCCGAGCACGCCGTCCCGGTAAAGCTCACGT
>JANNSC010000033.1:0-8367 GCA_031402135.1 Gemmatimonadales bacterium | reverse complement strand
GCCGATCCGGCGCACCGAGAGGCGATAGCTGCCCGGAGGGAGGAAGGCGAGGCGGAAGTGGCCCACGCGGTCGGAAACGGCGAGGCGCCTGGTGTAGCCGTCTACATGGACCGCGAGTATCTCGGCCAGGGAGACTCCGGTGCTCGAATCGGATCGGATCTGTCCTTGAATAATGCCGGAGTTTCCGGCTTGGGCAGCACTCTGGCTCGGGTGAAGGGCAAGGAGCGCCAGAAGCAGCGGAAGGAGGCGAACGGCTCGACCGATCATGCCGGAGCCTACCCCGGCCTTGGCGATCGGGGAAGGGGGATCATTCGGCTGCTTTCGATTCTGCCCCATGCGGTGGCCCCAGCCGACCGGCGTCCAGCAGCGATTTCCGGAGTAGAAACTCGATTTGGGCGTTGACGGAGCGGAGCTCCGCCCCGGCCCAGTGCTGCAGTGCGTCATGCAGCGCCGGATCGAGGCGGAGGAGAAACGCCTTGCGTTCGGTCACGAATACAGCGTGCCGGTGTTGACCACCGGGGTGGTGCCCCGTTCGCCGCACAGCACCACGAGCAGATTGGACACCATCGCAGCCTTTCGCTCGTCGTCGAGATGGATGATGTTCTTCTTGGCGAGCAGCTCAAGGGCGTTCTCCACCATCCCGACGGCGCCTTCGACGATCTTGAACCGCGCGGCAATGATGGCGCCGGCCTGTTGCCGCTGCAGCATCGCATGGGCGATCTCGGGGGAATAGGCCAGATGAGAAATCCGGGCCTCTTTCACCTCGACACCGGCCTTGGCCAGGCGCTCCAGCAGCTGCCGCATCAGGTTCTCGGCCACCTCGACCGGGTGACTGGAGAGGGCCGCTTCTCCGGTCGACTGGGCATCGTAGGGATAGCTCGAGGCCAGGGACCGAACCGCTGATTCACTCTGGACCCGGACGTAGTTCTCGTAGTCGTCCACCTCGAACATCGCTTCGGCGGTGTCCACCACTCGCCAGACCACAATCGCACCGATCTCGATCGGGTTGCCGTGGGCGTCATTCACCTTGAGCTTGGTGGTCTCGAAGTTCCGGGTGCGGAGCGAAATCCGGACCTTTTTGGTGAATGGATTCACCCAGAAGAAGCCACCCTCCTTCACCGAGCCGGTGTACTTGCCGAACAAGGTGAGCACCTTGGCCTCATTGGGCTGGTTGACCAAGAAGCCCGGAATCGCGATAAAGAGGAGGGTGAATACCGCCATCGCCGTGAGCAGAGTCGGGAGATGCTCGCTCTGGGCCCCGCGGATGAACCACCAAATGTTCAAGCCGGCCCCGCCGAGGGTCAGGAGCAGCATCGGCAGGCCAGGCAACGGGCGAAGCACCTTCTCGCGGATCATGGGGTCAGGCTCCAGTTAGTGTGATAGAATAATGATATCACTATGCTATTATGGTGTCAAGCCCCAGCTTCACCCACTTCAGTTCCAACGCTTGGGAAGGCGCAAGTGTCCAACGCTTCAACAGATGCCATAGCAGCGCCAGCGGAGGAAGCTTGACCCAGGCCGATGCTGACCGGGAGGATGTGGCGCTTGCCGCCTCGGGCGACCAAGCCGCGTTCGAGCGGCTGTACCGGCGGCATGTGCCCCGGGTCGTGAGTCTTGCTCGATGGCTGGTGGATCCGAGCGATGCGGAGGATGCCGTGCAGGAGGTCTTTATCCGAGTCTGGCAGAAGCTCCACACCTTCGCGGGCCAATCGGCGTTTGGCACCTGGCTGCATCGGGTGGCCGTCAACCTGATGCTCCGGCGCCGGCAGGCGCAGGGATTGGCCCGCAAGCGGCACTCCTCCGACGACCTGGTGCTCAGCACCGTTCCGGCCCGCTCGGAGCGCCCCGATCTGGCAGTCGCAATCGAGCGCGCGGTGGATCTCCTCCCTGCGGGCGCGCGGGAGGTGTTCGTCCTCCATGATATGGAGGGGTACAAGCACGAGGAAATTGCGCGAATGCTGGAGGTGGATCCCGGCACATCGCGTTCCCAGCTTCACCGAGCTCGGCTGCTGCTTCGACAACAGCTTGCCACCTGATTGGAAGAAGACCATGACTGACCAATTCACTTCCCAGCTGTCGGCGTATCTCGATAATGAACTCGACGCCGGTGCGGCTGCCCGCCTCGAGGTCCATCTGGCGGAGTGTGGCGAGTGCCGGGCGGTGCTCACCGATCTCCGGGAAATCGTGGCGGCGGCCCCCCACTACGCCGGCCGGGCTCCTTCGCGAGATCTCTGGGCCGGGATTGCCGAGCGCTTGGACGAGCCCGAGGTGATTCCGCTGCGGCCCCGGCCGCTCCGATTCGGGTGGCGCGAACTCATCGCGGCATCGATTGTCATGGCTGCGGCAGGCGGGGGTACGGTATGGCTGGCGGTGCGCAGCGTTGACTCGAATGCGATGGCGGTGGCTCCCGCGAATTCTCCCAACCCGAACTCGCTTGAGATCCGGAATGCGTCATACGCGGCGGACAAATACGATTTGGCGGTACGCGACCTCGAGCAAGTCCTGGCCACCGGACGGGGCCGGCTCGACACCGTCACGGTGCGCACCATCGAGGAGAGTCTTGCCAAGATCGATGCCGCCATCGCCGAGGCGCGTTCGGCGGTCCAACGCGATCCCGCCAACGCGTATCTAAGTCGTCAGATTGCCGCGAACATGCGGCTGAAGCTCAACCTGCTGCGGGCCGCGACCAACGCGATCGCCGCGACATCCTGAAGAGGAGTCATCCATGTTGCTGCATCTGCTGACCGTGGCATCCCTGCAGTCGGCCCAGTCGTTTCAGACCGACACCACCCTCACCGTTCCGCAAGGCACCCGGCTCAAGGTGGAAAATCAGGGCGGCGACATCTCGGTCAAGGCGTGGGACCGGAATCTCGTTCGGGTTCAGGCAAGCCATTCCCGGCGGACCCGGGTCGACGTCCGGCTTTCCGGCGCGGTCCTCTCGCTCGAGGCCGAGGCGGAACGGGGCCCCGCCAACATGGTGGACTATGAAATCACCGTGCCGGCGTGGATGGCGCTTGATCTCGAGGGGATGTACGCCATGGTGAGCGTCGAGGGGACCAGGGCGCCCATTTCGGTGGAAACACTCGACGGCGACATCACTGTCAAGGGCGGGGCCGAGTCGGTGAAATTGACTTCGGTGCAGGGGCGGGTGGTGGTGAGTGGTGCGCGGGGCCGCATCGAGATCAACAGCGTCAGCGAGGACATCGAGGGAAGTGATCTGTCGGGCGATATCATTGCGGAATCGGTGAGCGGGGACATTTCCCTCCGCCGCATCGATACCAGATCGGTCGAGGTGCAGACGGTGAGCGGAGAATTGCTGTTCGATGGCCGAATCGTGGACGGCGGGCATTACTCGCTGCTGACCCACAGCGGTGACATAACAGTGACCGTCCCCGAGGGATCCAACGCCACCATCAACACCGCCATCGGCTCCGGCGATGTTTCGGCCAGCTTCGTGCTCCCTGCATCGGACCGGCCCGGTCGGCGACGCCAGGTTTTCCGACTCGGCACCGGCAGCGCAGCTGTCGACTTGGAAACGTTCAGCGGGGATGTCGAGCTGGTGCGCCCGGCGGAGATGGCTGCCCGCCTGGAGCGGATTAACCGGCAGCGGGCGGAGCGGGAGGCCAAACAGCGCCAGAAGCACAAGCCCGACCGCAACGATGAGCGCGACGACGACAAGGACCACTTTCAGGGGGGGAACTGACCATGCGAGGATGGCTCATCAGCCTCGGCGTCCTGGCGGCCGCCGGATCTGCCAGCGCCCAGGGCAAGCCGGATTTTGAATTTCGCCGCGAGCTGGCGGCGGGCAAACGGCTCTACCTGCAGAATGTGATCGGCGATGTGCGAGTGACCGGAGGTGCTGGTCGCCAGGTGGAGGTGACCGCCACCAAGAAGGCGGGACGCCACGGCCGATCGGAAGACGTGACGGTCGAGGTGGTGGAATTGTCCGATGGGGTGGCGCTCTGCGTCCGCTATCCGGGCTCCCGGAGCCGGGCCCGGGACGACCGATCGGATGCGGATGATTCCCGATCGGACCGCAAGCGGAGCCCCTGCAGCAGCGACAACTGGAGCAACGGCAACAATCGCAACGACACCGAGGTGAGTTTCACGGTGCGGGTGCCGGATGGGCTGATGCTGCGTCTGGGCACGGTCAGCGGAGATGTGGTCGCCGAGCGGCTGGTCGGAACGCTGGAATTGAGTAGCGTCTCGGGCGACGTGAGTCTGTCAGGGGGCAAAGGACCCAGCATCTCACTCGAAACGGTGAGCGGCGACATCGAACTTCTCGATGGCGATGCCAAGGACGTGGAAGGGCACACCGTGAGCGGGGAGGTCACCTTTGCAGGCACGGTGATCGACGGTGGGAGCTACGATTTCAGTACCACCAGCGGGGATATCCGGCTGACCCTGCCAGGCCAACCCAACGCCACCCTCTCCGCCGCAACTTTTTCGGGAAGTTTTTCGTCCGATCTTCCGACCAGCCGGAATGAGAGCCGGCGACGGCGGCACCGCTACGATGCCACCTGGGGCAACGGTTCGGCCCGGCTGGATGTCGAGTCACTTTCCGGAGATATCAGGATTACCACCGCCTCTCGCTGAGGTACCTGCATGATGACGCTGCTCCAGGATATCCGGTATGCGCTGCGCAGCTTCCGGAAGTCCCCCGGCTTTACCATCACGGCGTTGGTGACCATCGCCCTCGGCGTGGGCGCCAACACCGCCATCTTCAGCGTGGTCAATGGAGTGCTGCTCCAGCCGCTGCCGTTCGGTGAACCAGAGCGGGTGGCGCTCATCGGGCACCGGTACAAACAGATCAATCTGGAAGCTGGCGTCTCCGGGGCGGGATTCCGGTTTTATCGGGAACAGAACCGGGTTTTTGAGCGGGCGGCGGGGTTCGCCGGGTGGGAGGCGAACCTGGCCAGCGAAGGGAAGCCGGAACGGCTGGTGGGGCAGCGCGCCACTGCCGATTACTTCTCCGCCCTCGGAATCACGCCGCTGCTCGGGCGGGGGTTCACATCGGACGAGGAACAAGTCGGGCAGGACCGGGTGATCGTCCTGAGCGAGGCGCTCTGGACCCGGGATTTTGGACGGGACCGCGGAATCATCGGGAAATCGGTGGCCGTCAACGGAGAGAATCACGTCGTGGTCGGGGTGGTGCGCAACGGATTTCAATTCGGTACCGATCCGATTTCCATCTGGAAACCGCTCGCCTTCACGCCGGACCAGGTCGATCCCCGCTGCTGGGGTTGCGAGTGGATGTCGATGGTCGGCCGGCTCAAACCCGGAGTGACCCTTGCTGCAGCCGGGGTTGATCTCGATCGGATGGCCGGGCTGGTGCGGGAAAATCAGGCGTCGGGCCGGGACTTCGAGTGGGGGCTCTATGCCAAGTCCGCCACTGAACAGGTGACCGGCAACATCAGGCCAGCACTCCTGGTGCTGATGGGCGCGGTCGGCTTTGTGCTGCTGATCGCCTGCGCCAATCTCGCCAATTTGCTACTGGCGCGGGCGACGGCTCGGCAGCGGGAAATCGCGGTACGCACGGCCATGGGTGCCAGCCGAGGCCGGCTGGCGCGGCAACTGCTCACCGAGAGCGTGCTGCTGTCGGCAATCGGGGGCGGGCTCGGCCTGGCACTGGCGTACGCTGCGGTCCAGGGGCTGGTGGCCAGCAACCCGATCAACCTGCCGAGGATGGACGGGGTAGGACTCGACCGGAGCGTGCTGCTGTTTACCGGCGGGATCACCCTCGTGCTCGGCCTGCTGTTCGGACTCGCCCCGGCCATCCAGGCGGCACGGCCGGCGCTCCACGGGATGCTCAAGGACGGGGTGCGGAGCTCCCAAGGGGGTGGGACGCTTCGGGCCACGCTGGTGATTTCAGAGGTGGCGTTGGCAATCGTGCTGCTGGTGGGCGCGGGGTTGATGCTCAAGAGTTTCCGGAAATGGGTGTCGGTCGAGCCAGGTTTTGTCGCGGAGAACGTGCTTTCGCTCCGGGTCTCCCTGCCGGTGGCCAAGTACCCCGGGGAGGCACAACAGCTCGCGTTTTTCGACCAGATGCGCCAGGGAATTGCGGCGCTGCCCGGGGTGGTGGCGGTGGGTGGCAATGTGGCGCTTCCAATGACCAACAACAACTGGACTCGCAGTTTCAGCGTCGAGGGGTTTCAGCCTCCGCCCAACGCGAATGGCCCCTGGGGGGACTTCCGAAGCGTCACGCCCGGCTATTTCGAGGCGCTGGGCATTCCGGTCAAGCGGGGCCGTTCCTTTGATGAAACGGATGTTGCAGGGGGACGCCTGGTGGCCGTCGTGGACGAGGTGTTGGCCAACAAGTACTGGCCGGGGCAGGATCCCATCGGGAAACGGGTGGGGTTCCGAGGGGATGAAAAGCCGGTGTGGCTTGAGGTGGTCGGCGTGGTGGGCCATGTGATGCAGAACAGTCCGAAAGACGACGAGCACACCCAACTGTACCAGGTCTTTGCCCAGGCGGCCTTCAACCAAATCGGGTTCGTTGTCCGCACCACGGGGAATCCGGCAGCGCTGGAGCCGGCCATCCGCCGACTGGTGCTGGGCCTCGACCCCCAGCAGCCCATATTCGCGGTCACCCCGATGCTGGAGCTGGTGTCCGGTTCGTCGGCAACCCCGAAATTCCTTTCGCTGCTGCTGGGCCTGTTCGCCACCGTGGCCGCCACGCTGGCGGCGGTGGGGATTTACGGGGTGATGTCCTACACCGTGGCGCAACAGACCCGTGAGCTCGGGATTCGACTGGCGCTCGGCGCGGAAGCAGGGAGCGTGCTCCGGCTGGTGCTCAACAAGGGGCTGGTGTTGGCGGGAGTCGGTGTGGTCATCGGGGTGAGCGGTTCGCTGGCGTTGGGAAAGGTGATGGCCACCCAACTATTCCAGACCAAGGCGGCTGATCCAATCGTCTTCGGGGTGGTGTCGGTCGGGCTGATTGGTGTGGCGCTGGTGGCAACGCTGATTCCGGCCCGGCGGGCAATGCGAGTCGATCCGATCGTGGCGCTGCGGGCGGAGTAGGGCGGCACCATGCGGGATTTTCTCATGGAGTTCCGGCACGCCCTTCGTTCCCTCGCCCGTGTTCCGGGCTTTTCGCTGACGGTGATCCTGACGCTCGGGCTCGGCATCGGGGCCAACAGCGCGATTTTCAGCGTGGTGGATGGAGTGCTCCTGCGGCCGGCTCCGCTCGAAGCGATGGATCGGCTCACCATGATTTGGGAAACCGACCGAAAGAGCGGGACGACCCGGGAGCCGGCCTCGGTTCCAGACTATTTCGATTTTCTCGAACGCAGCACCCGCTACGAACGCCTGGCGGCCTTTTCTCCCCTGGTCGTGACACTGGCGCCGAATGGAGGGGACCTGCTCCGGGCGGGCGGACTGTGGGTGACCCATGAGTTCCTCCCGCTGATGGGCATCCGGCCGCTGATCGGCCACGTCTTCAGCGCCGAACAAGACCAGCCGGATGGTCCCGCGGTGGTACTCATTGGGGAGGCAATGTGGACCGAGCGATTCGCGCGGAGCCCATCGGTTGTGGGCACTTCGATCCGGGTGAACGAAGCACCCCATGTAATCGTAGGTGTGCTCCCCGCATCGGCCGACTTCGGCACCCTGCAGGTCCTTGGCGCCGCCGCCTACCGGCGCGGGTTTGCCGATCAAGGGGCGCGGGTACGGGTGGACGTCTGGCTGCCCCTGCAGGCCAGTCGAGCGCCTGAAACGCGAGGCAATCATCCCATTTTCATGGTTGGTCGACTGGGGCGGGGCGTTGGCAACGGGCTGGCCCAGGCAGAACTCACTTTGATCGCCCTGGAGCTGGAGCGAACCTACCCGGGGTCCAACGACGGACGAGGTGTGTTTGTCGAGCCCCTGGCCGAAGTGGTCTTCGGAAAGGTGAGGCCGACGCTGCTGGTCCTGGTCGGGGCGGTTTCCCTGGTGCTGCTGGTGGCGTGTGCCAACGTGGCGAATCTCTGGCTCGCTCGGGGCGCCGGTCGGGCCCACGAGGTGTCGGTTCGGACTGCCCTGGGAGCGAGCTTGGGACGCCTCACCCGACAGTTTCTCATGGAGAGCGCGATACTCACGGGCGCCGGCGCGATCGCGGGGCTGATTCTGGCGGTCGCCGGTTTGCGGCTGCTGCTGGCGTTGGCACCGGGAACCATCCCGCGGCTCGAGACGATCGGGATCAATGCAAGAGTTCTGGCGGTCACCTTCGTCCTCGCGACCATTGCCGGGGTGTCCTTCGGGATGGTGCCGGCGTTCCAGGTTTGGCGGCGCGGAAGCAACCTCTCACCCCAGGCTCCCGCCGCGCGGGGCGCCTCGGCCGGCCTGGAGCAGCGACGGTTCCGATCGGCGCTGGTCGTGGCTGAGCTGGCG
>JANNSC010000032.1:0-2300 GCA_031402135.1 Gemmatimonadales bacterium | reverse complement strand
CGAAGAGCTGCTGTTCCGGGTGCTGCTGGTATCGGGGCTCGCCGCGTTGGCCCGAGGGGTCTTCAAGTGGCGGACGCTGCCAGCTGGCATATTTGCGGCGCTGCTGGGCGCGCTGATTTTTTCTCTGTTCCATTACGTCGGTGCCTACGGTGACGCATTTACCCTTGGCTCCTTCACTTTTCGGGCCATTGCCGGGCTGCTGTTCAGCGCGATGTACCTGGTGCGGGGATTCGGCATTGCGGCGTGGAGCCACGCATTGTACGATGTCTTCCTGGCGTTGATCTAGTCGGTCTGGAACCTTTCCATTGCAACTTTCGTCAGGATTTTGAGTGGCACACTTCCTCCCTTTCTGAAGGCTCCACCCCGACATGGCCCGATTTTCCATTTGGCTTGTTGCCGCCTCCGGATTCCTCCTGACCCCGGTGACGGCCCCGGCACAGGCACCCAATCCGTGGATCGTGTTGACGCGACCGAGGACCCACCCACCGGGTCCCACCAGCAGCGAGATCTCCGCCGCGGATTTGATGAGCCGACTGTTCTTGTTTGCCGATGACTCGATGAACGGACGCCGGCTTGCCACTGCGGAGAACTCCAAGGCAGTGGAGTACATTGCCGCCGAGGTCAAGAAGATGGGCCTCGAGCCGGCCGGTGACTCGGGCTCGTTTTTTCAGACGGTGCCGGTGTTCGACCGAGTGGTGGAGCCCGGTTCGATGAGCGTCGGAGGCACTCCGCTCACCTTGTGGGTCGACTACGCGCCCCGCGATCAGGGGAGAGCCGCCCGGTCGGTGTCCGGCGTGCCGGTGGTTTTCGGAGGGAACTGGGGGAATGAGGCCTCATTGCTCCCGCCCGATTCCGCAGCCGGCAAGCTGGTGGTGCTCGGCGTTGCGGCAGCGACGCCGGGCGGGGTACCCCAAGGACTCCCCATTCGTCCCTCGGTCTACTCCCGCTACATCAAAGCAGCCGGCATTGCAGTGGTGGCGTTTGAACTGATACCGGCGGCGTCACTAGCGGAATACCAGGAACCGACCTTGGTATTCCGATCGTCTGCTGCAGCAGCAGAGACCCCGATTCCCTCCTACATCTACATCACTCGCCGGATGGCCGGGCTCCTCCTGGGGGTACCGATTGACAGCGCGCGCACCGGAATGGGTGGCGTTCCGCTCACCGGGTCGCCTCGATTTGTCGATCGGCTCCCCCGGTACCCGGCGCGGAATGTGGTGGCCCTGGTGCGGGGGAGTGATCCGGCGCTGCAGGGCCAATATGTGGCGATCGGTGCTCACAACGACCACGTCGACTACGACACGCCGCCGGTGGCCCACGATTCGATCTACGCGCTCAATCACCTGTATCGGGAAGGCGGCGCCGATGATCCAAGGCCTCGGCCCACCGCAGAGCAGACGGCCCAGCTCAACGCGACGATTGCGGAGATCCGGAGGTTGAC
Source organism: Gemmatimonadales bacterium (assembly GCA_031402135.1). Taxonomy (GTDB): domain Bacteria; phylum Gemmatimonadota; class Gemmatimonadetes; order Gemmatimonadales; family GWC2-71-9; genus JABFSM01. Next base: position 859 of record JANNSC010000032.1, on the reverse strand, counting down.
CGGAGGCGAATCCAGCCGGCTCGATTCGATTTACAATGGCGCCGACGACGACGCCTCCGGCAGCATGGGCGTCCTGGAAATGGCCCAGTGGTTTTCGGCGCTCCGGGTCAAGCCAAAACGGTCGCTGCTGTTTATCTGGCACGTGGGAGAGGAAGCAGGCCTCTTCGGCTCGGAGCATTTCACCGACCACCCCACCGTTCCGAGGGATTCGATTGTGGCCCAGCTCAACATGGACATGATCGGCCGCGGGTCGGCGATGGATGTCACCGGTAACCGCAAGGAGGGGGGGAGGATTCTGGGAGGGCCGAACTATTTGCAGCTGGTCGGTGCCCGCCGGCTGTCAGACGAGCTCGGCAATCAGGCGGATACGGTGAATCTGTCTGGCAAGCACGAACTCGAGTTCGACCTGGCGATGGACGCCAACGGGCATCCCCAGAACATCTATTGCAGGAGCGATCACTACGAGTATGCCCGGTACGGCATTCCGATCATCTTCTTCACCACCGGGGGGCACGCAGATTACCACCAGGTGACCGATGAACCGCAGTACATTGACTACCACCGCCTGGCGCGAGTTTCCCGGTTTGTTGCGGACCTGGCGGCGCGGGTGGCAAACCTCGATCACCGGGTCGTGGTCAACAAGCCGAGGCCCGACCCGCAGGGGGACTGCCGGCAATAACTACGGCTTCTTGGCGGTTTTCACCCGGATAACTGAATCGAGAATCGGCCGCCACACCTCGGGCGGCCAGGAGCCGGACATCAGGCCGCCTTCGATATAGAAGGTCGGCGTGCTCTGCGCCCCCGCCTTCACCGCGCCCTCCGAATCGCTTTTCACCTCGCTCCGGGTTTCGGCTTTTTC
>JANNSC010000031.1:0-8686 GCA_031402135.1 Gemmatimonadales bacterium | reverse complement strand
GTCGAAAAATGACTCCATGCCTGGCTCGACATCACGAACATCGGCAGCCCCTTCCGGTCCGACAGCGCCAGGCAGTTCCCGCAGAAATTGCCGGTCTGCTCCTGCGTCAGCCTCAGAATGTCGTTGCCGTCCCGCCGTAGACGGCTCTCCACCATCCGCCGCTCATTGCTGTCGGGAATCGAATCGAGGCACACTCCGGCCAGCCCGTGGCCAATGAACATCAGCACATTGGTGTGATAGTACGCCACCCCGTTTCGGTCCACCGCTGTAAAGGCAATCAACTCGTACCCCAGCTGCACGGCCCACTCCCGGGCCAGCGCGAGGTCGGTGCGAGGCGAGAGCGCCGCGTACGCCACATTGGATCGGAGATCCAGCACCAGGCTCCCGGTACTCTCCAGAAACCGTGACTTCTGCTCGTTGGCGGAGAAATCCACAACGCGGGAATACCGCGGGCGAAGCCGGTCCACCAAATCCTTCCGGCGCTCGACCCGCCGATTCTCCGCCAGAAGTGGATACAGCACCAAGGTGGCCGGCTCACCGCCCCGAGCTGGGTGAGTCGAGAACCAGTTGTTGCAGAACGGCGCGTCCGGACTCAACGGCAGGCTCTCCGCCAGCGCGACCTCCACCCCGTTCGATGCGAGCAGTGCCCGGAGCTTCTGGTGCTGGTCATTGGCCAGGACGGCCAGGCCGGCGGCTTCGCTCGGGGATGGTACCACTTGAAATGCGTTGGTGGAACCAGTTTCCGGGTTGTAGCGAAAATTCACCGGGGAAACCATGAATACCCGGGATGCGGCAGGGGTCATTCGGGGGGGAGGAGGTTTAGGACTCAGAGGGGCGCATGGGCGGATCAAGCATAACGACTCCGAATCGTGCCCGTCCAGTTCCAACTTCACCGACCGGCTGCCACTGGTGCCAGAAGCAGCAGGTGGAGTCCGCCCCCCGCCCCCGGTCAGCCCACCAACTGGTCGGTGACCGGCAATACCCCAGAACGGCTTGCCGGGGGAGGTGGACGCGCCGTCGGCGCCGATCGGGGATACGCTCCCCTTCCCACCATTGGCAGGTGGCGCAACGGCGGCAGGTTCCCAGAAAGTCGCGCATCGGCTCCCCGAAATAGGGAGCCCGGCATCAACCAAACGTCAAATCAACCCGCCAATCACAACCCGATTCGCAGACCCAACGAGAGCACTGGATGAAATTTGAGGTATGACTTGCCCTCGATATCAGCTCGGACCTGGGCCAGTTCCGCAGCGACGTTTGCATCAAATTCCGTCTTGGCGGCGCCAGCGAGCGTGGTGGTGCCCACCAGGTCTACCCGCGGGGTCCCGGTCATTCCAACGCCGAGGTCAAAGAGCAACGCAAATTTTCCTCTGCCCCCGAATCCGAGCCCGAGGTACGGCGCAGCTTTCCGGAAGCTCAGCGTTCCCAGCAGCGATCCGACTTGCTGCGGTGTGTAGGTCGTTCCGCCGATCTCGATGTTCTGATTCACTCGTGCAACCATCCGGCCTTGGTTGTTGTTGAGCAACAGACCACCCGAAAGGTGAAACGCTCCACCCATCGGGTAGAGGTCCAGAATGGCGGTGCCGTTCTCGAGATGCGGGGTGATGCTGTAATCGATGTTTTCGATGGTCGCGTCCTTGGTCAACGAGAAGAAATTTCCTCCAACCCGGACTCCCAGAAGCTTGTTCAACCGATAGGAGAGTTCGGCGCCCACGCCCAGCGTGGACCCACGGGCGGCGATTCCAACTTGGGCGGATGCGTCGGTGGGAAGGCTCGAGGCCAGGCCCAGCAATACCGCAAGCAGCGTCGATCGCTTCATTTGCATTGTGCCTCCCAGAGGGCGATAGGGGCCGCCACGGCGGGGCCCAGAGACCCCAACTCCTTGTGGGGAGCGGGGGAAGCCAGGGAGGAGCAAGGCCGGGGCCAGAGCCCCTACATCTCGTCCCCCGGCAGCGGGAGGGCCACCAGGACTGCGGTGGCCAGGATGAGAACGGCGCCGAATATCAACTCCACTGCGCCGCTCCGCCGCAGCCGGCGCTCACCCGAAAGAGACACCAGCCCCGGCTGAACCACCCGCCAGTTGTAGGCACCGATCCCGCCCACCACCGCCAGGGCTGAAATCTTGATGAACAGAAGCACGCCGTACCGGCTGGAAAAGAGTTGCAGCGGAAAGCCCCAGCCGAGATAGCGCGCGGCGAGCCAGACACCGAGTGCTACGGTGAGCGGGGCAACGATCAGGGCTCTCCGGGAAAAATCAGCCACCATCGAGCGGATCGCCAAAGCTCTCTGCTCATCCGGCAACCGCCGGCACGCCGAAAGCCCGGCAATCAGGAGGACCGCCAGCCCGCCCAGCCAGAGACCGCCGGCCCAGACATGCCCCGCATCGAGCAGCCACCCGAAACTTCCCGATTTTGCCGTCGCAGCGTGACCGGTCATTCCCGCCACGATGCCGAGCCCGCCTCCCGCAACCACGCCGAAAATCCAGCCCAGCCGGGAACCGGAGCGGGCCGCCCCGAACGCCAACCCGCTGATCCCCGCCACGATCGCCTGGCGGACCCAGCCGTGGCCCCAGTCGCTCGCCGCGACCGCCCCGATCAGTTCACGGCTCACCGGCTCGGTTGGATCGATGAGGGTGCGGGCCTGGAGGTAGAGTCGGATGAAGGAGAAAACAACCAGGGCGAGCGCCGCCCCGAAGCCGATGCCTGCTGCACGGCGGGCCAGGTCGGCCCGGAATTCAGGTTCGAAGCTGTGGAGATGGCTCCGGGTGCGCAGCAAAAAGGGCGCGTAGCTGCCGGCGCCCAGAACCAGGAATGCCGCGATGTACCAGCCCCACCGCGCGGCGGCGTAGACCGCATCGAGCGCGGTGTAGCCGTCGCTCACGGCGCGATGGAAAACCCGAAGGTGCCGCGGATCGCGTGGCCGTCCCGGCTGGCGGTGCGCCAGGTGATGAGGTAGGAACCGGCCTTGAGGGGCGTAACCAGTGGAATGGCAACCGCCATGGTGTCTTCGGTGGCCGCCGCCTTGATGCTGACGATCTTGATACTGTCGGCGCTGAGCAGGGTGGCACTGGTGAAGGGAATTTCCGGGCGCTCATTGAACCAGAGCCGGATTTCCTTCGGAGATGCGACCACGGTGTCGCCCGCCCTGGGCACACTCTTCACCAGGTGGTTGTGAAAGATGGTAGTGCCCAGCAGCGTTCCGGCGCCCAGCGTGGCGTAGGTCAGAAGTCGAATCATGCCGGAAAGATAATCGGGGATTGCCCTCCCATCAGAGGACCGTTCAAGGCGCCCGCCAGATTCGCGCCAATTTCGGAATATCCGCCGCAATATCCTCCTGCTTCATGCCCATTGGATACACCACATGCGCGGAATCATCCGGCGTGAAGGCCCAGAGGTGGGCTCCATGACTCATCCCGTATCCGCCTCCGGGCATCTCCCCCTCGTGCATGGCTGGTGGCATCCCGAGGTTTCGCTGGGCCACTTCCAGCGCCACTGGAGAAAGTCGCAGCCCCACAAACGTCGTGTCGAAATGTGCCAACCACTTCCTCAAGACCTCCGGCGTGTCCCGATCGGGGTCGGTGGTGACGAAAACGACCCGCACCTTCGCCGCTGTTTCCGGCGGCAGGGAATGCAGCGCCGCGGCAACGTTGGCCAGCTGGAGAGGGCACACATCGGGACAATTGGTGTACCCGAAGAACAGAAAGGTGAGTCTTCCGCCCGTCTCAGCCCGAAAATCGTAGGGCGAGCCATCGTCCCGCTCGGCCACGAAGCTGGGCCGGGGCAGCCCCTGAGTCAGTCGGGGACCCCGAACATCCTCGGGGCGCACCGGTGGTTCACCCGGAGCGCAGCCGAGCCCAAGCAGCAGCACTACTCTCAGTCGTACGCGCATCGTTCTCCCATCAAGGCGTGTCGCCGGCGGGTTGCCGCCCGAACCGTCGCCACAAGAGCGCCCCCACACCCCAACCGGCAATTGCCCCTGCCACGACGTCGCTCAAAAAATGGGCTCCTGCCATCACCCGGCTGACTCCACACCCGGCCGCCAGAAGGTAGCCGACCGGAGCGGCGCGGGGAAAGCGGTGCGCCAGCACCGCCGCCCCGGCAAACGCCACCATGGTATGGCTACTGGGAAGCCCGATGTCACGAGTGTAGAACAGCTGGTCGGCAAAGGGCCGGAAGAAGTACCCGCCCTCATGCAGCCCGGGTCGTTCCCTCCGCAGCAATATCTTGAGCAACTCGGCGACGCCCCCCGCCAGTGCCGGCGAAAACAGCAGCAGCCACGCACCCCCAGCGGGCTTGTGGCGGTGTGCCCGGTCCTCCAGCCCCACCGCCGCTGCGAGCGGCGCCCAGAACACCAGGCTTCCACTGACCCGGAGCAGGCGTCCCCAATCGCGTTCGTAGATCCCCGGCATGCCGGCATGCTGCCACGCCCACGGATCCAGCCAGACCGCCACGATGATCGCAACGACTGCCCCGGCGATTGCGATCGAATTCCCGACCCGTTTCATGGCGCGCCACCCAATCCAGCTGCTGCCTGGCCCAGTACCCCGCCCAATTGGGCCAGCGATGCAGCGCCGGCGGCACCCTGCAGCAGGCGACTCCCGCCGCCCTTTCCGCCTCCCAGCGCGGCGAGTGCGCCGTCAAACGCCGGCCTCAAGTCGAGCGCCAGCCCCTCCGACTTCGCGAAGACCAGCTGGGTCCGGGCGCCGCCGCCGCCGAACAGCGCAGCAATCCCCGGTCTAGTGGTGATCCGAAGCGCCAGTCCTTTGATCTCGTCAACCGGTCGCTCGGCCCACGCCTTGGCAATCACTCGAAGATCCCCCGCACCGGTCGCCCCCGCCAGAAGCCCCGCCGCCTCCACATCCAGCGCGCGTTCCTGGTACCCGGTGAGTTCTCGCCGGGCATCGGCCAATGCCGCAGTCAACCTTGCCACCGCCTGAGGCACCTCAACAGCTCCACAGGTGAGCGAAGCCGCCAGATCCCGGAGGATCGCGTGCTTCCGCCCGTAGTCGCTGCGGGCTCGGCCGCCCGCCAGGAATTCCACCCGGACCCCGCGCTTCATCCGCTCGGTCTTGAGGATCGAGATCAATCCGATTTCACCGGCGTGGGCAACGTGGGTACCGCCGCATGCCGACAAATCGAAATTGCCTATGGCCACCACCCGAAGTGGTCCCTGCACCTCGGGGGTCTTCCGCAGGGTCAGCGCCGCCAATTCGTCCTGTGAGGGAAACCACGCCCGCACCGGCACGTTGCCACTCACCACCCGGTTGGCCGCGTCGAGTGCGTCGCCGACCCGTCCGTCGGAGAGCTGGCTGGTTTCGAGATCGATGGACACCGTTTCGGCGCCGAGGTGAAATCCGATGGTGGGCGCGTTCGCCACCTGGATGAAGGCCTGGGAGAGGATGTGCTGGGCAGTGTGCTGCTGCATGTGATCGAAGCGCCGGCCCCCATCGATCGAGCCCGAAACCGGCCCGGCAGCGATCGGCTGGGAAAGCCGATGTACCACAGCCCCGTCGGATTCGCGAACGATTACGTCAATCACGGTCGCAGCGCCCAATCGCCCGGTGTCGTGGGGCTGGCCGCCTGAGGTTGGATAGAAGAAGGATTCGTCGAGCACAACGGAGGGTCCGTCATCGCTGGTCGGAGTTTCGACCGCGCGGGCGGAAAAGGCCCAGGTGTAGGAATCGGTGTAGTAGCGGCGAATCGTCACGAGTGCGCCCTGAGGGGCTCGAACCCCCAACCCTCAGATCCGAAGTCTGATGCTCTATCCAATTGAGCTAAGGGCGCGTCACCGCTGAAAGATCGCTCCGATGGGGGGACCGCGCTAGAATAGCTCATGCTGCATTCTCCTTTTCCGGCGCTTCCCTGCTACCCCTGTCCCCACCAGTCGGCCTGCTGCGCCTACGGCACCACGCTTTCGGCCGAGGAGGCCAAGGCCATCATCGCCGAGCATGGCGCCGCCACGGCATATCGGACCCGCTGGGGCGAGTGGCGCACCCGAGTGCGCCAAGGCCGTTGCGCGCTGCTGGTCAACAATGCCTGTTCGGTCTACAACAAATCCTATTACCCGGCGGTCTGCCGCGGATTCCCCTTCGTCGATTCCGAATCGGGCGGGCCCTACGAATTCGACCGGGAAATCTGCCCCGAATTCACCCTGAAGCCTGAGTTGCTCCAAATCAATCCGGTGGTGCGAAGGCCAAAAAGCACCAGCAGCGAATAGCTACAGGCTACTCGCTGTTGCCTGCTCCCTGCAGACCCACCCTCGGGAGGATGAAAAGCGCCCCGAACGCCAGCACCGCCACCGCAATTCCAAACCACTGCACCGCATACATCAAATGAGGCCCGTCCTCCATCGGAGGGGGCTCAGCTCGGAACGGATAGACGGTGCCCCGGACGGTATGCTCGCTCCCCCCGGCCGAATCCGCTTCCGCCACCAGGTACAGCGAAGCCACCGGGTAGGACAGCCGAGCCCGCATCATGTCGAGGTCAACGCCCCGCCAGCTCTCCCGCCCATTGCGAAGCAGCGGAGCCCCGTCGCCACGATTGGGGGCTTGCAGCAGGACTCCATGAAAAGTCTGGAGGCCAGGCTCCGGCCACCTCGCGGCTCCTGGATCGACCGCGTCGGCGGCGGGGACATACCCGCGATTGATCAGCACCGCGGAGTCGTATCCCGGCAGCCGCAGTGGTGTCACAATCAGTACCGCGGGGACGCCCCGGACCAGCCGGTTTCGGAGGACAAATTCAGCAGCGGTATCCAACTCACCGGTCAGGACTGCCCGCCGGTTGGGAAGCAGCGGGGGAGCGCCCAACCTGGCGTCGATAGGCGGAAGAACTCTGCCGGCGGCCATCCGGCTGTTTTCGGCTCGGCGGCCGGACAGCCGCTGCAGCTGCCAAACGCCCAATCCGGCACTGGCGGCGGCAACCAGGAGCATCACGCTGATGAGGACGATTCGGCGCAAAGGGGCGCTTTCGCTGTCTGATTCCACGGACACCAGCCCCCGCCAGTGCAAACGCGGTCCGGGCGGCTAAGTATATTCTCTGTAAGAAGATAGTTGTTCAGACCTGGTCCGGCCCGCCCCTTGCATTTCTCGCTGCTGTTGTTCGTCCAACGGACAGCTTTGGTCACCCAACACGACAAAAGAGGTTGTTCATGCGCAACTCGGCGAAGGTACTGGCAGCGGTCGGGGCTACGGTACTCATGTTCTCGGCATCGGAAGCCTCGGCCCAACGTCGCCGTGGCTTGGTGGACATCTCCGAGCGCCACGAGCGCCACAACGCCTGGCTCAACATCTCGCTCGGCGCCGGCAGCGAAAACTATCGTTACAGCAACGTCGCCGGCGGATGGAGGCGCGCTGAGGACCTCACCAAACCGTCCCTCTCGATTGCCGCCGGCGGTACCGTTAACCCGCACTTCCGCCTCGGCGGTGAACTCAACGCCTGGGTCAACGAATACACTGACCAGGACGGCTTCGGCATTACCGAAACCCTGGTTGGCGGACTCCTGGTTGGCCAGGTCTATCCGGTTCGAGAGCTCGGCCTCTTTATCAAGGGTGGGCTGGGCATCAGCCGGAGCGGTTCGGCGGTGAGCGGGGGCATCGGCACCGGAGAAACCGGCTTCTCCTACCTCTACGGCGCCGGCTACGAAATCAAGCTGGCCCGGAATTTCTTTCTGACACCGGCACTCAATGTGATGCAGCACCGGTCGTCTTCCGGCCAAGTTCTTCCGGACGACCAGGGAACCCTGCGGGAACGGGTCTGGACCATAGGGGTCGGCCTGACCTTCCAGCCCGGGCGCTGAGGCCGGAAGAAGCCAAGGGAGCAAGCCAACAACCCCGGAAGCGAAAGCTTCCGGGGTTGTTGGTCTTTCTGGCGGGTTGTTGGCTTACCAGATGCTGCTGGCCTTTTCCACCCTGAGCTTTCGGGTGAGCTTCTGGCCGGCAACTTCCACCACGACGAGGTAGTCGCCCGGCTCGACCAACGGCGCACCGCCGCCGCCGAATCCGCCGCCACCACCGCCGGTCAGCGCCTGGATCGCCTGAAAGCCCCCCAGGGCCTGCACCAGCGGGTTGCCGCCAAAGCCGCCCCCGCCACCACCGCCACCACCGCCGCCACCGCCACCGGCGCCCACAACCGGACCTTCGCCGGGGCGGGCCTGGAAGGCAGGTAGTCCCGGCGCACCACCGCCGCCACCGAATCCGCCGAACCCACCTCCACCGCCCCCGAGGGTGAGCAGCTGCGCCTTGGAGGAGTCCAGTGCCGCCCGGTTGCCACCGGCCGCCACCATCGAGTCGACCGCTCGGTCGACCCGGGCAATCAACGCGGCACTGTCCCGCTTCTGCGAGGGAGAGAGGGCCGGGCGCGGCGGCGCCTTGCCCTGGAACGGCCAGTACACCCGCTGGAGTCCGGCGCCGGAGGGCCCGGAAATGCTGCGAAGGGTGTCGCCACCCGCGTCGAGAATCGAAATCCGGGCCGGACGGCCCCCGGGCGTGCCGGGGGCGATCCGGTAGACGATTTCCGCGCCGTACGGCACCGGGTTTGAGGTGAACCGATTGTGCCCGCCGCCACCCCCACCGCCGATCATCGCATCATCCGGTGATGAGGCGTACTGCCACGCCGTCTTGGGCTGGAAGAAGTGCACGGTCTGGGTCTGCTTTGCCTCATTGACCTGCTGAAGCGGGGCAATGTCCACCACC
>JANNSC010000030.1:0-1759 GCA_031402135.1 Gemmatimonadales bacterium | reverse complement strand
CATCGACGGGACCCGGTGCATCGTGCGCGCCGATTCCCTCTGCGTCCACGGCGACGGCCCCAAAGCGCTGGCCATCGTGCGGGCGCTGCGGGAAAAATTCGACGCCGAGGGAATTTCCTTCGCGCCCTTCGTGAAGTGAGCGAGGCGGCCCCTCGCATCGTCCCGCTGGGCGAGGCGGCGTGGACCGTGGTGCTGGGTGACACGGTGGACCGGGCGCTGCACCGCCAGGTTCTGGAGTTGGCGGAACGGATCGTGGCGATGCCGATTCCCGGCGTCATCGAAGTAGTTCCGGCCTACGCCGCCGTGACGGTGTTCTTCGATCCACTCGTCATACCGGGACAACTCCTCCGAAATCGCCTGGAAGGGCTGGCCTTGCAATCCGCCGGCGCCCAGCCATCCGGCACCGAGCCCACCACCGACAACCCCGCCACCCGCCCGCTCGGCCCCCAACCACACCTGCCCGTCACCATTCCCGTCGTCTACGACGGCCCGGACCTCGCCGAGGTCTCGGAGCAAACCGGCTTGAGCCGGGAGTCGGTGGTCCGGATACACTCCGAGCGCGAGTACATCGTGTACATGCTTGGCTTCGTGCCCGGCTTCGCCTATCTCGGCGACCTCCATCCAGCGCTGGTGATCCCCCGGCGCGCCTCGCCCCGCACCCGGGTGCCCGCCGGGTCGGTCGCGATCGCTGGCGCCCAGACCGCCGTCTATCCGCTGACCACACCGGGAGGATGGCACCTCATCGGCTCCACGCCGCTGTTGCTGTTCGATCCTGCCCGTAACCCGCCCGCGCTGCTCACCCCCGGCACCCGGGTCCGCTTCGAGCCGGCGGCATGATCGAGGTCGTGAAGGCCCCGCCCTTCGCAACGGTTCAGGACCTCGGCTGGCCCACCGGCCGCGCCATGGGGCTGCCCCGGGGTGGCGCCATGGACCCCGTCCTGCTGGAGCGGGTTAACCGGGCCTTGGGCAACGACCCGGGCGCCGCCGCCATCGAGTGGGCCTTGGGGCCGGGAACCCTCCGCTTCGAGCGGGCCGCCTCCGCCGTTGTCACCTTCGGCGCCGCAGCGCGGCTCGACGGCGCCCCTCAGCACAAAGTCCTGATCGAGGTTCCGCTCGGCGGTGTCCTGGAAATTGTTCCCAAGCAGGAGGAGCGGTTCACCTATATCGGGGTGCGGGGAGGGCTCGATGTGCCGCCGCTGATGGGGAGCCGCTCCACGTATCTGCCTGGAGCCTTTGGCGGATACCTCGGGCGGCGGCTCCAGGCGGGCGACCGCTTGGCCATCGGACCGGAGCCGGAGCAGCCGACCCTCGGCCGGCTCAACCTGCCGCTCCGCGCCGACCCAACCGCCGATGTGGTATTGCGGGTTACCCGTGGGCCCCAATGGGATCGCTTCGATGGCGCGGCGCGGGATCTGTTCTTTGCGTCGCGCTACAACGTTTCCTCGACCTCCGACCGGATGGGCTACCGGCTCACCGGTCCGGCAGTTCCTCCCCAAGAGGCGGCCACCCTCCCCTCGGAAGCCGCGTGTCCCGGCGCGATCCAGATTCCTGACGACGGCCAGCCCATCGTGCTCATGCCAGATGGGCCGACGGTGGGCGGCTATCCGAAACTCGGGGTGGTGATTCAGGAGGACCTGGCCCGGCTGGCCCAGTGCCAGCCGGGGCGCGGGCTACGGTTTCGGGAGGTGTAGGCAGGCTCAGACTCCTCACCCCTGCCGATCCAGCGCTCGATACTGAATTGCCTCCCGCACATGCGCCG
>JANNSC010000029.1:0-3475 GCA_031402135.1 Gemmatimonadales bacterium | reverse complement strand
CGCTCCCAGTGATTGTGCATTCCTTTTCCCAGGAACCGGCCGATTGGCAGGTTCATCGGATGGTCGGTCGAGACGCAATCCACTCCCCAAACATGGATGCGCTTTTTGAGCAGCCACGGCACCATGTCGGGGTGAGCCCCGGGATGCATATGGATGTAGCGTTCCTCATCGGGCTCGGCGCCAAACTGCGAATGCCGATGGAAACCGGTGTGGAGAATCAGCAGGTCACCGGTCTTGATCTTGACCCGCTTCTCGATCATCGGTGGGGTGTACACCGCCAGGTCGCCCATTTCATCCCGCAGATCCACGATCGCCCCAGGCCCGCAGAGCCAGTCCATCGGAATTTCGTCGATGGTGCGGCCATTGGTGACGAAGTGCCGCGGCGCATCCAGGTGGGTTCCCATGTGATTGGAGGTCTGGATGTACTGTGCATTCACCCCGTGCTCCGCCTTTCGCTTGATGTACTTCACCTCGAAGGGCGGATAGTAGGGCCAGAAGGAGACTTCCTGGTTGAGGGGTTGAGACAGGTCGTACGTGCGCATGCGCGCCTCCGTGAATGGCTATCGGGTTTCGGCTCGATGAAACGCACGGGTGAGCGCCCGTCCGGTGAGCACCTGGGCGAGCTGTCGGCGGTACGCCGCCGAGGCGTGAATGTCCGACGGCGGATCGATGTCGTGCTGGACCGCGGCCGCCGCGCTGCCGATGCGTTCCGCAGAGACCGGCTGCTCGGTGAGCACGCCGGCAACCGACATCGCGAGTACCGGGCCTTCTCCAACACTGAAGAGTACCACTCGGGCCGACCGACACCGCCGGCGCTGGTCCAGCACCACCATCGCCGCTACGCCTACCAACGCGTAATCTCCGCGGCGCCGCGCCATCTCTTCGAATGCCCACCCGCTTCCGGCGGGCAGCGGCGGCACGCTGACTGCGGTGAGCAACTCTCCCGGTTGCAGCACCGTCGCAAAAAGTCCGGTGAAGAACTCCGCCACCGGCACCAACCGTACTGCTGTTCCGCGTCGCAGTTCGATCGTTGCCTCGAGTACCAGCATGACGGCGGGAAGTTCTGCGGCGGGATCCGCGTGCGCCAGACTGCCGCCAATCGTGCCCCGGTTCCGGATCTGCAGATGGGCAATGAACGGCATTGCCTCGGCCAGCAGCGGAGCGCCGGCCGCTACCAGCGGACTCGTCTCCACCGCGCGGTGCCGGGTCATTGCGCCGATTCGAAGCCCACCTTCCGTCGTCGGAGAAATCCCCGCCAGCGCCGACACCCCGTTGAGGTCCACCAGTCTGCCCGGTTGGGCCAGCCGGAAGTTCATCGCCGGAATGAGGCTCTGGCCACCCGCCAGCGCCTTGGCATCAGGGTCGGCCAGCTCGGCCAGCGCCTCCTCCAGCGAGCCGGGGCGCACGTAGCTGAATCCCGCCGGTTTCACCCGCCGCCCGCCGCCAGCCGGCGTTCGAGCTCGGCCGACAACGCCTCCAGCCCCTGCCGCGCCATCATCTTGCCAATCGAGTCGAGCAGCCGCTGGCCCACGGCAGCAACCTTGCCGCCTACCTGCATTTCGGCCTTGTAGTGGAGCAGCGTTCCCGGTCCCGGCGTCGCCGGCAGAAGTTCCACCAGTGCCGTGCCCCGAGTGAACCCCAGGGTTCCCCTGCCGTCGATCTGCATGGTGTACCGCTCGGGGGTAAACATGTCCACCAGTGTGATGAGTACGTCGAATTCGGCCGCGGTCATTGCCCCGATGCCAACTTTGACCTTCCCCTCGTATCGGCCGTCTCCGACCAGCTTCATTCCCGTGGCACCCGGCATGGTCTTGCCGATCACTTCGGGATCGAGCAGCAGCTTCCACACCTCTTCGCGGGGAGCGCTGAAGGTGTGGGCGCCTTCAATCATCATGGCAGACCTCCGCGGGCCGCTCGAAGGAGCTCGAACAACCGGTTGGGACTCAAAGGAATTTCGGTGATCTCGACCCCGCTCCCGGCGAGCGCGTCTTCCACCGCCTGCGCAAACAGCGCTCCAGTGGGAATCGCCCCTGCTTCTCCAACTCCCTTGGTACCCAGAGGGTTGAGCGGCGACGGCGTTTCGATGTGGGCCATTTCCACCGTCGGGACATCAAGCGCGGTGGGCAGCAGGTAGTCCATGAACGAGGCGTTCATGAGCTGGCCACTCTCGTCAAAGATAAGCTGCTCGTAAAAAGCGTTACCGATGCCGTGGGCAACACCGCCTTGCACCTGGGCCTCCACCACCATCGGGTTGATGACTGTCCCGCAGTCGTGAACGACCACGTAGCGCTTGATCTCGACCGCGGCGGTTTCGGCGTCCACCTCCACAATCATCGCGTGCACCCCGCTGGCGGCGTTTCCTCGGTCGGGGCCGAAGTAGGCGGTGGCCTCCAGCCCCGGTTCGGTTCCCGGCGTCACTGCTCCACGGAGCGGATTCGCCTTGATCGCCAGCTCTCCCAATGTCATCCCCCTCTCCGGCACACCGCGCACCTGCACCCGGCCCTGTTCCAGTTCCAACGTCTCCGGCGCTGCACCCAAAAGGGTCGAAGCCAGCGCCACAATCTTCTCCCGGACCTTGACTGCGGCGGCGTGGCAGGCGCTGCCTGCCACCACCGCGCCCCGGCTCGCAAAGGTGCCGGTCCCCCAGTTGAATTCCCTGGTGTCGCCGGTCACAACCCGGACCTGATCCAGGCTGACACCCAGCTGCTCCGCCACCAGCTGCGCAAAGGTGGTGAAGTGCCCCTGGCCCTGGGTACCGACACCGGTTGCTACCCGTACAACTCCGCTCGGTTCGACCGTAACCCGGGCCCCTTCGTAGGGCCCGATCCCGGTGCCTTCGATATACGAGACCACCCCGATCCCGACATACCGCCCCTCGCGCCGGAGCCGTGGCTGTTCGGTCCGTACGAAGTCGTCGTAACCGATCATCTCCACCGCCTTTTCCAGTGCCGCCGGATAGTTCCCGCTGTCGTATACCAGCGGCCGGAAGTCTTGAAACAGGATCTCGTGATCGTAGGGAAAAGCGTCGGGTGGGATTTGGTTGCGCCGGCGGATTTCCACCCGGTCCAGGCCCAGCTCCCGTGCCGCAATGTCGAGCAACCGTTCCATCACGAACACTCCGTGCTGGCGGCCGGCACCCCGGACCGGCGTTACCGTTGGCCGGTTGGTGAACACCGCGGTGAACTCGCTCTCGTAATTCGGCACCACGTAGGGGCCCAGCAGGGTGCACTGGCTGTTGATTGGCACCGTGAGCCCGTAGGGATCATAGGCGCCGGTATCATGGAGGAAGTGATCCCGGACGCCGAGGATCTTGCCATCTTTCGAAACCGCCAGCTCCGCATCGTGAATCTGCGCTCGTTCTTGCGTCGTGGCGTAAAAATTCTCCCGACGGTCCTCAATCCATTTGACCGGACGACCCAGCTGTATCGCCGCCCACGGCACCAACACTTCCTCGGGGTAAAACATCATGATCTTG
>JANNSC010000028.1:0-12210 GCA_031402135.1 Gemmatimonadales bacterium | reverse complement strand
TACGCCGGCAGGTTGTACGCCGCCCTCCGGGCGAGCAGCTGCGGGTTACGGAACAGCAGCACCAGCACCATTCCCGCCACGAACCCGCCGGCGTGCGCCAGAAACGCCACCCCGCCGCCCTCACTCGCCAGCATCGGCATGGTCCCCACAATTTGCAGCAGGAACCAATAGCCCAGCATCATCCACGCCGGCACCCGAAGGGTGGTGATGAAAATGACCAGCACAATCAGCATGTGAACCCGAACCCTGGGGAAAAGCACGATGTAGGCGCCCATCACGGCGCTGATGGCGCCCGACGCCCCCACCATCGGGATGGCACTTCCAGGATTTGCCACGCTCTGAGCCAGGGCGGCAATCGCGCCGCAGACCAGATAGAATATCAGGAACCGCCCCCGACCGGTGGAGTCCTCCACGTTGTTTCCAAACACCCAGAGAAACCACATATTGCCGATCAGGTGGAGCCAGCCTCCGTGCATGAACATCGAGGTGAGGACGGTGAGCCACCCTGAGTGGTTCCCCACTTGGCAGGACTGGCCCTCGCCCAGTGAGATTGTTGCGCCCGACACAATCTGGCCGAAAAGGTGCCCCGGGATGACGCCCAATCGGCAGACCGAAGCCTGAAGCATTGGCTCGCTTCCGGCGCCCTGAAGCAGGATCCACGCTGCGACATTTGCGGCGATGAGGGCCACCGTCACAACCGGGGTGGCAAGGGTGGGGTTATCGTCTTTGTAGGGGAACATCGGCGCCCCTCGCAGGCCGGGTAGCAGGTGACGGAATTATAGGGGAGGCGGATTCCCCGCGCCGCCGCCGATACCATTCTGCGTCTTTGCATTGCGGAGATCGCCACTCTAGGTTGAGGCTGGGTTTTTCCCTCATATTGCCCGGAGTGCCATGGCTCGATCTCTGCTGCTTCCGGCGGCGCTGTCGGCCGCCCTTGCCGTTGTTGCTCCGCACCCGACCAACCCGCCAAGGGCCCTTCCCGAGATCGCGTTCAACGAAAATCTCGCGCCGGCGGGACAACTTTCCGAACGGACTCTCACCGTCGCCCTCGAAATCATCCGGGCATCGTGGCACCCGATGGGCGCCGATCGCCAGGGCACCGAGGTGCTTGCCTTTCAGGAAGCCGGTCACCGACCGACCAACCCCGGGCCGATGCTGCGGGTACCGCTCGGCACCGAGATGCGGGTGACGATCACCAATCGAACCGACACCACCCTGGCGATTCGAGGCCTCACCTCGCGACGGGGCCCCACCATGGATTCGCTCCTCCTGGCTCCTGGTGCGGCAGTGGAGGCTCGCTTCGTCGCCGACGCCGAAGGAACCTTTTACTACTGGGCCGGGGAGCCGGGCCGACCGCTCAATGTGGGCCCCTTCGAGAAGCGCCGTCTGTTCCGGGACAGCCAGCTGAGCGGAGCATTCATCGTGGACCCACCAGAGGGTCCCCCGTCACCCGACCGGATATTCGTAATTCAGGGTTGGATGAAGGGCCTTGATTCGTTGGGCGGTGCCGACTTCAACAACGAATTTTTCGTGGTGAACGGCCGGCCCTGGCCGCATACCGAACGGCTCACCTACGAGATGGGAGACTCGGTGCGGTGGCGAATCATCAACGCCTCCGCCGATGTGCATCCGCTCCACCTCCACGGCTTCTATTTTCGGGTGGATTCCCGGGGTGACGCATCCCGCGATACCGTCTACTGGACGGCGCAGCGCCGCATGGTGGTGACCGAGCGGGTGCAGCCCGGCACTACGATGGCGATGGCCTGGATGCCCGACCGTCCGGGCGGCTGGGTGTTTCACTGCCACCTGACCTTTCACATTGTCCCGAACCCCGGGCTGGGCTCTGACGAGATGCCCAGACCGCAGCGGGACCGCGAGGTCGTCTTCGGCCACGACCACGCCGATCCACAACGTCATGTGGAACAGGCAATGGGCGGCCTGATGATGGGGCTCTACGTGCGCCCGCCGGCTGGGTGGCGGCCGGACTATCCAACCCGGCGGACCCTGCGACTCCTGGTGCAAACCGATTCCACTCCGGCGGACACGGTGCGCCGGTTCGGCTATGTGCTGCATGAGGGCAGCGCGCCACCTGCGCGGGATTCGGTGGAGTCGCCCGGCACTACCCTGGTGATCCACCGGGGGGAGCCAACGTCCATTTGGGTCATCAATCATCTCGCGGAACCGACCGCGATCCACTGGCACGGCATCGAATTGGAGAGCTACTTCGATGGTGTGGTCGGCGTCGGCGGCCTCCAGTCGAGCCCGTCGCCCACCATCATGCCGGGAGATTCCTTCGAGGTGCGGATGACCCCACCCCGCGCCGGCAGTTTCATGTACCACACCCACGTCAATGACATTCGCCAACTCCGCGGCGGCCTGTGGGGGCCGCTCCTGGTCGTCGAGCCCGGAGCTCCGAGCCCACCGGCGCGAGACCTTGTGTTCATCACCGGGGAGGGCACCGACTACAGCGCGATGCTCAATGGGAATTCCAAACACCTCCCGATCGCGCTCCTGGCCAGCGCCCGATACCGTATTCGTTTGATGAACGTCACCGCCGGAACACCCAACCTGCAGTATTGGCTGGTCACCGATTCGACCACCATTGTCTGGCGCCCTCTGGCCCGCGACGGGTTCGACCTTCCCCCTTGGCAGCGGGCGGCGCGCCGCGCCGAGGAATCGGTTTCGATCGGGCAGACCGCCGATTTCGAATTCACGGCTCCTGCGGCGGGGCCCCTGGTGCTCGAGGCTCGCACCGGCGCCGGAGAGTTGCTCGCCCGGCAGCCCTTCCTCATCCGGAAACCCTAAGTGAGTACCCCCAGCGTGGGCCGCTGCATTCTCGCGCTTCTTCTGGGCGGCCTTCCAACTGGTCTGGTCGCGGCTCAGAACGGTGTGCCCGCCCAGACCGAAGCCGACGCCTACACCCGCTACGAACTACTGGCACCGGGCAGCGGCAAGTTCCGCATCCTCTATGACGTGACGGCCACCGCTCCAGGCGCGCGGCATTATTTCAACCCGATCCGGAAGGGCAGTGTCGCCACCGATGAATCGGTGACCGATCCCGTCACCGGCCGGCCGCTCCGATTCGAGGAAGTGGACGGCGCCACTGCCCGGGCCCAGGGGCTCCCCACCGCCGACCTCGACACCCGATACATCCGGGTAGAACTGCCCCGGCCGGTGCCTGCCGATGGTGAGATCCGGATCCTGATCGACAAAACCTACCAGGACCCCAAGAGCTACTTCGAGGACGCCGGAGAAATCGTCTTCAGCCGATCCCTCGGCATCAAGCGCAATGCCGTGGTCCTGCCTGCGGGTTATGAATTGGTTCGCTGCAACGTCCCCTCCCAGGTGCTGACCGAGGCCGACGGTCGGACCGTGATCAGCTTTGTCAACGCCAACCCCGATGCCGCGTCGTTGACCCTCCGGGCCCGGCGGACAACGCCCGGCGGCGCCCCCGCGCCGGTACCATTTGCCAGCCGGTTTTCCGAACGAGCCAGGCAATCGCGAGAGATCGTCTACTTCCTGCTGCAACCGGAAACCCACGCCTTCGACCTCTACCACGATTACACGGAAACCCGGGAAGGGGTGGACAAGTACCTGAACGTTGTCCGGGCCGGCAGCACCGTCTCCAACCCTTCGGCCGTCATTCTCGACACCGGGGAGAAGCTCGAAACCCGATTCCTCAAGGGAAACGCCATTGCCCTTGCCGGGCTCGACATCGGTGAGACGGTGAAACCGGAAACCGAAGTGGTGGTCATCGCCTTCCCCAAGGTCCAGAAGGGACACACCACCCGCCTCCGGATTTCGGAGACCTACACCGATTCGGTTCGCTATCGGCTGCAGGGGGACCAGCTGATCTGGGATCGGGGCTTCGGACGGCCCTTCAACGCGGTGGTGCTCCCGGCGGGGTGGCAGCTCACCCACAGCGCGGTTCCGGCGGTTGTCTCACTGACAGCGGACGGACGGGTGCGCCTCGATTTCGTGAATCCCCGGCTCGATGAAATCCAGGTGCTGCTCGTGGCCAGGCGACGGAGCGGGGCCTTCCCGCCTTGACGAGGCCCCGGGATCGTGCCAATTTATGACCATAGTCATATGACCGGGGTCACTATGCCAGCAAGCATCTCCAAATCCCAATTCAAGGCCCGGGCCCTCGAACTTTTCCGCCAGGTGGAGCAGACCGGGCGTTCCCTCGTCATCACCGACCGAGGGACGCCCGTCCTCAAGCTGGTTCCGTACCAGGAGGATCCCCGCGCTGCCCTGCGGGTGCTCCGCGATAGCGTGGTCAAGTACGACGCGCCGACCGAACCGGTCGGGGAGGACGATTGGGAGAGCGCCCGGTGATCGTATTGGACACCCACGCGCTGGTATGGTGGGTCGCCTCACCGGCGCGTATTCCTGCCAAGGCTCGGCGATTGCTCGATGGTGCGGTGAAGTCGGATGGCTCAGTGGCCGCTTCTTCGATAAGTGTATGGGAAGTGGCGATGCTGGTGGACCGAGGGCGGCTCGAACTGACCATGCCGGTGGATGACTGGATTTCCCATCTTGAAGCGTTGCCGTTCCTGCACTTCGTTCCGATCGACAACCGGGTTGCCGCCCGCGCGGTGACCCTCGACAACTTCCCGCATCGCGATCCCGCCGACCGGATGATCGTCGCCACGGCCCTGGGACTGGGGGCCTCGCTGGTTACCGCCGATGCTCGGCTCCGCGCCTACCACCGCGTCAAGACTGTGTGGGCGTGACATGACCCCGCTTGCGCTTGGAGCAACGCCGGAGTGACTCTGCCGCCAGCCGCCGACGGCCTTCGGGCCTCCCTGAGCGGTAGCTACCGCCTCGAGCGCGAGCTCGGCGCGGGTGGCATGGCAACCGTCTACTTGGCCCACGACCTCAAGCACGACCGCAAGGTGGCGCTCAAGGTCCTCCGGCCTGAGCTCGCCGCTGTGATCGGCGCCGAGCGATTCCTCGCCGAAATCCGGACCACCGCCAACCTGCAGCACCCCCACATCCTGCCGCTGTTCGATTCGGGCCAGGTGGAGGGTACGGCATTCTACGCGATGCCGTTGATCGAGGGCGAATCCCTGCGCGACCGGCTGACTCGCGACCGCCAGCTCCCGATCCCGGAGGCGCTGCGCATCACTACTGAGATCGCCCAGGCGCTCGACTATGCCCATCGCCACCAGGTGATTCACCGGGACATCAAGCCGGAAAACATTCTCCTCCAGGACGGCGCGGCGATGCTGGCGGATTTCGGAATCGCCCTCGCCGTCAACCAGGCGGGAGGCCATCGCCTGACCGAAACCGGGCTCTCTCTCGGCACACCCCAGTACATGAGCCCCGAACAGGCGACCGGCGACCGGGAGCTCGACGCCCGGAGCGACATCTACTCCCTCGGCGCGGTGCTGTACGAGATGCTGGCGGGCGAACCGCCCCACACCGGGGTGACGGCCCAGGCAATTGTCGCCAAGCTGCTCACCGAACGGCCCACTCGGCTTCGAACGGTGCGGGATACCGTCCCAGAAGCAGTGGAAGTGGCGGTCAACACCGCGCTGGCCAAGGCCCCGGTGGACCGGTTCCAGACCGCGGGAGGATTTGCAGCCGCGCTGCTTCGTCCTGCGGCGCCGGTGGCACCGCCCAGGAATCGCGCCAGGTCAATCCTCATCGCCGCGGGAGGGATCGGACTACTCCTGCTTCTGGCGCTCGGTGCACGGAGCCTTCTGCGCTCGCCTGGGCCGGTCTTGAGTATCGGCCGCTCCGAGCAACTCACCTCTGATCCCGGCCTGGAAATCCAGCCGGACATTTCCCCCGATGGCCGATTCGTTGCCTATGCCGCCGGCACCGTAGCCCGGATGCGGATCTTCATCCGGCCCCTGGGCGGCGGCCGCACCATACCCCTGTCCGATGATTCCAGCGCCGTCGAGTCGCTGCCCCAGTGGTCTCCGGATGGCACCAAACTGTTGTACCTCACCCGCGGAGGCGCATCTGTTGCGGCCGCCCTGGGCGGCTCCTCCCGCCCTGTGATTCCGCCTTCCCCGACCGCGGTCGTAGGGTCGGCCACCTGGTCGCCCGATGGGAGCGAATTCGCCTTCGTCCGCGGTGATTCAGTGCTGGCCGCACCGGTTGAGGGCGGTCCGGGCAGGCTGGTGGGAACCGGCGACCAGCCGCACTCCTGCCGCTGGTCCCCCAACGGGAAGTGGATCGTGTGCGCCGCCGGAAATGCGACCGCGATTCAGCCGGGAAAGCAGTTCGGCAATCTCGCCCCCAGCGCGATCGTGCTCTATCCAGCCGCCGGCGGCGCCGGCATCCCCCTCACCGATGCGCGGACGTTTAACGAAAGCCCCCTGTTCTCGCCCGATGGCGGGCGGGTGTTCTTCCTGTCCAATCGGGATGGCCCGCGCGACGTCTATGTCCTGGGGCTCAGTTCCTCGGGAAAACCCAGGGGTGAGCCGGCCCGGCTCACCACCGGGCTCGGTGCCCTTTCGATTTCGCTCTCCGCCGATGGACGGCGGCTGGCCTATGGGATTTACTCGGCCCGTGCCAATGTCTGGTCTCTGCCAATTTCAGAGGGCGTTCCGGCAGGCCTCGAAGCCGCCACGCCGGTCACCAGCGGAAACCAGGTCATCGAGTCAATTCAGGTGAGCCGGGATGGCCGTTGGCTGGTCTACGACTCCGATCTGCGCGGCAATGCCGACATCTACCGGATACCAATCGGCGGCGGCGAACCGGAGCAGCTCACCAACGATCCGGTCGATGAGTTTTCGCCCGATCTCTCCCCGGACGGGACGATGGTGGCCTATCACTCCTGGCGGCTCGGCACCCGCGACATCGAAATCAAGCCGCTCGATGGAGGACCGGTGGAGCAGGTCACCGCGACACCAGGCCAGGAGAGCTATCCGCGCTGGTCGTCGGACGGACGCGCGCTCCTGGTGATGGAGCAGAATTCGGTCTCGATCACGATCATCAGGCGAGGCTCGGACGGGCGCTGGGGCGCGCCCACGGCGCTGGCGTCGGAGGCGATCAGTGGTGACTGGTCTCCCGATGACCGCCGAGTCACCTTCATCAACGCCAGCACGAATCGGGTGCCGGGCCGAATCATGATCGTGGCGGCCACCGGGGGCGCGCCGGAAAGAATTGGCGGAGCGCTCCCGCTCGCTTCGGACGCGCAATGGTCTCCTGACGGCAGGACGATCTACGTGAAGGTCCACGACTCGCGGGGCATGGCCTCTTTCTGGATGGCTGGTGTCTCCGGAGGAGCGCCGCGACTGGTGGCGCAGCTCACCGATCCGGCGCGGCAGTCGAGCCGCAAGGACTTTGCCACCGATGGCCGGCACCTCTACTTCACGATCGAAGACCGGCAGAGCGATGTCTTCGTCGCCCAGCTGATCGAGAAGTGACCCCGGCGGGGCCGCAGTTGACCCCGGGAAAAGGCGACATGCCCAGCGGCGTCGCCGAATCCCCGAGCGATGGAGCCGGTTGACGCGAAACGGGTCAGGGGAAGATGTTTCCGCCATGCTTGGCCCTGGTGCTGCCCCCCGGAAGCTCGCGCCCCAGCACCACGAGTTCCTGACCCACTTGTCGGTCGCACTGCATAAGCACCGGGCCTACCCGCCCGGCCACCCGATGCGAGTGGAATCCACCAAGATGCTCCAGGGGTTCCTGGCCGGCGCCCTGCGCAACCGGCCGATGCTTCGCATTGGCGTCGCTCAGCATCACCTCATCATTGACGACGAGGCCAGCGAAGTGTCCCAGCCGGTTCTCCGGGAACTGGCTGAGCGCCTGCATCGCCGACAGGTTGGCGCAATTGTACTCTCCCAGGGCGTTGGCGTAGGTGAGTTGGACGCCGCCCTCGAGCGCATGAATGTGGACCCTCGGCGAACACCGGTTGACGGCACTACCAGCTCGCCGGAGCAGGTTGGGAAGCATGTCGAAATCCTGCCGGTGTCGTACACCAACCTCGTCATCGCCGGGGACAGCGCACCAGCGGCAGGTGGTGCGACCTCGGTTGCGGATCTATGGGCCGAAATTGCCCGGCTCACTGCATCGCCACAGACCGGGCTGGGAGAAGGTGGGGCCGGTGAATTGGCCGAGGCTCTGCGGAGGTTCCGCGGGGACACCGGAAAACGTGCCGCCGTGGTCGGCACCCTGGAGCGCTTTGGCCGGGCGGCGGCGCGCGAATCCGGCCCTAGCGGCACCCTGGCACGCCGGGAACTCCGCGAGCTGCTCAAGGGAATCCCTCGCAAGGAATTGTCGTCCCTCCTCGGCATCGACCTTGCCCGCCCCGATGCGATTGCGCAGCTGACTAACGCCTCGGAGTGGCTGGCCCTGCCGGCGTTGATCGACCTGGTGGAGGCAGCAGCCGAATCGTCGGGCCAGTCGGTGTCCCATTTCCTGCTTCGCCTGCTTCGAAAGTTGGGTGACCGCTCTCCATCTGCCGGAGAGAACGATGTCGAATCGGAGAGCGGCGTGCGCGAGACAATTCAGAGCCTGCTGCAGGGGTGGAACCTGGCCGATCCAAACCCGGAAGTGCACACTCGACTGCTCGAAGAACTGAGCCGCCGCGACCGCTCCGGCTCCACCCTGGCCGCTGGCTACGCCGCCGAATCGGAACGGGTGGTACTGATGGCCCTCGAGGTTGCCACCGGGGGGCCGCTGGTGATCCAGGCGGCCGATGGCATGCTTGGCTCGGGACACCTGGTTGCCATGCTCGACCTGCTGGACCTGCCCGCCCCCAACGCCGCCGCCGATGCCATCTGGACTCACTTGGTTTCGCCGGAAACGCTGCGACGAGTGCTGCTGGAAGAGCCGATCGATCAGACCGCCTGTGTCCGATTGCTCGCCCGGGTTCCCCTGGAATCGGCCGAAGGACTGCTCGACTCCCTCACCATCTCCGAGTCACAGAGCACCCGCTGGCTGATCCTGACCCGATTGGCGGAGCTGGGCCCGGCCGTGGGTGGCCTCCTGGTCGATCGCCTCGACCAGGCACCGTGGTACCTCAAACGCAACCTGCTGGGACTCCTGGCCGATCTGCCCGAAGTTCCCCAGGGATTCTCGGCCAAACGATATGCCGACGAGGTCGAGCCGTTGCTGCGGCTCGAGGCGCTCCGCCTCATGCTGCGTTCGCCGCAGGATCGTGAAGAGGCAATCAACCGGTCTCTGGCCGACCCCGATGATCGACTGGTTCGGATCGGGCTCGAGGCCGGAGCGGAAGCGGGACTCCCCCGGGCATCCCTGCCCCGCCTGATGAAATTCCTCAACGATGCTTCTCGCCCCGCCGAGCTGCGGGCCCGTGGCGTCGCGCTCCTGGTGCATTTCGAGAGCCCGACGGTCCGGCAATGGCTGGTGGCACGCAGCCTGGTGCGCCGCGGAATATTCCGGCGGACCCGCCTGGCACCGAAATCGCCCGATTTGGTAGCAGGACTCCTGGTCTTGGCCACTGTGTTTCGGGGCCATCCCCAAGCCGCCGAGGTTCTTCGACGGGCCGCCGGGTCAGGGGATCCCGACCTGGTGAGCGCCGTCGAGAAGGGCGGCGCGCCGTGACTCGTGAAGGCGCCTTCCTGATTTCGCTGGGCCAGGCCCTGGCAACGATGGGATTGTACGCCGAAGGCCACCCCGCCCGCGAGCGCGCCATCGATGCCTCGTTCGACAATTTGCTGCAGCTCATGGTGGACATGCCGGCGGTGCATTTCTCTTTCCTCGGCTCCGAAACAATCGTGGGCCGCCGGCCGATGACCGAGCTGGTGAGTTGGGAATGGGCTGCCCGTATGGCAAAGGCCGGGGTCGAGCGGATCGAGGTGGACGCGGAGGTGACCCGGGACCCTTACGTGCGATTCCTGGAGGAGGTTTGGGGTCGGATGAACGGGGAGGAGATCAGTACCCTCGAGTCGCGGCAATTGGTCCGCGGCCCGATCCGTTACGGCGCACTGCGGCTCAACAGACCCGGCACCACGTCCCCGACTCAGGCATCCGAGGAGTGGGCCGGCGAAGCCGGTCCGATCTCGCTGGTCGAGGAAATCGAAGCGATCTCGTGGATGCACGAGCAAGTGGCACAGGGGGAGAACATCCCCCTGGGCGAGGTGGAAGCGGTGGTGGGTTCGCTGAGCGCGAGCATGCATGCCGGGCGGCGGCTGCTCCTGCCCCTCCTTACCATCAAGGAATTCGACCAGTACACCCTGACCCACTCCTGCAATGTCGCCATGCTGGCAATCGCGCTGGCCGAGGCCCTCGGGCTCCACGGCGCCACGGCACGGGCGTTCGGGGCGGCCGGTTTGCTGCATGACATCGGGAAGGTAAAAATCCCCCGCGACATCCTGGTGAAGCCGGGACGCTTCACCGACGCGGAGCGGCTGTTGGTCCGCAGGCATCCCGCCGAGGGCGCTCGGATCATCCTGACTCGACCGGGCGGGTCTGAGCTGGCAGCGGTGGTTGCCTATGAGCACCACATTTTTCTCGACGGGAGGGGCTATCCTGAACTCGCAACTCCCCGCAATTGCCATTACGCCAGCCGCATTGTGCATGTCTGCGACATCTACGATGCCCTGTGCACTGTAAGACCGTACCGCGAAGCGTGGGAGCCGCAGGAGGCGCTGGCGTACATCGAGCAGCAGGGCGGCACCGAGCTCGACCCCGCCTTGACGGCCACCTTCGCCGCGATGATTCGGGAAGCCGCCGTTTCTCGTAGCCCGATTGTCGACTCGGCGCCATCGCTTGGGTCCTGACCCACCCGCGATGAGTGGCCCCCCGGAACTCCGACGAGCCATTCGCCTGCCCCACGCCACCGCCATGGTGGTGGGCACCATCATCGGCGCCTCGATCTTCGTGCAACCATCCGAAATCACTGCGCGGGTGCCATCGGTTGCCGGGATCCTGCTGGTCTGGGCGCTCGCCGGGCTGGTGACGCTGGCCGGAGCGCTGATCTGTGCCGAGCTCGCCTCGACCTTCTCCGAATCGGGCGGGGTGTACGTCTACCTCCGGGAGGCGTTCGGACCCTCCGTCGGCTTCCTCTGGGGCTGGGCAATGTTCTGGAGCATGCACTCGGGGATCATCGCTGCCATCGCGGTGGTCTTTGCCCGATACGCCGGGGCGCTGGTTCCGCTCGGAGCCACCACAAGCAAGGGCATCGCCATCGCCGCCATCGTCGCGCTCTCCACCGTAAACCATTTCGGGGTCGGACTCGGCAGCCGGCTGCAGGCCGTCTTCACTGCCGGCAAATTGCTCGCGGTGATCGTGATCGTTGCGATAGGGCTGCTGCTCGGTGGCCGAATCGACACCCATTTCGTGGGCGCGGCGGCCGAAACGGGTGACATTGGTGCGGGGGACATTCTGGCCGGATTGGCCGCCGGGCTCTTTGCCTTCGGCGGGTGGCACATGGTGACCTACAGCGCTGAGGAGACGGTCGAGCCCAGGCGGACCATCCCGCGGGCGTTGATCCTCGGCACCGCCATTGTCACCGTGGTCTATGTCGCAATGAACGCGGTGTATCTGTACGTTTTGCCGCTCGACCAAGTGGCCGGCTCCACCCGCGTCGCCGCCGACCTCGCCGAAACGCTCCTGGGAAGTGGGGGCGCCAAGGCGATCTCGGCGCTGGTGATGGCGTCGGCGTTCGGTGCCCTGGCGGGGATCGTCCTGGCGGGCCCCAGGGTGTACCTCGCCATGGCGCGGGATGGTCTCCTGTTCCGAGCGGTGGGCGCGATTCACCCCAAGCACCTCACACCCTACCGGGCCATCTGGCTCCAGGCGGTCTGGGCTTCGATGCTGGTGGCCACCGGAACCTTTCGGGAATTGGTCAGTCGCGTCATCTATACCGAATGGGTTTTCTTTGGCGTGGTGGCACTGGGACTGATCCGGCTGCGCAGCCGGCCGGGGCTTTCTCGCGGGTATTCGGTGCCGGGCTACCCCATCGTCCCATTGCTGTTCGCCGCCGTCGCCTTTGGTGTCGCGATGCACGAAGTTGCCGCGGCGCCGTCACGGACCCTCACCGGCCTCCTCCTGGTGCTGGCGGGGCTCCCGGTCTACTACATCTGGCGGCGGAACACCGCATGACCATCATCGTCGTCCACAACCACTACTATCCGCCCGCCTTCATCGAGGCCCTGCGTAAGGGAAACAGCGCGCTCAAGGTACGGGATGATCACCACGGCAACCCGGTGCTCTACTCCCCGGGTGACGCCAATATCGCGGTCCCGGGGCATCGGGACATTGCCCATCGGCAGGAGGTGCTGG
>JANNSC010000027.1:0-2621 GCA_031402135.1 Gemmatimonadales bacterium | reverse complement strand
ACGAGACGTTTTGACACGGCTATGCCGGGCCAGACCCCTCCCCCTTAGCTTTTCAGGGGGTGCCCATTCCACGATCCGCCGCCATGAGTCCTCCCATTCAATTTCCGCGCCTGACATCGCTCTCCCATGCCGCCGGCTGCGGCTGCAAGCTGGGGAGCGCAGACCTCCGGGAAGTGCTCCGCCACCTTCCCCTCATCGACGACGCCAACGTGCTGGTGGATGCCGCCACCCGCGACGATGCCGCGGTGTATCAGATTGCTCCCGACCGCGCCCTGGTGGCCACCGTCGATTTCTTCACGCCCATTGTCGATGCACCGGCGGCGTGGGGGGCCATCACCGCTGCAAATGCGCTCTCCGACATCTACGCGATGGGCGGCCGCCCGCTATTCGCGCTCAATCTGGTGGGCTGGCCCCGCGGGAAGGTCCCATTCGAGGTGCTCGGTCAGGTGATGGGTGGTGCCGCCGAGGTGGCCCGGAAGGCTGGTTGCCTGATGCTGGGCGGCCATTCCATCGATGATCCGGAGCCGAAATTTGGGATGGCGGTCATCGGAGAAGTGCACCCCGACCGGATGTTCACCAACGCCGCCGCGCACGCCGGAGACCTCCTGGTGCTCACCAAACCGCTGGGAACCGGCATCCTCACCACCGCCCTCAAACGCGACCTGGTCAGCGAACCCGACCTCGATGAAGCAATCGGCAGCATGACGACGCTCAACGATGGCGCCGCGGCTGCCGCGAGCGCCTGCGGAGTTCGCTGCGCCACCGACATTACCGGCTTCGGCCTGCTTGGCCACCTGGGAAACATCCTCGCGGCGAGCGGCGTTGGCGCCCGAATCGACGTCGCGAAGCTGCCCATTCTTGCCCGGGCACTCGACCTGGCTGCCGCTGGGTGCGTCCCGGGCGGGACCCAGCGAAACCTCGAAGCGACCACTGCCGAATGGGCCGATGAGGTGACCCAAGCTGAACGTCTGCTGGTGTGCGACGCCCAAACTTCGGGTGGATTGCTCCTGGCAGTGGCGCCGGCCCGGGCGGACGAATTGCTCGCCGCGCTGCGCGCTCGGTCGACGCCAGCAGCGGCGGTCATCGGAGAAATTCTTCCGCTCCCAGGCCAGCTCCGGGTGGGGCGGGGAAGTTTGGCTCGGTAGGCCATGAGTTCGCTGCGCTGGTCGCCCGCCCGCATGGATCAATTGGAGCGCGCTGCACGACTGGGCAGCCGGGTTATGATCATGCGTCGAGGAACCGAATACATCGTGGTGGCCCGCCGGGTGCTGCAGTCCGGCGGCGGCGAGGCGCTGGTGGGGTACCTGCCGATGACCGGTGAGGAGCTCCGATTCGACCTTCACACCATCGACGCCTTTCAGGTCTTGGCGTGAGCGCCCGGGCGCTGGTGCACCTCGATGAGAGCTGCCTCGGCAACGGGCAGGAGGGCGCCACGCCAGGCGGAGCTGGCGGCCTGATCGAGACCCGAACCCCCCGAGGGCTGCAGCGCCGGGATTTCTACATTCACTCCGCCGACACCACCAACAACCGGATGGCACTGGCCGGGGCGATCGGGGTCCTGCAGCTGCTGGCCGGAAAGGGGACCCGGCTCCGGGTTCTCATCGTCTCCGATTCGGAATACCTGGTCCGAGGCGTCCGGGAGTGGCTTCCAAACTGGATTTCCAAGGGCTGGAAGCGCAAAGGTGGCGCGATCGAGAATCTCGAGCTGTGGCGGGCGTTGCAGCATTCGCTGACGCTGCACGATGTCCAGCTGGCCTGGGTTCGCGGACATAACGGGCATCCCCGGAACGAGTACGCCAACGACCTGGCGGTTCGGGCCGCGCGCGCCCAGGAAACCTCGGCGGGAATCGTCACGTCAGGCTTCGGCGCCTGGCTCGACCGGAAGCGGGCGACGGGACAGTACACTGAGTATGATCCGGAGGCGACCTTCGCCGAACTCGACCTACGACTGGAGCGCGCGGAGCGATTTCCGCTCGATTTGGACGCCCTGCCTGCCGCCCGAGGAGACTGAGGAATGGACCAACTCACCCGTTTTGCTCAGCGGCTGGTCGAACAGCTCGCCGCCGGCGGGGGCAGCGCGCATCGACCGGTGTCGGTCGGGGTACTGCGGGAAAAGATCCTCCCCTATCGGACCCATCGGCGGGCGCTCGGGTTGGCCAGCGTGGAGGACTATGAGACAGTGCTCCTCCGATTGGTGGCGGAGGAAGGAGGCTACGTGAAGACGGTTCCGACCGCTGCCGCCGAACGCTGCCGGGAGGTGCTTGCCGAGACCAATCCCGACCTCGGCGTGCTCGATGAAGTCGCCGATTCCACCATTCAAATGACCTCGATCGCTGCCGCGCGAATCGTAGCAGATGAGGGGGCCGGGGCAACGCCTCTCGCCGACAGGCCGGCGGCCCTTCCGGCGCAGCGTGAAGAGACGACGATTCCCCCACCGGAGCCGGTCGCTCCGCTTCAGGATCCGCTACTCGTCACCCCGAGCAATGCGAAGGAATCTCCCGCGATGGCCGACGCCTGTGCCCACTGCGCCAAGCCAATTCCCACCGGTCGGCAGGTGGTGTTCTGTCCCTGGTGCGGCGAGAGGCTGATGCCGTTCACCTGCACCCGGTGCGGCACCGAAC
>JANNSC010000026.1:0-1921 GCA_031402135.1 Gemmatimonadales bacterium | reverse complement strand
CTCTCCGGATATGTCACCCTGCCCAGTGGCCGAACCCGGATTTTTTCAATTCAGACGAATAACCACGCGTTGACTGGTAACGCGATGCTGGCGAGGATCGATTCTCTGGTGGTGCAGATCGGGAGGTAACGGCCAGTGAAGCGGCGCCGGACCCAGGGGGCCCGGCGCCGTCATGGGCAGATTACTTGCCCCGCACCCGGTGAATCAGAAACTCCCCGTGGGCACTACCTCCCGAGGATGCGGCAAATGATCGGGTGCTCTTCGCAGAAGTTGCCACTGGGGGGAGTGGAGCCGTTCCCAGAAACGAGGCCCTGGGTCAGCGTTGCCAGCCCAGCCTGCTCCTGGAGTCGGGGTTCGACGAACTGTCTTTTCGGGGTCATGCGTGTTGCTCCTCTCGCGAAGGGATGCCGAGACTCGGGATGCACTCCGAAGGATTGGGAAGCTCGAGGGGCGAATGCCTTCTCGAAGTTCGAGCCCCTGCCCGGCAATCCAGTTCAGGCAAGGATCAAGCCCATCGTTCACGGAGTCTAAGTCACTGTTTTTCAATGGTTTTCGGCCGTCGGATTCAGGGTTGTCGCGGCACCCCGACAACACAGCGTTTGGCCACGCCGTCCCGACCCTCGACCCAGACGAGGCAAGTTCTTGCAGACTGTGATCCACCTGGCACCCATGCGCCCCGCTGACTGGCCCGAGGTTCGGCGCATCTACGCCGAGGGAATGGCCACCGGCAAGGCGACCTTCGACACCGTCATTCCGGAGTGGGCCGAGTGGAATGCCACCCATCGATCCGATGCCCGACTGGTGGCCCGGGTCGACGGCAGGGTGGTGGGGTGGGCCGCCTTGATGCCGGTCTCGACAAGGGCGTGTTATGTCGGAGTTGCCGAGGTCAGCATCTACGTGGCAGCCAGCCGGCGGGAGCGCGGGGTCGGTCGGGCCCTCATGACGGCGTTGATTGCCGCAGCGGAAACGGCGGGCGTCTGGACTCTCCATTCCTCGATTCACGCCGACAACACCACCAGCCTCGCGCTGCACGACCGCACCGGGTTTCGGGTAATCGGCCGGCGAAAGCGCATTGCCCGACGGGCCGACGGGTGGGCCGATACGCTCCTGATGGAGCGGCGCAGCGAGATCAACGGGGTGGGGTGAGGGGTACCGATGCGCTGCCGCCCAGCGCTGAGACGACGGCATGCCAGCGGGTTACTTACCCGTGCTGCTGAGTGGCAAAGATCTTGAGCTCGGAGCTGTGCCCTGGGTTGACCTTCCGCTTCGGATCGATGTAGTGGACCGCGTTGTTCACCGCCGTGCACGCTTCTGCCACACCGGTGGCAATCAGCTCGAGCTTGCCCTCGTAGGTGGTGATATCCCCAGCCGCGTAAATGCCCGGCACGTTGGTCCGCATCACCCGGTCCACCTTTAATTTGGCCTTTTCGGAATCCAGCCCCCACGCCTTGATCGCGCCCAGATCGGAGTGGAATCCGAGCTGCGGCAGCACCGCGTCGAACGGCAGCGTTTCCTCTTCCTGCGTCTTGTTGGAGAGGAGCGTAACCCGCTCCAGCCGCTCGGCCCCGGAAATGGCCTTGACCTCGCAGAAGGTGCGGACCTCGAGCTTGGCCTCACGCTTCATCCGCTCCACCTGGCGCACGGTCGCGGCATGGGCCCGAAAGGCGTCGCGTCGGTGGATCAGCATGATTGATTGGGCGATGCCCTCGAGATTCACCACCCAGTCAAACGCCGAGTCGCCACCCCCGACAATCAGAACCCGCTGACCGGCAAACTTCTTGGGATCGAGCACCTTGTAGTCGAGGCCGCGACCCTCCCACACCTCGACCCCGTCGGCCGGCAACCGCCGCGCCTCGAAGGCGCCGATTCCCGCCGCAATCAGAATGGTCCGGGTCGGGTAGACCGCCCGGTCAGTACCGAG
>JANNSC010000025.1:0-4469 GCA_031402135.1 Gemmatimonadales bacterium | reverse complement strand
CCGACCATCACCCGGCGGGCCGAGATGGCCGCCGTGATGCTGCAGGGAGTGGCCCTCGCCAACATCGCCCTCATCTACGACTCCGGCTTCGTGGCCAGCGAGGACACCCCGCCCGAAGACTATGGCACCCTTCCGGTGCTCTCCCGGACGGAACTCCGAGACACCGCGCTGGCCCGATTCGAGGCCGCCATCCCCCTGGCCCAAGCCTCGACCCTACCCACTCCCGTTGAATGGACCGGGGGCAGCAATGGCTTTGCGTACACCAGCGCGCAACTGATCCAGCTGATCCACACCATGCAGGCCGAATTGCTGGCCCACTTTCCCCGCAACGGGGCCGAGAATGCTCAGACCGACTGGGCCAGGATTACCAGTTACGCCGCCCAGGGAATCAGCTCGGCGCCGGCCTTCGACTTCCGGTTTATCAGCGACCCGAACCATCCCGGTCCTTCCGATGAGGTAAGAAACTGGAGCAATGATCCCAGCGCGATGCGACTCGACACCCGGGTCGCCCACCTGCTTGCTCCGAATCAGCAGGGTCCCTGGCCCTCGCCAAACGGAAACCCCAAACCGGTATCCGTCGACCGTCGATTGGGCGACGGTTCGTGGGGGCCGGAGGACGACTACCTGGGCTTTTCCGGATTCGCGGCGACTCCCAGCGCCGGCACTGACTTCGCCTGGTTCAGCACCGGGAATCCAGGCTGGCCGGAGGGACGGGGCATTTATCACAACAGCAACATCGGCCGGACAACCTATTTCGACCCCACCTGCTATTCGACAGGCTGTTCGCCGATCACCGTTCCGCTCTATACTGCGGCATTCAACGACCTGCTCTGGGCCGAAGGCCTGCTTCGATCCGGCGGCAATCGCACTCTCGCGGTAGGGCTCATCAACAACACCCGGGTGACCCGCGGTGGACTCGCTCCACTCACCGGCTCCGAGTCCACCAACCATCTCCTCTCAGCACTGCAATACGAGCAGGATGTCGAGCTCATGGATCTCGGCGCAGCCGTCTTCTACAACCGGCGCCGGATTGACGGCCTGCAGCCCTTCACCCCCCGCCAGATGCCGATGCCCTACAAGGAACTCAATCGACTGAGTCGCGAACTGTACACCTACGGCGGCCCCAATAACCCGGAGCTGAGTGCTTCGGACGGTGCCACAGCCAGAGCGGCAAGAATTCCCAACGTGCGGGATATTTATCGGGGGATCGAGGCGGAGCGGCGGCGGCTGCGGGGACGGCACCTGCGCTTCTAGGCGGTTGGGCTCAACGGTCCGGCTGGGTGAACAGCCCTCGGTACCGATACAAATAGACGATGAACGAATACACCGTCAGCACCAGCGCGATCGCCAGCGTTACCGCCACGAACCCACCGTGAAACTGATTCCACCACAGCGCCGCCCGATCCTGTTCCCAGCCCAGCGGCTTGATGGCATTCCGGAACGCGAACCAGGCGATGGTGCCGCCGATGAACATGCTCTGGAACGCCGTTTTGAGCTTCCCAGGTCCCTGCGCAGAAATCACCACCCCGCGCAACTGGGCCCAGCGGCGGAACACCGTCATCGCCACCTCCCGGCCCAGCATGAGCAAACACACCCACAGCGGGATGCTGCCCCACACTGGAATGTCGTAGAGGTCGTGGCGTTGCTGCGAAATCCACCAGATCGGCACCAAGGTGGCCAGCAGCAACAGTTTGTCGGCCAGGGGATCCAGCAACTTGCCGAGGTCGGTAACCTGGTTGTTCCGGCGGGCCAGGTGGCCGTCAACGATGTCGGTGATTGCCGCGGCGATGAAAATGACGAAGCAGGCAACCTTGGGCCAGTAGCCGTCGATGAACGGCAGCAGCGCCACCACCGGAGTGATGGCAATCCGGGCCACCGTGAGAATATTCGGGAGGGTCCAGATCACCCCAGCGTCTTCAGCACGAGCTTCGAAATTGCCCGGAGGGTATCA
Organism: Gemmatimonadales bacterium; assembly: GCA_031402135.1. Classification (GTDB taxonomy): domain Bacteria; phylum Gemmatimonadota; class Gemmatimonadetes; order Gemmatimonadales; family GWC2-71-9; genus JABFSM01. Next base: position 2,518 of record JANNSC010000025.1, on the reverse strand, counting down.
AACACCCCGTCGCCCCGAAGCGCCACCGCCTCGAAATACGGAACTCGTTCCAGCCACATCCCGTCGATTTCTTGCACCAGCATTTCCTCGGGCCGGTTGGGGTCGGGTGTGGCCCGCTGCCGCACCGGATCCTCCACCGGCCAGCCCGGATTGAGTGCCTCCTGCAACTGGGCCAGCGGCGCGGCGTTGGGCAGATCGCGCTTGTTGTACTGGATGACGAAGGGCAGCCGGGTCAGGTCGAGCCCGTGCTGGGTCATGTTGTCGTAGAGGTTTTGCATCGACTCGATGTTTGCCTCCATCCGCTCCACCTGGCTGTCCCCCACGAAAATGACCCCATCCACTCCCTTGAGGATCAGCTTCCGCGACGCGTTGTAGTACACCTGTCCCGGCACCGTGTAGAGATGAAAACGAGTCTTGAAGCCCCGAATGGTGCCCAGGTCCACCGGCAGAAAATCGAAGAACAGCGTCCGTTCGGTTTCGGTGGCCAGCGAGATCATTTTCCCCTTGCTGGCCGGCGCGACTTTCTCGTAGATGTACTCGAGATTGGTCGTCTTGCCGCCCAGGCCGGGGCCGTAGTACACCAGCTTGCAGTTGATCTCGCGCGACGCGTAATTGATGAGCGACATGCGGTCGCGGCCTCAGTTCCGGAAGAGTTTGTCGATTTCGTCCTCGGCTTCACCCACAAAGCCGGTCTCGACCCGGCGTTCGCCCAGAGCCTCGCGGGCAAACATCTCGGTGAAGAGCGTGGACAGTGCGGCCACCACTCCGCGAACCCGGAGCTTGACCAAGCCCAGGGTGGTGCGGTTGTCGAACAGAACCACGAGTATCACCCGCCGAGCCACATCCGCCAGATAGAGCGAATCCTTGTCGCCCTGGTGGAACAGCGCGGCAAATTCATTTTCTCCCAGCATCCTCGCCAACTGATCGTTGGCGCTGAAATCGGCTGCGGTAAGCGACGCAAACGCCACCGGATCGAACCGGGGCGCCTCTCCGACCGTGGCCAGCATCTGCCCGGTCCGGTCCACCAGCAGCGCGGTCCGGGCATTGGCCTCCCGCAGCAGGCTGTTGAGCAGCACCCCGATGCGCGCAGCGTCTTCCTCCCGGAATGACCAGCTCGAGGCGCCGCTCACGGCACTTCCTGGCGCGCGTCGAGTGCGTGGCTCAGGGTTACCCCATCGATGTATTCGAGATCCCCACCCACCGGAAGTCCCCGAGCCAGTCGGGTAACCCGCACGCCGCTCCCTTCCAGGAGATGGTGAATGTAGGTAGCGGTCGCCTCGCCCTCCAGGGAGGGATTGGTCGCCAGAATCACTTCCCGGACCCCGCCACCAGCGACCCGGCGGCGCAACAAGTCCAGCCGGAGCTGGTCCGGCCCGATCCCCTCCAGCGGCGACAACCGCCCCCCCAGCACCAGGTACTGGCCGGAAAATACCGTGGCGCGTTCCACCACCGGAACCGCCGATGGTTCCTCAACCACGCAAAGAATCGAGGCGTCGCGCCGGGGATTGCTGCAGATGTCGCATCGGGCGTCCTCAGTGAAATTGCCGCACTCCGGGCAAGGATGCACCCGGGCGGCAACGGCGCACAAGCTGGCGGCCAGCCGCTCGGCGCGCTCTTTCGGTTGCTGCAGCAAGTGAAAAGTCAGCCGCTGGGCCGTCTTCTGGCCGATTCCTGGCAGGCGGGCAAGCTCGGAGGCCAGCTCGTCGATTGCGCCCACCGGCCTCAGAGCGCCGCCATCGGATTGGAAGGGAGCTTTCCCATTTCAGCCTGCATCAGCTCCGCTGCTCGCCGCTGCCCGTCGGCAATGGCCCCCACAATCAAATCGGCCAGCAGTTCAGCGTCCCGGCCGCTGAACGCCTCCGGATCGATGGTCAGCGACCGCACCAGACCGCGCCCGTCCACCCGCACCCGCACCAGTCCGGCGCCGGCGCTGGCTTCAATGGTCCGGTCCGCCAGCTCCGATTGCAGTTGCGAAAGCCGCCCCTGCACCTGGGAGCCAAGCTGAAAGAGCTGCTGAAAATCACCCATTGGATTCCCCGTCTACGATCTCCAAATCTAACTCATTGGCAGCCAGGTCGAGTGCCGGGTCGAGCCGCCGAATTCGGTCCAACCGCTCCGCCTTGAGGACCGAATCGGTGATCCGGGTGGGCGCCGCCGCCCCGGCGGCTGTACCAGCACCACTCATCATGCGAACCTTGACCGGCGCTCCAAACCGTGCCGATATCAACTCCTCGACCACCACCAGCTGGCGCTCGGCGCCTTCAGCCAAAGACTCCTGGCCGGCAACAGCAGCCAGCCGCACCTCGCCATTGCCCGCTGCCGCCGGGGTTGTGGCGGCCAGTGCCTGCTCCAAGAGCTTGCTTCGGGCGCCGGCAGCGGCCACGATGTCCGGCCATGCCTCGACCAGTCCCGCCAGGGAGAGCGCCGCTCCGGACGCCGGCGCAGGGCGACGGCTCGGCGCGGCGGCAGTCGGACGGCTGGCCGGCTGGACCGTTGATCCACCCCGCAGGGGGGGGCC
>JANNSC010000024.1:0-4261 GCA_031402135.1 Gemmatimonadales bacterium | reverse complement strand
CTGGTGTGGTACATGGTGTGGGATGATGAGATGAGCGCCCGACGCTTTGCCGCCGGTGCAGGAGTCCGCCTGGCTGCGCTGGCGCGTGCGGGTTATCGGACGATGGTTGAAACGGTGGGTGCGGTGGCAGTGCGGGTCATGATCGCGCCGGTGGGCTGGGTTCGTTGGAGTAGTCCGCCGCTGCTGACGCACTCTCCTTGACATTCTAGGAGAGAACCCCTATCATTCTCCTAGTCACGCTAGGAGAAGCCGTGTCGAACGCCCCCGACCTGCTCCAGGGCACCCTGGACCTCCTGATTCTCAAGGCCGTCTCCCTGGGCACCACCCACGGGTACGGTATCCTGCTCCGGATCCAGCAGGCCTCCGGCAATACTCTTGAAATCCAGCAAGGTTCACTCTACCCGGCGCTCTATCGCCTCGAGCATCAGGGGCTCATTGCCAGTGAGTGGGGGGAAAGCGACAACCGCCGGCGGGCCAAGTTTTACCAACTGACGGCTGCGGGAAGGCGGGGACTGCGGGTGGAACGGGAAGAATGGATCCGGATGGTGGACGCGATTGCCGCGGTCCTCCGCACGACTCCAGCGGATATCGGCGCGTGATGTCCCGGATTCGTGATTCCCTGCGCGCCCTGTTCAATCGGCGCCGCTTCGAGGCTGACATGGCCGAAGAGTTCCGGTTTCACATTGAGCAGCAGACCGCCGATCTGGTTTCGCGCGGCATTCCACTCGCCGATGCGGAACGGCGGGCCCGGGCCCAGTTCGGCGCCATTGAAGGCGCCAAGGATGCCGCCCGCGAAGCACGCGGGATCCGCTGGTTCGACGAGCTGCGGGGCGACCTGCGCTTTTCCTGGCGCACGCTCCGCCGCGCTCCGGGCTTCACCCTGGTGTCGATCCTTACTCTGGCGCTGGGGATCGGGGGCACCACCGCCATCTTCAGCGCGGTAAACCCGATCCTCTTCCAGGCATTACCGTACCCGGCTGCCGGCCAGCTTGCCATGATCTGGGAATCGCCCAACGGCGGCGGGCGCAGCCAGAGCACCTTTGCGATGATGGGGCATCTGGCGGAACGCGCGCGGTCCTTCTCCGGGATCGCCGCGATGAAGGCGTGGCAGCCCACTGCGGTCGGCGCCGGCACGCCGGAGCGGCTGACTGGGCAGCGGGTCAGTGCGGGCTACCTGCAACTGTTCGGCGTGGCGCCGATGCTGGGCCGCGACTTCCTGGCGGGGGATGACCGTGCCGGCGGCCCCCTCGTCGCCATTCTGAGCGCCGAGCTGTGGCGCCGTCGATTCGGCGAGGACCCCGGAATCGTGGGGAAGGTGATCACCCTGGATGACGCCGGCTACCAGGTCATCGGAGTGATGCCGCTGGGATTCGAGAACGTGCTGGCACCGGACACGGACGTCTGGGCGCCGCTGCAATACGATCTGTCCGAGCCCCGGGCGTGGGGGCACCATCTGCGCTTGCTGGCCATGCTCCGCCCCGGAGTCGAATTGAGCCAGGCGGAACTCGAGGCCAGCGGCCTGGCGAGTGAACTGGCGGCGGCGCATCCAGAGTCCTACGGCCCCTCCGTCCGCCTTTCGGTCGTCACACTACAAGACGACCTGACCCGCGGCGTAAAGCCCGCGCTGTTGGTCATGCTGGGTGCGGTGGCCCTGGTGCTGGTGATCGCCTGCGTGAACGTGACCAACCTGCTGTTGGGGCGGGGAGTCGAGCGTCGCGGGGAATTCGCATTGCGGGCGGCGCTGGGAGCGGGTCAGGGCCGCCTGGTGCGCCAGCTCCTGGCGGAGAATCTCCTGCTGGCTCTGGCCGGCGGTGCCGTGGGAATGCTGGTGGCAGCGCTCGGTGTGCGCACTTTGGTGGCCCTCGCTCCGGCGGGACTTCCGCGCGCCGGCGCCATCCATGTCAACGGCGTGGTTTTCGGCTTCGGGCTGCTCGTCAGTACCCTGATCGGCATCGGATGCGGGGTGATTCCGGCGTTCCAGGCGGCCCGCGTCGATCCCAACACAAACCTTCAACTTGCCTCGGCACGCAGCTCCAGCGGGCATCGGAGGTATCGGGGCGCGCTGGTGGTGGTGGAGGTGGCGCTCGCTGTGGTGCTGCTGGTCGGCTCCGGACTCCTGCTCCGCAGTCTGCGACAACTGTTCGCGGTGGACGCCGGTTTCGAGGCCAAGGGTGTCCTCACCATGCAAGTCCAGACTGCGGGGCATCGCTATGATGCCGATTCCGTCGCGGTCCGCTTCTTTGCCCAGGCGCTCGAGGCGGTCCAGCGGGTTCCCGGTGTCACCGCCGCAGGGTTCACCTCCCAGTTACCATTGAGCGGCGACCTCGACGAGTACGGCGTGCATTTCGAGCGCGGGGGGACCGAAACGGTGGAGGGGGGCAGCACCCTTCGTTACGCCGTGAGTCCCGGCTACCTGGAAGCGATTCGAATCCCGCTTCGCCGCGGACGCCTGATCGATGAACGCGACGGAGTAGGCGCCCCATTGGTCGCACTGCTCAGTGAGTCGTATGCCAGACAGATCTTTCCCAACGCCGATCCCATCGGCCGGCGACTCCACATCGGGCCGAGCGGCGGTCCGGCGTTTACCGTCGTGGGCATCGTGGGCGATGTGCGGCAAGTGTCTCTAGCACTCGATGCAGGCAACGCGGTGTACGTCCCAGCCAGCCAGTGGCTGTTTCCCGACCGTGCCATGTCGCTGGTCGTGCGGACTCGAGGAAACCCGGCCTCCTTTGCCGCGACGATTCGCCTGGCGGTCTGGTCGGTCGACCGGGATCAGCCGATCGTGAGGAGCGCGACGATGGATGAACTGCTGGCTACCTCCGCCGCCGACCGCCGGTTCGCGCTCCAGATCTTTCAGGCCTTCGGCCTGACCGCGCTCACTCTTGCCGCGGCGGGGATCTACGGTGTGCTGGCCGGTGGTGTTGCGGAACGCACCCGGGAAATCGGGATGCGCTCGGCGCTGGGGGCCACCCGCGGCAGAATCGTCGGGCTGGTGGTTCGGCAGGGACTCGGTCTCACCGGGTTTGGCATGCTCCTTGGGGTCGCCTGCGCCGTGGTTGCCAGCCGGACCATGGAGGCGATGTTGTTCGGTGTCTCGCGACTCGACCCGGTCACCTACCTGGCGGTGATTGCGATCCTCTCTGGCATCGCGTTGTTGGCCTGCATCATCCCGGCGCGTCGCGCCGCACTGGTCGAACCGATGCGGGCGTTGCGGTCGGAATGATGAACCGCATCGGGCATTCCTTGCGCGCCCTCCTCCGGCGGCGCCGCTTCGAGGCCGACATGGCCGGAGATTTCTGCTTTCACATCGAGCAACAGATTGCCGACCTGATGTCTCGCGGTATCCGCTTCGTCTTCGGGGTGAGCGTGCGGGACGGAGTTATCTACGTGGCGGTGCCGCTGGTCTTCGTGGTGCTCGGTGGTCTCGCGAGCTACTTGCCGGTGAGGCGAGCGACCCTCGTCGCTCCGGCGGAGGTGTTGCGGGGAGACCAGTTGCTTGTTGCTGGCCATTGATTGCTGGTAACCAGTAACCAGTAACCACTAACTAGCCAAACAACCGCGGCACCGCATAGATCAACAATCCCACCAAGCCACCGACCAGCGTTCCATTGATCCGCACAAATTGAAGGTCCGAGCCCAACGCGAGTTCCAATCGCTGTGAGGTGGCTTCCGGGTCCCAGCGAGACACGGTCTGCGCAATCAGGTCGGCCACCTCATGCCGGTGTTGCTCGATCACGTCGAGCAGGAGCTCGATGGCATAATCATCGAGTTCCTCCAGCACGCGCTCATTCTCCAGCATCGACGCGCCGAAGGCGCTGACCCCGCGGGCCAGCGGGCCCGGTTCTGCGCCTTCGGTCTGCGAGGCGTAGCCGGTCACCGCGTTGCGGGTACTATCCCAAAACCAGCTGGTCAACTCGGCCACCGCCTCATCCGAGAGCCACTCGTCCTTGAGCGCTTCGGCCCGGGCTCCCGCCTCGGGGGAATGCTGCAGCCGTTCGACAAACTCCTTGATGGTATGGTCGAAGCGTGCCCGAACCGGATGGGCCGGGTTGGCGCTGATGTCGTGGAGCAGATGTTCGATGGCCATCACGATTCGCTGATAAATCTTGTTGTCGACCGCGCCGGGTACCCACCAGGGGCTCTCGGCACGAACCCGCTGACGGATCAACGCCTGATTGTCCCGGACCGCCTGGGCGGCCAGGCGCAGCGTTTCATTGAGGAGGGATTGGTGCCGATCACCGGCCACCACCACCGACAGTGT
>JANNSC010000023.1:0-27715 GCA_031402135.1 Gemmatimonadales bacterium | reverse complement strand
GGTCACCGATCGATTTTTGGGGAAGACGGTGGCCCGCAGCCCGTACATCCTGGGCGTGGCGGGGAGCGTTGCGGTGGGCAAGAGTACCACTTCACGGGTGCTGAGTGCCCTGCTGGCCTGCTGGCCCGATCACCCCCGGGTGGATCTGGTTACCACCGATGGGTTTCTGCTTCCAAACCGGGTGCTGGAGGAGCGCGGGTTGATGGCCCGGAAGGGATTTCCGGAGAGCTACGATGTCCGCCGGCTGCTGGCGTTCGTTTCGGATCTCAAGGCCGGGGCACCCGAGGTATCGGCGCCGGTGTACTCCCATCTGGTCTACGATATCGTTCCCGGTGAATTCCAGGTCATCCGGCAGCCCGATGTCCTGATTCTGGAAGGACTCAACGTGCTCCAGGGCGGAGACCGCCAGCCGGAGGATTCGGCCCGGCTCTTCGTCTCGGATTTCTTCGATTTTTCCATTTATGTTGATGCCGACGAGGCCGATGTGAAGGGGTGGTTCTTGCAGCGGTTTCAGCGCTTGCGGGAAACAGCATTCCGAGACCCGAAATCGTATTTTCGGAAGTATGCCGACCTGTCGCTGGCGGAGGCCACCGCCTTTGCCGGGGGGGTCTGGGATAAGATCAACGGCGCAAATCTTCGAGAGAATATTTTGCCGACGCGGAATCGAGCCCACCTGATCCTGGAAAAAGGTGTCGACCACCGGGTGGAGAGGGTGCGGTTGAGAAGGTTGTAGGCACCGGAAGTTGACTCGCGGCAGGCTCATGTTAAAAAACAGGCACCGGAGGTTGGCAATGATCAAGGTGACGAGTGTGGCACTGGCCGTCATGGTACTCAGCGGAGCTTCCGCCGCGGCGCAGGCACCGGCGGTCGCCGATATGTCGAACAAGCTCATTGGTACCTGGGAGGGGCCCTACCAGTCCGACATGGCACCGCCAGGTGGACTCCGGCTGGTTGTGGCCATGGAGAGTGGGGTGTGGAAGGTGACGATCGCCATCGTTTCCGATCAGGAGATTCCCAGCTCGGAAATCAACGATTTCAAAGTCGAAGGGGAGACGGTGTCGTGGTCGCAGGAAGTCATGGGACTCGACTGTCGGAGCCAGGCCAGCGTTGAGAACGGGGTGCTCAAGGGAGGAACCGAGTGCAGCTCAGGGGGTGCTACCGCAATTGCGGTGACCTTTCTGCTCCAGAAAAAATGAGTGGTAGCCGGGCATCCAGCGCCCGGAGCACCCGATGAATGGTCTCGACCGCCCGCCCGAAAAAGGCGGGCGTGATCGTTTCGGGGTCGTCGGTAGGTTGGTGGTAGTCCTTGTGGTCCTCGACGCCAAAATACACGAACGGGATGCCGGCGGCGTGGAACGGCGCATGGTCGGAATCAAAGGTCCAGTCCTGCTGACCCGGCACGCCCGGCTGGTCGTGACCGAGCCGAAGTATGACTGGGGCGCCCGCCGCGACCTTTTCCAGCAGGGGCCGGAGTGCCGGCCGGCGCCCGGCCCCCGCGGCCCAGAGCACGCCGATTTCGCTGTGACCGACCATGTCGAGATTCACATTGAGCCGGATGGAGTCCTTGGGCATCGGCGGCTTCGCCACAAACGCGCGGGCACCCATCACCCCGTCTTCTTCGGCGTCGAACAGTGCAATGACCACCGAGTACCGAAGCGGATTCCGTTTCAGCTCGGCGGCGAGCGCCAGGACCGCAGCAACGCCGGAGGCGTTGTCGTCGGCGCCGTTGTAGATCTGCTGCCGGATTGTCCCGGCATGATCATAGTGGGCGGACAGCACGATGTATTGTCTCGGGAAATCTGTTCCTGGAATGAGGGCAAGCAGGTTGGTAGCAACGTTGGACTCTTTGCGGGGGAGCAGAAACGGCTGCAGGTAGCCGGGCATCAGGGGGCTTAACCCGATCGCAGCGAGCTTCCCCACCAGATATGCCCGGGCCTTGGCTCCCCCAGGAGTACCCGCCTTTCTCCCCTCCATGGAGTCCGCCGCCAGCACCCGGATCGTGGCCATCAGAGCCGCCGTATCGGCGACAAAATCCTGCGCGGCGGCCCGGGCCGGAACGGTCCCTCCCCCTATGCCAATCGCGCCGGCCAGGAGGCTGGCCCGCAGCAAAATCGGACGTCGACGCAAAGTCACGGTTCCCCGGCCTGTTTGGTCTTCCGGAATTCAACCCGTCGAATCACATCGCCCTCCTGCACTGCGTCCACCCGGCTCATCCCCGATACGATTCGGCCCCACACCGTGTAATCAAAGTCCAGTCGGGGATTGTCCACCAGGTTGATGAAGAGCTGGGCATCCCCGGTATCGCGCCCCCGGGTCGACACGCCGAGGGTACCGCGAGCATGGGTTGGCTCGCCCAGTTCGTCGGGCATGAATCGGTAGGTCCCGGCGTATTCATTGGCCCCGGGGCTTCCTCCCTGCACCACAAAATTCGGGACGACCCGATGAAAGGTCAAACCATCATAGTAGCCCCGCCGCACCAGCCGGACGATGCGAGCCACCGAGAGGGGAGCGGCGTCCACCAGCAGTTCGACCTCGAAGCTCCCGCCAGCCGCCATGGTAAATCGCAGGCGGCCGCCCCGCAGGGTCTCCGCTTCGGCCCGGGAAATCGGGTCGGCCGGGAGGGGATGGGGGGAGGCGCGATGGGAAGCCCGGGTCCAGGCTGCCAGGATCGCCGCGGCCGAATCGGCGATGACGGCATCGAAATCCTCGAGGGCGGGGAGGAGTGCCGCGGAATCAGCCGGGGTCCCCAGTTCGCGAAGCCGCACCAGGATTGCGATGCGGGGATCGCGAGAGGTTTCACTCCGCTCCTCGGAAATTCGGGCCAGCGCCGCCCGGAGCGCCGCCACCGCCTCCCCGCGAGCAGGGCTGCCCGCGAGTGCCCCGGCGGCGGTCAGAACCAGCTGGTAGTCCCGCGATCCGAGCGCCTCGCGATAGACCGCATCGGCCCGGTGCCCGAGCACCTTGACCAGGCCGGACACGGCGGCCTCTCGAACATTGGGAACGGAGTCCGCAGCGAGATGCCGGAGCAGCGCTTCGTCGCCGAGCGGCGTGGCAGCCCGTGCGGAATACATCCTCACCTGCCATACCGGGGAGGCGCTCGCCGCCGGGAGCAGTGCCCGGGCGTCCTCTGGGACAATCTGCGCCAGACTCACCAGGGCGTGGGCACCCCGATGCCAGGTTTCCCCGGGGAGCGGGGTCATGGCGCTGGTCAGGACCGGAGCGGAGGCGGAATCGCCTGGGCATTCCCCCAGCAGATCGAGGGCCATCAGGGCAACGGAGAGGTTGGGATCCGCCACCGCCGTCACGAGGCGTCCGCAGCCAGTGGGGCCCTCGTTCTTTGCCCAGTTGCGCAGCGCCTCGAGCCGCACCATAGCCGCCGGATCGGTCATCGCCCGAGGGAGCCCCGCTGCTCGCGCCGCCACACTCAGCCTGGGAAGCCCGGTCACCGCAAGGCGGCGGAGCTGTTCATCGGGAGATGCCAGCGCCGCCATGACCGTGGCAGAATCGGCCACCTGGGCGGTGAGCAGGGCGCCGAGGGCGTGGCGGCGTACCGATGGATTGGCCCGATTCTCCCGGGCGAGCTCGATCAGGCGGGCGACGGTTGCGCTGTCGAGCGCACGGCGCCGCCAGGTGGCGCGGACCATCGCCTCGATCCCCCGGGTGGCGTTGAGGGACGCTGCCGGGTCAGCGGCGGTTCGCCAGGAAATTTCGAGGAGCTGCTCACGTACCAGGGTGATTTCCCCGGGGGAATTGCCCGGATTCCTCCCGAGGGAGAGGGCGGCAAGCCCCAGTTCCCGGGGGGAGGCCCCCTGCTGGAGGGGAATCTGCTGGGAGGGAAGCGGGGCCACCGGGGCGATGGCGATGAGGAGCCAGAGGGGCCAAAAGGGGTTCATGGGGTGCTTTCCGAGAGGATTTCGGGATTTTCCCTATTGTGTCTACCGAGAAGATGCTTAACTTTTCTCTTCGGCAGTTCTTCGTTACGCCCCGCAGTCCACGTTTGGACCCTTGATCAGGAGATGTCTCGATGGCGAAAAAGAAGAAAGCCGCGAAGAAGAAGGTCGCCAAGAAGGTCGGCAAGCGGAAGCCGAGTGCGGCATTCATGAAGCCGATGAACATCAGCGAGAAGCTCAGCCTGGTGGTCGGCTCCAAGGCAATTCCGCGGACGGAAGTCACCAAGAAGCTGTGGCAGTACATCAAGCGGAAGGGCCTCCAGGACAAGAAGAACCGCCGGAACATCAACGCCGATGCGGCGCTCAAGGCGGTCTTCGGTGGCAAGGCAACAGTGAACATGTTCGAGATGACCAAGCTGGTCAGTCGGCATCTCAAGTAGTCGTTTTCCCTCGGAAAACGGAGAAGGCCGGGCACGCTTGCCCGGCCTTTTCGTTTCGGTCAACCGGTGCAGAGTGGGGCGAGGCGGAGGAACCATGGCCGGGCCTGTTCCAGCTGGCTGGCCAATCCATAGAGCAACGCCTCATCCCCGAAGCGCCCAATGAAGTGGCTGCCGATGGGGAGCCCGTCACCGTTCCAGTAGAGCGGCACCGACATCGCGGGCTGTCCGGTTGCGTTGATGACCGGGGTCCAGGGAATGAACTCGAACACCTCGCCCGCAGTCTGCTCCAGGATTCCCACCAGCTTGAGGAGGCGCCCGGCCCGGAGCGTACCCAGGAACCGCAGGATGGCCTGCTCCGCGGCGGTCGGCTGCAGGGATCCGGTCGGCACCGGGGGGAGCGCGAGGGTGGGGGTGACCAGGACGTCGTATTGCTCGAAGAAGGGCGCGATCTGCCGGGTGGCGCGCTGCAGGTGACGCAGCGCCCGGGAAAGGTCCGCCCCGGAGATGGCCCGGCCGAGGAGGCTGAGCGCCCAGGTGGCCGGTTCAAAATCCCCCGGCCGGGCGACGCGCCTCAGGGCGGCCTCGGCGTCCTCGATGTCACCCCGGAGCTCGGCGCAGAGCATGGTGATGAACGCGCGGGAGAACGCCTCGCCGTCGAATACCGGGGTAGCCTCCTCCACGATGTGGCCGAGGCTTTCGAGCAGTCGTACGGTATCCTGGAGGGCTGCACGGCAGTCGGGATGGACCTGCTTGCCGAGCCAGGGACGATCAGTGAAGGCAATGCGGAGCCGGCCCGGCTCCCGGGCGATTTCCTCCAGGAACGGCCGCACCGGCGCCGGGGCAAAGTAGGGTGCCCCGAGATCGGGGCCGTGGGTGGCATCGAGAATGGCGGCGCTGTCCCGAACGCTGCGGGTGAGGACGTGTTCTACCACTGCCCCGTGCCAGATTTCCCCGATGTCGGGGCCGGTGGGCACCCGACCCTTGGTGGGCTTCATGCCGAAGAGCCCACAGCAGGAGGCGGGGACCCGGATGGAGCCGCCACCATCTCCGCCGGTGGCCACCGGCACCATGCCACTGGCAACCGCAGCCGCCGACCCGCCGCTGGAGCCGCCGGCGGTGCGGGTCAGATCCCAGGGATTCCGGGTGGGGCCATAAAGTGCAGGCTCGGTGAACGGGGTGAGGCCGAACTCCGGCGTGTTAGTCTTGCCCAGGGGAATGAAGCCGGCCCTGCGGTACCGGGCAACCAGCTCGCTGTCATGGGGGGCGATGTAGCCCCGGAGGAAGCGGCTGCCGCAATGGAACGGTGCCCCGGCCACGGTCGAGATGAGATCCTTGAAGAGCAAAGGCACCCCCCGAAACGGGCCGTCGGGGAGCGGCCCGCGGGCGGCGAGCCGGGCGGACTCATCCATGCGTTGGATGACGGCGTTTACCTGGGGATTGAGGCGGTCGATCCGAGAAAGCGCAGCATCGACGAGTTCCAGCGGGGACGCCTGACCGGTGCGGACCAGGGCGGCGAGCGCGGTCGCATCGTGGTCGAGGTAGTCGGTCATGGCGCCCATGCACCACTCCGCCAGAGCACGAATGCGTAGTCGAGGGCAATTTCCCTGAGCCGATCGTAGCGACCCGACGCGCCTCCGTGGCCGGCGCCCAGATTGGTGAGGAAGAGCAACGGATTGGCATCGGTCTTGAGGGTCCGAAGCCGGGCGACGAATTTCGCCGGTTCCCAATACATCACCTGGCTGTCATTGAGCGAGGTTCGGACCAGCATGGGAGGATAGGCCCGCCGGCTCAGGTTGCTATAGGGGCAGTAGGCCCGCAGCCAGGCGTACTGGTCCGCCAGGGCCGGATTGCCCCACTCTTCGTATTCTCCGATCGTGAGCGGAAGGCTGTCGTCCAGCATGGTATTGATCACGTCCAGGAACGGCACTTGGGCGAGCACCGCAGCGAAGAGGTCGGGCCGGAGATTGGTGACGGCACCGATCAAGAGACCGCCGGCGCTGCCACCCTCGATGACCAAACGCCCCGGCGCGACTTTTCCTCTGCTGACAAGCGCCTCCGCCGCCGCAATGAAATCGGTAAAGCTGTTCATCTTGTTTCCCATGCGGCCGGCGTCGTGCCAGCGCTTGCCGAACTCTCCGCCACCCCTGACATGCGCCACGGCGAAGATCACACCGCGATCGAGCAAGGAGAGCCGATTGGAGGAGAACCCCACTGGGTAGGGAATTCCGTAGGCGCCGTAGCCGGTGAGCAGGGCGGGCGCCGGCCCCTGCAGGGGAGGATCGAGCCGGAATACCAGCGACACCGGGAAGCTGACGCCATCGGCCGCACTCACCTGCATTCGTTCGCATCCATAGCGGGCAGGATCAAACCCGCCGAGAACCTCGCGGCGCTTGAGGAGGGTGCTGCTGCCGGTAGTGACGTTGTAGTCGTACACCGATCCCGGAGTCACCGGTGATTCATAGTGGTAGCGCAGCGCAACGGAATCCCATTCACGATTGGGGCCCGGATACGCTTCATAGACCGGCTCAGGGAATGCGACGTCGCGGGCCACCCCGCTGGAACGATCGGTCACCCGGACGTTGACCAAGCCTCCAATCCTTTCCCACGCCACCCAGTGGGTCTTGAAGACGTCGATCGCCTCGATCATGACACGCTCGCGATGAGGCAGCAGCTCGGTCCAGCGCGCGGGATGAAGGTCAGTTTCGGCCAGTTGCACCACCCGGAACCCCGGCCCGGTGTCGTTGACACGCAAGAGCCAGCCGTCACCGAGGTGTTCAGCGGAGAGCTCCCGGTCCTGCACCCGGGCGGCAAGCATGGAGAGCTCGGCTGCCGGTTGCTCGGCCGTGAGGTAGCGGAGCTCCGAGGTGGTGTGGCTGTCAATCTGCACCAGCAGGTGGCGTCGGCTTCGGGTGCGCTGGACACTTACCCGGAAGCGTTCGTCATCCTCCTGATAGACCAGCGCGGTGCTGCCACCGATTTCCAAACGCCAAAGCCGATAGAATCGCTTGGCGTCGTCTTCGGTGGTATGGAAGAGGGTACGGTTGTCGGCTGCCCACGCCACCGCCCCACACTTCGGGATCGGGCCCGCAATCGTTGCGCCGGTCACGAGGTCTTTCACGACCAGGCTGTACGCCCGGAAGCCGGTGGGGTCAGTGGAGTAGGCTAACAGGCGCCCATCGTCGCTCACTTCCAGAACGCCAAGACCCATGAAGGGATGCCCTTCGGCGAGGAGATTCAAGTCGAGCAGAATTTCCTCAGGCGCCGCGAGAGAGCCGTGCTTCCGGCAATGAAGCGGGTACTGCTTTCCCTCTTCGGTCCTGGTGTAGTACCAGTGTCCGCCGTCCCGGTAGGGCACCGAGAGATCGGTTTGCTGGATCCGGCCCAGCATTTCAGCGTAGAGTGATTCCTGGAGGGCAGCGGTTGGGGCCAGCGACGCCTCGGCGTAGGCATTCTCCGCTTCGAGGTACGCCAGCACCGCCGGGTCTTCCTTCTGCCGGAGCCAGAAATAATCGTCTTCAAGGCGGCTGCCGTGGAGTTCGACGGGATGGGGATGGCGGGGTGCGAAAGGCGGTACCGGCATTACCGCGCCAGCAGGGCCTGCAGACGCTGCTGCACCGAGGGCCACTCGTCGTCGAGGATGCTGTAATAGACGGCGTCGCGTATGAAGCCATCGTGATTGATCCGCTGCTTCCGGAGCACACCCTCCTTGACCGCCCCGATCCGTTCGACCGCCCGCTGCGATTTCAGGTTGCGGGCATCGACCTTGAATTGCATCCGGATGGCGCCGAGATCGTGAAAGGCGTGTCGCAGCAGGAGGTATTTCGCTTCGGTATTGACGCCCGTCCGTTGCGTGGATGCGGCCATCCAGGTCCAGCCGATTTCGAGGCTGCGCCATTCCCGGCGAATTTCCAGAAAGCGGGTGCTCCCGATGGCGCGGTCGGTGCGTGGATCAATCAGTGCAAAGGGTACCTGTTCACCGGTCCCGGCGTGCTTGAGGGCGTCGTCAATCCAGGCTCGGACGTCGGCCAGCGCATTGGGCTGAGGAATCGGCATGTATCGCCAGATCTCCGGATCAGCGCCGGCGGCCAGCAGGTCCTCCGCGTGCCGGGGATCGAGCGGGACGATGCCCACGGTATCGCCGTAGAGCACCACCGGGGTTGGATTCACTTCAGCACGGCCTGATAGACGGTATTCAGGAATCGCTCCCTGACCCGGCGGTCCAGGGCCGGATTCTGCTGCATCACCACGATGACGAGCCGCTCCTTCGGATCGACCCAGAACGAGGTGCCGTAGGCGCCGCCCCAGGCGTAGGTGCCGGCCGAGACGGGGCTTCCGGTCAGCCCCGGTTCCAGCACCAGGCTGAACCCGAGGGAGAAGCCGGTGCCGGCGTCGATCGTTTTGCTGGCAAGATCACCGAGCTGATTGGTGCCGGTGAGCAGTGCCACGGTTTTGGGCCCGAGGATTCGGGCGCCGTCCAGTTGGCCCCCGTTGAGGAGCATCTGCAGGAATCGGGCGTAGTCACCGGTGGTGCCGAACAAGCCGGCGCCGCCGGAGAACATGAGGCGGGAGCCGCGGGAGCCCTTGCCGCCCATGGCGAGGGTTTCCCTGCGGACGATGCGGTCGGCCATCAGGGTGAGGGCACCGGTGGAGTCGGTCAGGTACGGTGTGGCAATGCGGGCGGTCTTAGCGTCGGGCACCCAGAAGAAGGTGTCGTGCATGCCGAGTGGCTGGAAGATGCGCAGCTGGAGGAAGCGATCGAACGGCAGGCCGGAAGCGACCTCGACGACGCGGCCGAGTACGTCGGTGCTGAGCGAATAGGTAAAGCGGGCGCCGGGCTGGTGCACCAGCGGCAGCCGGGCGATGCGGCGGGCATTCTCGGCGGTGGTGAAATCGTCGAGGGCAATGCCATCGGAGACGCCGGAATCCCGGTACATCTTGGCGATGGCGCCGTCGGCAAAGCCATAGGTGATCCCGGAGCGGTGGGTCAGCAGGTCGCGGATAGTGATGCCACGGCGGGCCGGCTCGATGCGGGCCGAGTCGGTGCCGGGGTTGACCGCCACCCGCATCGTGCTGAACTCGGGGATGTAGCGGGAGACGGGGTCGGTGAGGAGAAGCTTCCCCTCTTCCACCAGGATCATCGCCGCGACGCTGGTGACGGCCTTGGACATGGATGCGAGGCGGAAGATCGCGTTGGTCCGCATCGGCGTCCGGGCTTCGCGGTCCAGGAAACCCGCGCTGTCCAGCGCAACCAACTTGCCGTCCCGCGCCACTAGCGTGACGACGCCAGCCAATTTGGCTGAGTCGACAGCTTCCCGGAGCAGTGGCCCGATTCGGGCCAGCCGGGCGGAGGACATGCCAGCCGACTCAGGGAGCACCCGAGAAAACTGGGCGTGGGCTGGGGTGGTGAGCAGCAGGGCAACGAGTACTCTCCGCATCAGCGGCCTCTTGGGGCAGGAAGTGACTTGAGGCGGCAGACCGCCTCGTTCAGGAGTTCGGGCGTCTTACAGAAGGCGAACCGGGTCTGCCGAATTCCGTCTCCGGCTCGGCAGAAGAAACTGGTGCCCGGCACGGTGGCAATGCCACCGACGATGGTGAGCCATCGGGCAAATTCGGGCGCTGGAAGGTCGCTGATCGCGGAGAAATCGGCCAGAATGTAATAGGCGCCTTCGGGAGCAATGGCCTTGAAGCCTGCCGCGGTGAGGGCCGGCATCAGCAGATCCCGCCTGACCCGATACTCGCCGGCGAGGCCGTCATAATACTCTCGGCCCAGCGACTCCATGGCCACGGCAAGACCCTCCATCAACGGCGCCGGCGCACCCACGGTGAGAAAGTCGTGCACCTTGCGGATGGCCTCGGTGACTTCGGCGGGTGCCACGACGGTGCCAATGCGCCAGCCGGTAATACTGAAGGTCTTTGACGCGCCGGAAATAGTGATGGTCCGCTCCCGCATCTCGGGCAGCGTGGCCATGGGAACATGCTCGCCGGTGTAGCGGATATGCTCGTATATCTCATCGGTGACGGCCCAGGTGTCGTGCTTCCGGCAGAGGGCGGCGATTCCTTCGAGTTCGGCGCGGGTGAGCACCCTTCCCGAGGGGTTGCCCGGCGTGTTGACAATGATGGCACGGGTGCGGTTGGAGAAGACGGAGGCAAGGCGGTCGAGGTCGAGCGGCTGCCCGGGCAGGAGTGGAAAGAAGACCGGTTTGGCATCGCAGAGGATGGCATCGGGCCCGTAGTTCTCGTAGAACGGTTCGAAGACGATGACCTCCTCGCCGGGATCCACGATGGCCAGGAGTGCGGCGGCCATCGCCTCGGTGGCGCCACAGGTGACGGTGAGCTCGGTTTCGGGGTTGACCGTCATCCCGTACCAGTCGTGGTATTTCTTTGCCAGCGCATCCCGCAGGCGCTTGGATCCCCACGTAATGGCGTACTGGTTGATATCGGCGCGAATGGCGGCGGCGGCCGCCTCCTTCAAAATGTCGGGCGCTGGGAAGTTGGGGAATCCCTGGGCGAGATTGATGGCATTGTGCTCGGTGGAAAGGCGAGTCATCGCCCGGATCACCGATTCGGTAAAGGTCTGGGTCCGCCGTGAAGTTGCCATGAGCGTGAACAGTAATCGGAGGCGGCTAATCCTCGGAGAACTGGGTCAGCGGTGTATCGCCGTCGGGAAAGCGCGCCAGCAGTTCGAGCCGCCCGCCGAGCGCCCTGACGTAGCGGAGGAGCGAGCTCACGCGCATGTCCCGCTGTCGCTCGAGTTTCGACACTGTGGGCTGCTGGGCCCCAAGCCTGCTGGCGAGGGTAACCTGGGACGCCCGACGGGATTGCCGGAGTTCCCGGAGCGACATGCCGGTTGCCCCGGCGGCGGTCTTGCCGGTGACGCGTTGACGCCGAGCGGCGGCGAGTTTGGTGCTGAGCCGGCGCCAGTTTGTGGTGGGGGGCAGCTGTCGCTCCTGAGGGGGGGTAGCACAATATAGCTCAGGCTAAATATGCAAAGAAACCTATATTTCTGAATTCCGCCCACAGCACCCCTGGGTGCTCATCCCGAGGCCCGGCTTCTCACCAAGACCGCGGCCTCCGGCCCGGTGGAGCTGTGGCCGCCTTTGGGGTGGTGGGCCGTGGGGGTGCTCCCCGGAAGCACGGGCACGCTGCAGCGTGGGAGCAGGGTCGGGCACCCTGCAGGCTGGGAGCAGGGCCGGACACGTCGCAGGGTGGCGCGTCCCCGGGTTAGGGGGCGCCCAGCTTTTTCCGCGCGTTGGGCCGGGTGAACGCCGCCGGTGGATTGTGCCCGGTGGCAAAGTCGTAGGCCTTCTGGTACAGCGCCCGGGCCGGTTCAGGGTGACCCATTTTTTCGTGGGTCAAGCCCAGCAGATAGTGGGTGAATGGGTCGTTCTGGTTGCCCTGCATTGCCAGTGCCCGGGTGAACTCGGCCTGGGCGGCGGTAAGATTGCCGGTGAAGAGGGCCACGTACCCGACGAGGTAGGGATAGAAGCGCGCCTGCTGTGATGCCATGGCGGAATCGCTATCCAGCATGCTCCTGGCCACCGCGACCTGGCGCTCGGCCTCGGCCTTGTTACCACGCTGGGCGGCGATCCGGGCCGACGCATGCGCGAGGCGAAAGTCCCACAGGCTCTTGGGGTGGGTCTTCGGGTCGGGCTCCTTCAGCCCCAGTTCACTGCCCTTCCGGTACCACTGCTCCGCTTCATCGAGGAAGCCGGCATCGATACAGATCCGGGCCGCTTCGTTGGCCATCTCCCCCTGCTGGTAGAACGCGTCCTGGGGGTCGACCGCTTCGCGAGTTGCCCAGTAGGCGATAACCTGCGTTTCGTATTCGATGGCCTTGGCACAATTGCCCTCGAAGGCCCAGGACATCGCCATGCGGCGCTGGGCGGCGGCACGGGCGGCAGGTTCCATCGCCTCATCGATCAGCCGCTGGAAGAGGGCGCGGGCCTCGGTGTGCTTGCCCTCAGTATCCAGCCGCTGGGCCTGGCGCGTCGGTGAGGGCTGTGCGCCGCCCCCGCCAGCCTGGGCGGCGAGGGGTGCGGCGACGATCAGCAGGGCGGTGCCGAAGAGCGCGAGCGCCGGCCGGGAAGTGTGTGAGCAGGGCATGCCCCTATCCTATGCTTCAGGAAGGGCAATTGGCAAGCGCCCAAGGTCACTCATACGCCAGCGCGGCCGCCGTCGTCACCCGGGTGGCTCGATATCCGGGCCAGGCGCAAGCGAGGAGAGAAACCGCCACCACGACCCCCAGCCAGATGAGAATGGCCATTGGCTCCGGGAAGAGCGTCAGCACCTTGACCGGGATCATGATCCGGCCGAAGGCGTTGCCCAGGATGACGCTCATCGGAATGGAGAGCGGAATGGCCAAGGCCCAGCTGGCAATGGCGATGACCAGGCCCTCGACCTGGACGATGGTGAGAATGGCCCAATGCCGGGCGCCGATGGCCCGCATCACCCCGATTTCCCGGGTGCGTTCGAGCACCGAGAGACTCATGGTGCTGGCGAGCCCGAGCCCGCCTACCACGATCATCGCTTGCGACATGACCAGCAGGAACCCCGCCACCATGAGCAAGTGATCCTCCAGCACCCTTCGGCTCTCCGCCACCAACTGTCCGGAGGAGACATCATAACCCGCTGCTGCCAAATCCTGGCGCAGCCGCCGGATCAGCTCACTCTGGGAGCCGGCGCCCGGCAAGGTCGACGTGACGACGAGCTGCCCGACGCGAAAATCCCCACCGATCCGACCGAGCGACTCGCGGGAGGCGAACGCCGTGGGCGAGGGCATCGAGGCCACCACCCCTACGACGGTCCACTCGGTCGGCTTTCCCCCAATGATCACGGTAACCGTCCCGCCAAGCGTCATGGCGGATTCGGCGTCCAGCAGCGAGCGGTTGACGACCAGCTCATTGGCCATACCCGGAGCGAACCAGCGACCGCTGTCCAGGGGAAACCCGACCATTTTCGATGCGACGGGGATGCCCCCGATCGGGAAGGCGTTGCCGAGCAGGCCATCGGGCCGCGCCACCGCCGCTCGCTTGCCGCCCCACGCCTCGGCGCGTTCCACGCCCGACACCGCGCGCGCCGCGGCTTCGAGAGAGTCGGGGTCGTGGGGCGCCGAGAATTGCAAGGACATGTCGTAGCGGAGCATCTCTTCGAAGAGGTAGCCGACTGAATTGCGGATCGAGGCCCGCAGGTTGAGCGCGCCGAGATAGACGGCTCCACCCAGGGCGAGGGTGAGCAGAGTCAGCGCCATCCGCTGGCGGCGACGGAAGGCGTTGCGGAGGGACAGCAGGAGCGGCCGGGTGAGCCCACTCACCCGGGAAAGGACGCCCCCTGAGTCGCTCCCGTCGCCCCCATCGATTCCGAAGTCGCGCAGGGCGGTACTCACGGAAATGCGGCAGCCCCGGGTTACCGGCACCGCCGCGGCCGCCACCGGGAGAAGCGCCCCCACCGCGAGCTGGACTCCGAGGGACCAGAGGGGAATGGGAAAGCCGGTGATGTCGAAGTTGAGGAGGCTGGCACTGAATCCGGCGTACCAGCGGCCGAGCAGCGCCGCGAGGGGCAATGCGATGAGGCAGGCCACCAGACCCAGCACGAACGCGACGCCGAGGTACATGGCGGCAAGCTGGCCGGCGCGGGCGCCCAGGGCCTTCATGACACCGATCTCGCGCACCTGACCCGCGAGCATTGCGGCGATGAGGTTGATCACCAGGAAGCCGCTCAGAAGCAGCGCCAACACGCCAAAGGCACCCTGGGTCATCAGGAGCGAGTCCATCTGGGAAGCGTGGATGTGTTCTCCCGGCTCGGGCACCTCGAGGTCGACGACGGACCGGCCGCTGGACTCCACCAACGCCTTGACCGCATAGGCGATGCGGCGAACCGCTTCCCGGTCGAGGGAGCGGTCGGCGACGGTGATGCGCAGCTGGTTGAGTGTGGCGGGCGCGCCGAGCCGGGCGAGAGTGGAAGGGGTGACAAAGCTGTAGACCACATGTTCCATCCACCCTGGGGCGAGCCCGGCGTCGCGGGCAATGCCCTCCACCGTTAGCGCCACCTCCGGCGCGTTCCCCACCCGCACACTCGCCGCGTCGCCCACGATGAGGCCGGAAAATTCCAGGGAAGAGCGCTCGATCACCAGGGAGGAATCTGCGGGCGGCCAGGTCCCGGATTCGGAGACTACTTTCCCAATCTGGCTCCCGGCAAAGTCGCCGGAGGCGAACAGCACTGCGGTTCGCCACGCCCCGTTGCTAAACGCCGAACCGATGACGGTGCGCCGGGCTTCGGCGGCCTCGATGCCGGGAAGGGCCCTCACCCGGGTGAGCAGCGCGGCATCGACTGAGTCGGTCCGCAGGGTGGCGGACACCGGATTGGTGGCGAGATAGCCATCCCGAGTCACTCGGCGGAGCAGCGACCAGGTATTCAGCACCGCCCCCGCCCCGACGATGCCGATGGCGATGGCGAGAACCACAAGAAGGGTGCGCGCCTTATGGTGCCAGACGTCTCGAAGCACCTTGCGCCAGCGGGGTTTAAGCACGCGAACCGCCCTTTTCGGCGACGATCCGGCCGTCCACCAGGGTGATAGTGCGAGAGGCCAGCTGCACCGCACTGGATTCGTGGGTGACCATCACCACGGTCTGTCCACCCCGGACCAGCTCAGCAAAGAGCTCAAGAATTGCCCCAGCGGTCTTGGAGTCGAGGTTGCCGGTGGGTTCATCGGCGAGAAGGACCGCCGGTTCGTTGGCGAGGGCCCTGGCAATGGCCACCCGCTGCTGCTGCCCGCCGGAGAGCTTGGGCGGAAACTTGTTGGCCTGATCGGCGACCCCGAGCCGCTCGAGCAGAGCCAGGGCCCGGGCGCGGCGTTCCGCCGGCGGCCAGGTACTGCAGAAATCCATCGGGAGCATCACATTTTCGACGGCGGTCAGGGTGGGCAGCAGCTGGAAGAACTGGAAGACGATGCCCACCGCCTTGCCCCGCCACGCCGACATGGCGCGCTCGGAGAGGGCGTGGACGGCGGTGTCTCCCACCCGAACCTCGCCGCTGGTGGGGCGGTCAATACCGGCAAGGAGCCCGAGCAGGGTGGACTTGCCGCTGCCGGACTGTCCCACCACCACGGCAAATTCCCCACGATTGATGGCGAGCGAAACGTCCGCGAGGGCGGTGAAGCCGCCACCGGCGCCGGGGAAGGTGCGGGTCACGTGCTGGAGTTCGATGAGAGCGGGTGACTGGTTCATGGTATCACACTACGGAGCGTGACCCTCCCTGCGCTACGGGCCACGACACCATTCACCGGCCCCGATGTACTGTTGGGCGATCGGCGGCTGGTCCGGCGAGCGGGCCGAGGGCATTGTGGGGGCGTCCCGTACATTGGAGCAGTCATGTTTCGTCGTGTCAGATTCGCAGTTGCCGTCGTGGCGCTGGTCCCCGGCGTGGTTTGGGCCCAACACGGGGGAAGCGGCGAGGCGCCGGCTCCCACGGCGCCCGCGGAGGCCAGGCAGCACGATTTTCTGATCGGGCAGTGGGAACTCATCGTAAAGGTGCCGGCGTCCGGCCTGGCGCAGCGGCTGCACGGGACGCCGAAGCTGGTGGGGACCTGGAAGGCGTGGCGGGCATTCGACGGCTTCGGAATCGAAGATGAGCTCCGGATCACCGATGCCGCGGGTAATCCGATGTCGCTGAGCCACGCCATGAGGTATTACGACCGAACGGCGAAGCGATGGGTGATCACCGGGCTGGACGTGTATCGCGGGAAGGTCACCACCGCGACGGCAGCGTGGGCCGAGGGCCGGATGGAGCAGAATTCGCGCGGCACCGACCCGGAGGGAAAGGCGTACCTGAACCGGTCGCGATTCGGAGAGATGTCTCCGACCAGCTTCGTTTTCCGCCAGGAACGCTCCTATGACGAAGGGAAGAAGTGGAGCGAGACACTCACCATCAATGCGAAGCGAGTGGTGGCGGTGGCCCCGCGCTGAGGTCCGGGCCCTTGCCTGAGCGAGGTGGGGAGCGCAACGTACCCCGATGAAGCGCGCCCTGGTGTGGCTGCAGTTGCTCATCGGCTGGCTGCCGGTCTGGCTGCTGTACACCATGATGATCGTCGCTGCACACCCTGATACCTCGTTCAGGAGCGCCTATCTCATCTCCCTCCGGGCCATTGCCTGCGCGGCAGTGCTGGGCGTGGCGGTGTATCGCCTCACCGAACGGGTACCATGGCCTTCCCCCATCCGGTGGCGCTTCGTCGCGCTGCATCTGCTAGCGGCGCCGCTCTATGCCGTGGCATGGGTACTGCTTATCACGGTGCTGGAGTTCCTCCTCCACGGTGCGTTACACGGATCGGGCGCGACGATCATCCGACTCCCCCTGGTCCGATACATGGTCATGGGGATCTGGCTCTACATCATGGTGGCCGGGGTGGCGTACGCCATCAGCGCGGCGGAGCGCGCCGCCAAGGCCGAAGCAGCGGCGGCGCGGTCGCAACTGGCGGCGCTCCGGGCCCACCTCAATCCGCACTTCCTTTTCAATTCGCTCCATACCGTGGTGCAGCTCATCCCTCGGGAGCCGACGCTCGCCGCCCAGGCAGCTGAGCAGATTGCCGGCCTGCTGCGCACCACCATCGAAGAGCAACGCGACCTGGTGTCCCTTGCGGAGGAATGGGGGTTCGTGGAGCGGTATCTCGAGGTGGAGCGGATTCGGTTCGGCGAGCGACTGGTGGTGCGGTCCACGATCAGCGTTGCGGCGGCTGATGCCATGCTGCCTCCGTTCGCCGTTCAAACCCTGGTCGAAAATGCGGTCCGGCATGGGGTCGAGCCGCGGGTCGAGCCAACCGAGATCTCGATCGAGTCCCGGGTGACCGGCGCGGTGCTCACCGTCACGGTGCGGGATACCGGCACCGGCGCCACTGAGGCTCAGACAGCCGCTGCTGGAGGGACCGGACTCGCCCGGCTCCGGGAACGGCTCACGGCACTCTACGCCGGGGAAGCCCGGCTGGAGCTCGGGACCGGACCGGCCGGTGGATTTGCGGCGACGCTGGTGATTCCGCAAACCACATCGGAGACATGAGAGTCACCGCGCTGATTGCCGACGACGAGCGGATCGCCCGGGCCGGCCTGCGGGACATGCTTGCAGCCATTGACTGGGTGCAGTGGGTTGGAGAGGCCTCCAGCGGACCGGCAGCGGTGGAGGCGATCAACTCGCTCAAACCGGAGCTGGTGTTTCTCGATATCCAGATGCCGGGACTGCTGGGCACCGAAGTGCTCCGGCAGGTGACTCATCGTCCGTTCGTGGTGTTCACCACCGCGCATGCCCAACACGCCGTCACCGCCTTTGAACTGGGGGCGCTGGATTATCTGCTCAAGCCATTCGGGCCGGAGCGACTGGCCGCTACGCTGGAGCGGGTTCGGGCGGCGCTAGGGGAACCGTCCGACCTCCCCGCATTCGACCGCCTGGCTGAGGCGCTCGGCCGTGGACCGATGAGCCGGTTGTTCGTCCGGTCAGGCGGTGCGGTGATCCCGATTGGGGTGTCGGGAGTGAGTTGGTTCGAGGCGCGGGGAGATTATGTCGCGGCACATGTCGGAAGCGTCAAGCACCTGCTCCACCTTTCGCTCAACCGGCTGGGGGAACGGCTGGAGCCGGCGCGATTCGTCCGGATTCACCGGACCCACATCGTGAATCTGGATTTCGTACGGGCGTTTCGGCGCGACGCCAAAGGACACATGATTGCGGAACTGGCGGACGGAACCAGCCTGGCGGTGAGCCGGGCCAAGGCAGTGGAGGTAAGGGAGTTGGGGAGGTAGGTATTGGCGGTCGACGCGGAACGGTCCGCAGGCGAAGGGCTCCGGCAGTATTGCAGTATTTGGGTTGGGTACGTCCTGGTGCTAAGCTGTATGGTATCGGCGGATCAACCACGAGGATACGCCGATGCCGGTTACCGCCAAGCTCTCCAAGCTCTTCTACGATCGCCTTGGGGAACAAGTCGCCAACGAGCTCGTGGACTGGTTCAATGCCGTGGACGCAACCTACCGCGGGGATTTGAGGGAGCTCAACGAGCTCAATTACGCCCGGTTCGATGCCAAGCTGGAGCAGCGGTTGGCGGAGCTCGAGGCCCGGCTGGAGATGAGGCTCGGTCGACGGATCGATGCCCTGGAGCTGAAGTTGGACTCGAAGCTGGATCGGTCGGTGGCAGAGCACGCCTTTGCTCAACTCGATGGCAGAATTGAACGGGTTGCCGCCGAAATGCGCGCAGCATTGGCCGAGGGGCTTCGAAAGCAGATGGGCTGGATGTTTTTTGCCTGGGCCAGCTTGCTTGCGGCCCTGATCCCCCTCTATCTCAAGCCGTAGGATACCCCGCCGCTTCGGTCACCCGGCGGGCCTGGCCGAGGTGCCGGCGCTGGTGCGCCAGAGTCGAGGCAAACCACGCGGCAGTGTTCAGCTTGAGCCACCCAGCCCCTTTCGCGGTACTGGGTGCCTTGATCTTGTCCAGGGCCAGCCCGTGAGCGCTCTCCAGGGCCTCGCGGAGTTCGTGCTGTGCGCCGAAGAACCGCCCCAGCACCGCAGTCTTTGCCCCACCGAAGGAAGGCACAAAATTTTCCGGGCTCGGCATCGGGCGCTTGCCGGGCTTTTCCATGGCTCTGACAAACCAGCCGCCGACCAGCCCGTACCGAAACGGCGGGTGGCCCACTCTCCCCGCCAGCTTCCCCTGATCGAGAACCGCTTGGAGACTCTGGGCCACCAGGCCCGTCGTGATGGCGAGATGGTCGAAGCACTCGCCCACCGACCACCGGCCGGCACCGGGTCGCCAGGAGAATTGCGCTTCGCTCGCGGAATCGGTGAGCGCCTTGGCGGCGTCGTCGATGGCGTCGAGCTCCCCCAGCCACGATGCGATCGCTGCGTTCATGGATACACTCCGAGGTCATGGGCCGAAAGCACGGCTCCAGTGTAACCCGCGGCGCGGACTTCCCGGATCAGGTCGTCGTCGGTTGCCCCCCAGAATAACTGATGGTACAGCACCAGGAGCCTGGGCCGGGCCCGGGCGGCCAGCGCCGCCAGCTCGGCGGTGGAGGTGTGGGCATCGGCATGGTAGGCCTGCCAGTCAGCCGGGCGGCTCTTGAACTTCTCCAGCGAATAAACCTCGTGGACCAGGATGTCGCAGCCGTCACAGGCGCGTACGATCTCCTCGGTGGACCTGGTGTCACCCGAAATGACAATGACCTTGTCGCGAGTCTGGAAGCGGTAGCCGAAGGCGCCCGGAAGATTGCTGTGGGGAACCGGAATGGCCGTGACCGTCACATTGGAATCCTGGAAGACGACCCCTCCCTCGATGTCCTGCGCGTCGACCCGCCAGCCCTCGGCGGTATGGGGCTGCAGGCCCCGGGTCCGGACCTCGATGTCTTGCCGCCATGCCTCGGTCAAATGGGCAGCCATCTCCCGGGTGCCGGGCGGTCCGAAGAGCCGAAGCGGCTGCCCCCGCTCTGCCACCCATCCGGTGTGAATCACGTCGGGCAATCCCACCGTATGATCAGAGTGCAAATGGGTCAGCAGCACCACCCCGATGCGATTGGGGGTGAGCGCCAAGATTCCGGCACGGCTGGCCTGCTCGGCCCGCCGCATGACGCCGGCGCCGGCATCCACGAGATAAGCGGTGCCATTGGCCACCACCGCCACGGCGGGGCCGGAGCGCTCCGGATCGGGGTTGGGAGTTCCGCTGCCGAGCACCACCACCTGGGTGGCAACCCGCTGCGCGGTCAGCCACGCCGGGGCGGAGCCAACCCCAACCACAACGAGGAGGGCGGTGATCATGCTGTTCAAACGGGAATACTTCGTCGGCTGGGGCACGCTGGCGCTCCTGAATGCCGGGATTGCCCAGGGCAAGAACCGGAGCGGGCTGAATTGGTTCCTGCTCTCGCTGTTTCTGGGGCCGATCGCGACGCTTCTACTGGTGCTGTCAGCCCGCAAGTGACATCGTTTCCAACAACTACTGTCCACAGATTTCACGGATTACACAGATTTCTTGAAGGTCTTTCAATCGGTGGAATCTGTGTCATCTGTGGATATGTAATTTGTCAGATAGTTCACGTGCCAGCCCGCGCCTTCGCCACAATCTCCTTGACCTCCCGAAGCAGGGTCGGGCCGTGATAGGGAATCCCGTCCTTGATGGTCCACTCCACCCCGCCGGTATGCACCGCCGCGCCATTCCGGATGGTCTCGGTCCCGGTGGGATAGAGAACCTTCAAATCCTCGAGCGGATTCCCGTTCACCACAATGAGATCGGCAAGGTGGCCGGCCCGCACTCGCCCGATCTTGTCTTCCATGCCCAGGATCCGGGCGTTGTTCCAGGTGGCGTGCTGAATCACCTTGAGGGGGTGGAATCCGGCCTCCTGGTGCAGTTCGAGTTCTCGAATCAGCCCGAAGCCATACACCTGATAGATGAATCCGGCGTCCTCCCCTGCCCCGATGAGTCCACCGCGCCGCTCGAAGTTCCGCAGCGCCGCCATCCAGATCCGGTAGTTCTCTTTCCAGTACGCCTCGTCGGTGGAACTCCAGCCGATGAAATAGGAACCGTGGTTCGCGGGGTTTGGTTTGAAATATTCCGCCAGAGTCGGATGCAGGTATTCGTCGAACCACGGTGAACGCTGGGCCCGCTGCAGATCACGGCTCGCCTCGTAGATCACCAGGGTCGGGTCCCAGGCCACCTGGGCATCGACCATCCCCTGGAGCACCTCGCCGAGGCGTTCCGGGTCGGCCTCCCGCCAGAGCCGCCCGGCCCAGCGGAAGCGATCCACCTCGTTGTTGTAGTTGTAGCCGGAGGGAAAGTTCTGGCGGCCATCGAGAATGGCGGCATCGGGCACGCCGTACCAGTGCTCGATGCTTCGGGTGCCGAATTTGATGTCGTCCCAGGCATTGGTTTCCTCGACGCCGGCGTGGTGGGCAATCCAGAGCCCGGCCTTTTTGGCCTCGTCGAGCAGCGCCTCCATCAAATCCCGATCGAGGCCAACACTCTTGATGCCGTCGACGCCCTGGGCCTTGAGGGCTCGGACCCGGACCCGGACGTCCTCAGGAGTACGAAGCCCTCTCGCCTCCACCGCGTCTCCTCCGGCACCGATCATCGGATAGAGCACCAGCCGGGGCGCCTCGAGAGTCCCCGCGGCGCTCCGGCTCCGCCAGTCGAGGGCCTTCTTGAGATCGCTCCCCACATCGCGCACCGTGGTGATGCCCGAGGCGAGCCAGAGCTTCAGCTCGTACTCGATCGGTTGGGGCTTGCCACCCCTGCTGTCCTGGAGATGGCCGTGTGCGTTGATCAGGCCCGGCAGCAGATACTTGCCGGTGGCATCGATTTCGAACTCCGCCGCGGGGCGCCGGGCACTTCCGGAAGCGACCGCCACCGGATCGAGCGCCACGATCTGGGCGATGGTGTTCCCCTCGACAATCACATCGAAAGGTCCCGACGCCGGGGTGCCGTTCCCCTCCACGATCATGGCGTTTCGGATGGCATAGCGCGTCGGCCGCAAACCATGCTGTACCGGGCGAGCGGTTTGGGCGGCGGCGACCGTCCCCAGCATCAGGCTCAGGGCGGCAAAGAGAGGCGCCTTCATTTGATCACCGCGATGAGGGGGCGACCATCGAGCTTTTCAGTGGGTTTCACGCCGAGCACCTGGGCCAGGGTAGGCGCCATGTCGACAGTGCGCACGAATTCGGCGTAACGGCCGGGCTTGAAGGGCGAACCGTAGAAAATGATCGGCACATTGCTGTCGTAGTCGTGTGGGGTACCATGCATGGCGATAGAGTAGGGATCCCAATAGCTGCCGGGCGTCAGGGTGAGCACCGCCTGGACCGGCAGATTCGCCGGGAACATGTGCATCCAGCGGCGGGCGATGGGGTCGTTTGCCGTGTCTGCCTTTGCCAGATCGGCCATGCGGTCCACTCGGAGCACCCCCGGAATGCGGCTGCCGACCGCGACAAAGCTGTCAGTCGCTTCCCGGACGACCTGTTTGCCGACCTTCGCCCCTGCCTGGTCGATAAACAGGGCCCCGCTCTCCAAGTCGAGCGCGGCGACGTTGCCATTGGCGCGGATCAAGACCGATTCGGCCGCTTCGACCGCCGGGCGTACCCGGACCCGGAGCGGTGCCGGAGCAATCCGGCCGTTGTTGAGCTCGGGATAGGGCGCCACGCCGTGATCGGCGGTCAGGGCAAAGATGATGCGGCTGGAGTCGCGCAGCTGGTACAGTGAATCGATGAACGCCCCGAGGGTGCGGTCGAGCCGGAGAATCTGATCGTGGGTTTCCCGGCTGTCGGGGCCGGTGCGGTGGCCAATGAGGTCGGTGGCGGAGAAGGATACCGCCAGCACGTCGGTTTGGGGGCCGCCGCCGATGCCCAGCTGCCGCACCCCTTCCAGAGCAAGGGCAGCAGTGAGTTCGTCCATAAAGGGAAAGCTGGGGAGCTGACGGGCGGCGCTGTCGGGATTCGAGGAGAGGGCGTAGGGAAATTGAAAGTTCCGCCCGCCGCCTTCCACCGGCACCGAGTCGGGCTCGGCGTAGGCGCTGGCCGGTAGCAGAAGATCCCACTCCCGTCCGGCGTATTTTGGAATTTCCCGGGCGTTGAACGCCTTGATCCAAGCGGGGAGCGAGTCGTGATACCAGATGCTGGTGGTGAAGTACCCCGGGCTGGTCCACCAGTAGACTTCCTGCTTCGACCGGCCGATCGGCAGGATAGCGCCACGGTCCTTGTAGGACACCGACAGCGCCCGGGTTTTCGGGGCTGCCGCCGTTAGCCAATCGGTGAGCGTGGTGCCACGGAAACGGAACGGCGCCGCACCGAGCCCGGCGCCGCTGACCAGTTTCCAACTGGTGTCATTGACCCCGGCAAGATTTCGGGTGATGCCGGTGCTCCGCGGGAAGCGTCCTGACATAGTGCTGGCATGGCCCGGCGCCGTTTCGGCGATGGCGTGGTCCTGATGCCCATTGGTGAAGTACGCGCCACCAGCCACCAGCCGCAAAAGTCCGCCGGTAAACTGGCCTCCGAACCGGTCGAGGTAGTCCCGCCGCATCTGGTCGACTGTGATGAAGACCAGAAGCGTCGGCCGGCCAGGTTGCTGGGGGACAACTGTAACCTGACTTGGCGTCGGGGCGGCACAGAAGACCGCGCTGAGCAGGGTGCCGGTAAGTGCGCCGCGAGAGAGGGGCATTGGACCTGGGTGTCAGGGGCGTAAGAACCAGGAAATTGGGGTGCCGGAACGATCGAGAATAATACCCCCTCGCGGCGGCCTCGGGATCACGCTATCATCGGGTCACTTCATCCCCCCAGGCCCAGTATGTCTTCCCGCGCCCGTTGGTTCATTCCCACCGTCTTGACCATGGTTTTCCCGCTGGGGCTTTCGGCGCAGGATGCCGACAGCGGCTCCAGCCGGCCGGCCCGGCTCTTCCGCGCCACCGATCCGGTGGTGATGTCCCTGACCGCCGATTTCAAGACGGTGTTCAAGGACCGCGACTCGATGAGCACCAAGCAGTACCCCGCCACGCTCAAATATCTGAATGAAAAAGGCGACACCATCACCCTGGATGTCAAACTCGAGACCCGGGGTCATTATCGGCTGAGGACCTGCGCGATATCACCCCTCAAGGTGGTGTTCGACAAGGAGAAGACCAAGGGGACACTGCTGGGCGGCGAGGGATCCCTCAAGCTGACCACCCATTGCCAGAAGGGCGACCGCTACACCCAAAACGTCTACGTCGAGTATTCCGCCTACGGGATGTACAACGCGCTGACCCCCATCAGCCTCCAGGCCCGGCTCGCCACCGTCACCTGGCTGGATCCGAAGGACCCGGGCTTTACCATCACCCGCCCCGGCTTCTGGACCGAGGACGACGACGGCATGGCCAAGCGAAACAAGGGAAAAATCCTGATGCAGCAGGGGGGGCGGCCATCCGAGATGGACCCGCGCCAGATGGCACTCACCGACCTGTTCCAGTACCTGCTGGGGAATACCGACCATTCATTGATGATGCTGCACAACTACCGGATCGTCCAAACCGATACCTCAACAAGTTATTTTCCGATGGCCTACGATTTTGACTGGTCGGGTCTGGTGGACGCGCCCTATGCCCGTCCCGACTTCCGGTTGCCAATCAAGCGGGTGACCGACCGGTTCTATCGGGGGGGCTGCCATCCCCCTGACCTGATCGCCACAACCATCGGGGAGTTCAAGGCGAAGAAGGAGGCGATCTACGGGGTGCTGCACGGGATCAAGGATCTCACCCCGGCCCGACTCAAGGAGGCGGAGAGCTTCCTGGACGACTTCTTCAAGACCATTGACGACCCCGGCGCGGTACGTCGGGAGATCATGCGGGTGTGCCAGTAGAACGCGGTGAGCGGTGATTGGCGGCGCTGAGTCTAGCGCGCCAGTAGCCCAGCCTCTCGTGCCAGGGCGACGAAGCGGGGATCGGTCCTGAGTCCCTGCATGTCCGGATGCCTCACCCATAGCACCAGCCGCCGGGGCCGGAGTTGGTGCTCCCGGAGTACCCAGTCGGTCGCGGTTTTCCAATCCCCCAGCTGTGCGTACAGGAATGCCAGGCGGGCCTCGGGAATCAGGGGCAAGGTGTCCCTGGGGTAGACCCTGGGCCCTCCGACCAGGGCCTCCAAACTGTCGGCCCGGAGTCGCAGCTCAGCCGCCAAGGCAGCGCGATACCCGGGGACGCCAGCGGTGGATAGCCCACGCTCGAATGCCAGCGCAGCGGCCTCCCCTCGCCACGCCTTCCGAGCTGCCACCGCCTCGGCAAATCGGCCGGCTCGCTCATAACTGGTGATCAACCGCAGCCGAGGACCGGATACGCCCGGATCCAGGTCGATGGCCCGGCGCAGCACGGCGATCGCCGGGTCATATTGCCGATTCCGCATGTACAGATCACCCAGGGTATTCAAATAGCCGGTCGCCATGTCGAGCTCAGTGGCCCGCCGAGCCACCGCGATCGCCGAATCGATTCGTCCTTCGACCTCGCCCAGGTAGATCGCCTGGAAATTTCGAATCGCAGGGTGAGTCGGCGCAGAACGCACGCCGACCTCCATCAAGACCTTGGCCTTTGGGAGGTCGTCCTCGAGGTACAACGCCGACGCGGCGAGCACCTGCCAAGCATCCCCGCTGGCACTGTCGAGAGCAATGGCCCGGCCTGCCAGCGCTGCGGCGCTGTCAACCACCACCCCAAGCGGCTTGCGGTATCCCCGCAGTGCCCCGACGAAATGGGCATTGGCGAGGAGCGCCATGGCGCCGCTGAAGTTCGGATCCACCTCCAGTGCCCTTTCGGCATAGATGGCGGCCGAGTCGAGCATTTCTGCGGCCCGAAGCCCTCCCAAGGGTGTGCCGATGGTGACGGCGCGGCGCCCCAGCAGATAGAAATCGTACGCGGCGGCATTCCGGGTCGGCTGCCGGCTCAAGGTGGCGCGATCGCCCTCGGAGAGCTGCAGTCGCAGGGAATCGGAGATCGCCTGGGCGATCTCTCCCTGCATCGACGTGACATCTGCGAAGGACCGGGCATAGCGTGCGCTCCACAACAATCCGCCCCCGGGGATCCGGAGGAGTTCGGTCCGCACCTGCACCGAATCACCGGTGCGCCGGAGGGCCCAGGTGAGAATCGCCCCGACTTTGAGGCGTTGGCCGAGTTCCTCGGCGTTGATGCCGGGCACCTGCCGGGACACCTGCGCCACCAGGCTCGGGGCCATCACTCGCAACCGGGGCAACCTTCGCAGCAGGTCAGCCACCGCCTCATGAACGCCGGCACTGAGATACTCGGTCGCGCTATCGGCCGGTTCCGGCGCAATGGCGATCGAGGTGATGGCATCGGAGTAGCCGGGCCGGGCCAACCGGGTGAGCGCAAAAACGACCGCAGCGGCACCTAGCACAGCGGCGACAGCAAGATTTCGCCTGCTGCGGGGCAGGGCTTCCCGAGCGCCGCTGCCAGCGGGATCGGAGAGCGCGGCGGCAAACTCGGCGGCAGTGGCGAACCGATGGGCCGGCTCGAGCGCCATGGCGCGAAGCAGCACCGTTTCGACCGCTTCGGGGATCTCGCGATTCACGCCACGGATCGGGGGCGGCAGCGTCGATAGTCTTCGAGCCAGGATCGTCTGTACCGAGTTGCCCTCCCCGGGCGGCTTCCCCGCCAGCATCTCGAAGAGGACACACGCCAGTGAATAGATGTCGCTGCGGCCATCCGGCGCGGTATCGCCGGTGATTTGCTCGGGGCTCATGTACTGAGGGGTGCCCAACGCCTGGCCGGCCTGCGTCAGGGTGGCCGAGGCGCTCTCGCCCAGGGCCCGGGCCAGCCCGAAGTCGGCCACCACCGCGTGGTCGTCGGCGAGGAGGACATTCTCGGGTTTGATATCGCGGTGGACCACGCCGTGGCGATGGGCGTAGTCTAGCGCGCCGGCGATCTCCCGAGCCAGACGGAGCGCCTCGTCGAGGGGGAGCTTGGGGGTGCGGGTGAGCCGGGCCCGGAGTGATTCGCCTTCCACCAGCGGCATGACGTAGAAAGGGGTGGCCGGGGCGCCGGGATCGAGCGATACGGTTCCGCTGTCGAGTAGCGGGACGATGTTGGGATGGCTGAGCCGTGCGGCAATGCCGATTTCCCGGCCGAACCGCTCGACGCCGAGGGCGCGGACCAGCTCGGGATGGAGCAGCTTGATGGCCACCGGCCGATGGTGCCGCTCATCCTGGGCCAGATAGACGGTGGCCATCCCGCCTTCGCCGATGCGGCGTTCGATGCGGTAGCGGCCGGTCAGGGCCGCCTGAAGGGTCTCGAGCCGGTCGGTCACCTACCCAAGATAGCGTTCACGGATGATTCGCAAGTGGTGCCGTTCATGCCCCGCAATGATCCAGGCAAGGGCCCGGACGCTGATGGTTCTGCCGCTGGCGGTGCCGGTGCGGGTGACGGATTCGGCCGGAAGATGCCGGAGCAGCGCCAGCGTGGAGGCCCGCACCGCAGCCAATTCCTCCGCCAAATCCTTCATGGTCCGGGCCGCTGCTGCTGCCTCAGGTACCCAGGCGTTCTCGTCGAAACTGGCAAGCGGGGTCTGATCACCCCGGGCAATCCGGAGCGCCCGGTAGGAGAAGACCCGTTCTCCGTCGGCAATGTGGCACAACACGTCTTTCAGGGTCCACTTGCCCGGAGCATAGGCGAAGTTGCCCCGCGATTCCGGAACTGCTTCGACCAGAGCGATGGTCGCCTTTCCCTGCGCCTCCAGCACTTGCAGCAGATCACCATCGGGAACAGCGGCGACGTATCCGCCATAGAAATCGGCAAATTCGGTCGGGGCTGGTCGGTCAAATTGCGGTGCGGTCATTCCATGATCCTCAGGCGCGCGTGACTCGATGCGAACCGAGCAAAGCCTAGCGAATTCCGGCGGCGGCTGCCGGGGCCG
>JANNSC010000022.1:0-3036 GCA_031402135.1 Gemmatimonadales bacterium | reverse complement strand
CGGCAGAACGGGCCGCGCTACCGGTGGGCAATAATATAGGAAAGGGCTTCGAGTTCGAGCACCAGGTTCACGGTCTTGATGGTCACGGTGTCGGGAACCAGCAGCTGAATCGGGGCAAAATTCAGGATGGCGGTGATGCCGCAGGCAACCAGGCGATCGGCTACACCCTGGGCCGCTTCGGCGGGGGTGACCACGGCGCCGATGTCGGCGGGGTGGCCCTTGAGGTCCTTTTCGAGGTGGGCCACATCGCGCACGGTGAGGCCGTTCCACTGCTTGCCGATTTTTTTCGGGTCGGCATCATATATGGAAACAAGGTCAAAGCCGCGGTCCTTGAAGCCATGATGTTGCACCAGCGCGCTGCCGATCTTCCCCGCCCCGACTACCACCACCTGGTAGCGCCGATCAAGGCCGAGGATTTCGCGGAGCTCCATGCGGAGGGCCGGGACCTGGTAGCCGAGTCCCCGTTTGCCGAAGGAGCCGAAACAGGAAAGGTCCTTCCGGACCTGGGCGGAGGTGGTCCCCCCCCGGGCGGCGAGCGCCGCGGAGCTGACGGTCCTGGCTCCCTGCTCTTCGAATTCCTCGAGAAAGCGCAGGTAGAGCGAGAGACGACGGACGGTGGATTCGGCGACCTTGCGCATGGATATGTGAAAGTTTTCACAAAGCTACCCAAGCGACCAGCCAGCGTCAACAAGGCAGTCGAGCAGCCGGGCAAAGCCGGCGGGAGGAACCGCCTCGGGGCGATCGGTTGGCTCGAGCCCGGCGCGGGTGAGCACCGCAGTGACCCGATCGGCGGGCCAGCCGGTGAACTCCCGGACGCCACGGAGCAACTGCTTCCGGCGGAATCCGAACAGGCCAACCACCAGCTTTCGAAACGGCGGAATCAGCCGATCGGAAACCAGCGGGTTATCCAGCGGGGTGAGGCGGAGCAACGCGGAGTCGACCTTGGGCGGGGGATGGAACGCACCGGCGGGAACGACAAAGAGCTTTTCGACCCGGGCCACCGCCTGTACCCCGACGGAGAGGGCCCCGTAGGTGGAGCCGCCGTGGGGCGCGGCGACCCGTTCGGCCACCTCGCGTTGCACCAGGAACACAATCCGGGTGGGGCGGGGCGGTTGCAGCGCCTGGTCGATCAATGGGCTGGTGATGTTATAGGGGATGTTTCCGGCAATCAGCAGCGACTCACCGATGCCGGGGCGAGCGGTGGCGCGCCAGTCCAGGTCCTGGGCATCGGCCTCGATGAGCTCCAGCGTGGGAAATCGGATGCGGAGCTGGGGCACCAACTCGGGGTCTTTCTCGATGGCAACGACGCGAGCCCCGCGGGTCAGGAGCACCTCGGTGAGGGTTCCCTGCCCCGGCCCGATTTCCAGCACCACACTGCCGGGGCCGGGCGCCACGGCATCGGCAATGCGTTCCAGGATGGCCCGGTGGCGGAGAAAATGCTGACCGAGCCGCTTTTTGGGGCGCACCGGGTCAGAGCCGGAGCACGAGGAGGGTGCGGTCGTCGGCGGGGTGCGGCGCGAAGCTATCGGCCTCGGCCATCACGTGGGCGACGATCTGCTCGGGCGGGCAGTCCCGCCGGGCGCCGAGCGCAGCGAGGAGGCGAGCTTCGCCAAAGCGCTCGCCGGCGGCATTGGCGGCGTCCACCAGTCCGTCGGTCCAGAGGCAGAGGAGATCGTCGGCGGGATGCCACGGCATGGTTAACACGCCCACCGGGCCACTGCCGAGCCCCAGGGGCGGCGCGGTGGCGGCAAGGCGCTCCGGGCGGCCGTTTCGGGGAACCCGGAAAGCGTGGGGATGGCCGGCGCTGGCCCAGGTGAGCCGACGGTTGGAGGGGTCGAAGATGCCATAGAACACGGTGAGATAGCTCTCGGCGGCAGCGAGCTTGGCGGCGAGGCTGTCCCGGAGGGCTTCGAGGGTGAGGTCGGGGGTGTCGGCGGCGGAGGCGTGAATGCCGGCGGCGGACATCACCGCCGCCATGATGAGGGCGGCGGCGATTCCGTGGGAGGCGACGTCTCCGAGCATCACCCCGACGAGGCCACCTCCGAGGCGATTGAAGGTGTAGAAATCGCCCCCGACGAGGTCGGCGGGGAGGCAGCGCACCGCCACCCGGGCATCGCCGTGGAGCACCGCGGGATCGGGCAGGAGGGAGAGCTGGAGATCGTGGGCCAGCTGCAGCTCATCGTGGAGGCGTTGCTGCTGGCGCTCCTGGGCCACCAATCGGGCCAATTCGATGGCGACCCCGATCTGATTGGCGGCAGCAGAGACCAGCTTCTGGTCGGTGGCAGTGAAGCGGCCGGCTTCGGCGCGGTCGGTCAGATTGATCACGCCAACGCACCGGGAGGCTCCACCGGGGGGCTGGAAACTGATGGGGACCGACATATAGGCGCCACTACGATAGCCGCGCCGGGCGGCGCCGGATTTTTCGGCGGGCGCCACGCCCACCAGGGGGCGGGCCTCGCGGACCACGCGGGCGGCAATTGACTCTGGGTCATCCAGCGGAATATCAGCGGTCCGATCGGCGGAAAAGCCCTGGGCGGCCACCGTTCGTAATACGCGCGCCTCCGCATCGAACACCGCAATGGAGGCTCGCCGGGCACCCACCACCGCGCTGACCGCCCGCACAATAATTTCGGCGGCTTGACGGAGCCGGACGGTGTGGCCGAGGACCTCGCTGATGGTGTAGAGCAGATCGATTTCCTCGAAGCGCGAGGCCAGCTCGGCGGAGAGGTGACTGGCATCGCGATCGGCACGGACGCAGAGGGAAAAAAGGGCAAGGGTGGCCTCGGCATGGGGCCCGGGCGGCAGATCGAGCCAGAGATCGGTGCCGGCGCCGACCGGGCCGAACCAACGGGGCACATCGGCCGAGCCGGCTTTGCCTGCGGCGGGAGGGATCACCGGGCGGTAGCCGGGGTCCTTTCCGGCCAGGAGCAGGGGCGGCTGCCCGGCAGCGTCCCAGATCCGCAGTTCGAATCCTACCGCGGCCTCGAGGGCCCGCAGCACGGGGCCGAGCCGCTTCAGGAGCGCTGCAGCGTCATC
>JANNSC010000021.1:0-2770 GCA_031402135.1 Gemmatimonadales bacterium | reverse complement strand
GGCCAGTAGGCTGAGCCTGCGGGCGCCGAAGGGTACCGAACAAACACCGATATCGCCATATTCAGGTATGGCTGACTTCGAAGTACGGGCCCCGTTCGAGCCGGCAGGCGATCAGCCGCGGGCCATCGCGGAGCTTTCTGCCGGCCTTTCCCGGGGCGACCGATATCAGACCCTGCTGGGGGTCACTGGTTCGGGCAAGACGATGACACTGGCCCACGTGATTGCCAAACACGGCCGCCCCACTTTGGTCCTCTCCCACAACAAAACCCTGGCGGCGCAGCTCTACGGCGAGCTCAAGCAATTCATGCCGGGCAACGCCGTCGAGTATTTCGTGTCCTACTACGACTATTACCAGCCGGAGGCATACGTCCCCAGTACCGACGTGTACATCGAGAAAGACGCCTCGATCAACGAAGACATCGAAGCGCTCCGGCTCCGAGCCACCTCGAGCTTGATGGAACGGGAGGACGTGGTGATCGTGGCCACGGTGAGCGCGATCTACGGCCTGGGCGATCCGGCAACGTACCGGAGCATGATGTTCACCCTGAAAAGCGGTGACGCGCCGGGCCGGGAGGGAATCCTCCAGGACCTGGTGGCAATCCAGTACAACCGGAACGATGTGTCATTCGAGCCGGGCACCTTCCGGGTGCGGGGCGATACGGTGGAGATCTACCCGGCGTATGCGGAACAGGCGGTACGGGTGGAGTTGTGGGGAGACAAGATCGAGCGAATTTCCAAGATTGACCCGTTGACCGGGAGCAGCATCGCGCGGCTGGAACAATGCGCCATCTATCCGGCCAAACACTTTGTGACCGAACGGCCCGCCATCGAGCGGGCGGTGGGGCTGGTTCGGGCCGAGCTGGCGGAACGGCTGGCCACGCTCAAGGCGGCGGGTAAGCTGCTGGAAGCCCAGCGGCTGGAAGGGCGCACCCAATTCGATATTGACATGCTGCTGGAAATCGGCACCTGTCCCGGCATCGAGAATTATTCCCGGCACCTCACCGGGCGGCAGGAAGGGGAGCGACCGGCGTGTCTGCTGGACTACTTCCCGGCGGACTATCTGGTGGTGGTCGATGAATCGCACGCGTCGTTGCCGCAGATCGGGGGAATGTTCAACGGCGACCGGGCCCGGAAGACCACCCTGGTCGAATATGGATTCCGGCTGCCCTCGGCGCTGGACAACCGGCCGCTCCGCTTCGAGGAATTCATGGCGCTGGCCCCGAAGATGATTACGGTGTCGGCCACCCCGGGCGAATTCGAACTGAAGCTCTCCCAGGGCTCCGTCGTGGAGCAAATCATTCGACCGACCTTCCTGGTGGACCCCGAGGTCTCGGTGCGTCCGGTCAAGGGCCAGGTGGACGATCTGCTGCACGAAATCCGGTTGCGGGAAAAGCGGCAGGAGCGCGTTCTGGTGACCACCTTGACCAAGCGGATGTCGGAAGATCTCACCGACTATCTCCAGCAGCACGGGGTACGGGTGCGCTATCTCCATTCCGACATCGATACCATCGAGCGGGTGGAAATCCTGCGGGGACTCCGGCTGGGGGATTTCGACGTGCTGGTGGGCATCAACCTGCTGCGGGAAGGATTGGACTTGCCGGAGGTTTCCCTGGTGGCAATCCTCGACGCCGACCAGGAGGGATTCTTGCGATCCGACCGGTCGCTGATTCAGACCTGCGGGCGGGCGGCACGCAACGTTGCCGGAGTGGCCATCCTCTATGCCGATCGAATGACCGGTTCGATGGAACGAGCGCTCACCGAAATGGAACGGCGGCGAACCATTCAACGGGCCTACAACGTGAAGCACGGCACCACGCCGGTGTCAATTGTGCGCTCCACCGAACAGGTGCGGCTCTCCACCCACGTCGCCGATGCCCGGAGTGCCGGGGTGGCCTCGGCGGCGGCACGCCGAGGCGCCGCGAAAATCGATTGGCATGATCCGAAGCAGCGGGCGGCAGCAATGGTGGCGCTGGAACAGCAGATGAAGCAGGCGGCGGCCAATCTGGAGTTCGAAATGGCGGCAATGCTCCGGGATCAGCTCAATGAGCTCCGGGCGGAGGACGCGCCGGAGGTGCGGCGGGCGGGACCATCGTACGCGCGGCGGCGGGCGTGACGGCGCTGCTGGACCAGAGCGGCCTCGGCGCGGCGGCGCTGGAACTGGGTCGTGGCCTCGGGCCGGGCGAGGTGGTGTGGCTGGAGGGTGATCTGGGCGCCGGGAAGACCACCTTCGTTCAGTCACTGGTGCGGGGCCTTGGCGTATCGGGGCCGGCCACCAGTCCGTCCTACGCCTTGGTACACCACTACGAAGCGCCCGGCGGCGCAGTGTATCATGTGGACTGCTACCGGCTTAAGCATCCCGATGAGGCGAGCGACCTCGACTGGGAAACGCTTCGGGGCGGGGTGGCGCTGCTGATCGAGTGGCCGGAAAAGGCCGGAGCGTGGGCGCCGCGACCGTCCCGGCGGATCCGGCTGGCCCACACACCGAATCCGGACATGCGCCGATTGGACGTCGAGTGATTGCGCTGGCCATCGAAACTGCCACCGACCGGCTCTCGGTGGCGCTGGGGCGGCCGGGCTTGGCACCGCTCGAGGCAACGCTCCCGGGTGCCCGCAAACATGCTGCAGCGCTGCTGCCGATGGTGGAACGGCTGCTGGCGGAGGCGGGGCTGACCCTGGGAGAACTCGAGGCGCTGGCGCTGGCCGATGGGCCGGGGAGTTTTACCGGCCTCCGGGTCGGCGCGGCGCTGGTCAAGGCGCTGGCACGGAGCCG
>JANNSC010000020.1:0-7381 GCA_031402135.1 Gemmatimonadales bacterium | reverse complement strand
GCAAGCGAGAGGTTCTCGGGGGACGATGAGCGGAGGG
Source organism: Gemmatimonadales bacterium (assembly GCA_031402135.1). Lineage (GTDB taxonomy): Bacteria > Gemmatimonadota > Gemmatimonadetes > Gemmatimonadales > GWC2-71-9 > JABFSM01. The sequence continues at coordinate 7,344 of JANNSC010000020.1, read as the reverse complement.
CGGAGGGGTGAGGGCGTGGGGCGGGCGAGGGGGGCGGAGGACCGGCCTACCCGTTCACCACGCTGCCGAGGATCTCCCGGGAAATTACGATTCGCTGAATTTCGCTGGTCCCTTCCCCGATTTCACAGACCTTGGCGTCCCGCATCATCCGCTCGACGGGATATTCGGCGGTATAGCCGTAGCCTCCAAAGATCTGCACGGCCTTGGTGGTGACCCGCATGGCCAGTTCCGAGCAGTACAGCTTGGCCATTGCGGCCTCCTTCTTGAACGGCTTGCCGGCCTGCTTGAGCCGGGCGGCGGTATAGAGGAGATGGGTTCCCGCCTCGATTTCGGTGGCCATATCGGCAAGCATGAAGCCGATCGCCTGAAAGCTCCCGATGAACTTGCCAAACTGCTTCCGGGTGCCGGCGTAGGCCCGGGCTGCCTCGTAGGCACCCTCGGCAATGCCGAGTGAGAGTGCCGCGATGCCGATCCGCCCGGCATCGAGGGTTTTGAGAAACTGGACGAAGCCTTCGCCCCGGGCGCCCAGCATGTTTTCCTTGGGAACCTTGACGTCCTGGAAGTGAAGGCCACGGGTATCGCTGGCGCGCCACCCCATCTTCTCTTCCTTCTTGCCGGCGCTGAAGCCCTTGATCTTGGGGAGCTCATCGGTGTGCCCCACCCCGAGGGTTCGACACTTTTCCAGGTCGACGGAATCCTTGGTCAAGATGAAACTGGTGATGCCGCGGTGGCCATGACCTGGATCGGTGCGCGCGGTAACCGAAAAGATTTCTCCGACACCGGCGTGGGTGATGAGACTCTTGGCGCCATTGAGGAGGAAATGGTCCCCCTTATCCACCGCGGTTGTAGCGGTTCCGCCGGCGTCGCTGCCGGCCCCCGGTTCGGTGAGCCCGAACCCGCCGAGGACCCGGCCGGAGGCGAGCAGCGGGACGTACATTTGGCGCTGAGCGTTGGTGCCGAATTCGACGATGGGCGAGGTGCCGAGGTTGGTGTGGGCCGAAATGGTGAGGCCGTGGGAGGCATCGACCTTGGCCATTTCATGGATGGTGATGTAGTAGGAAATCTGATCCATGCCGGCGCCGCCCAGTTCCTCGGACCAGGGCACGCCGAGGAGACCGAGCTCACCCATCCGCTTGATGTTTTCCCAAGGGAACTCACAGGTCCGATCGAATTCCCGGGCGACCGGAGCGACATGATCACGGGCAAACTCGCGCACCAGTTCACGGACCTGGTGGTGCTGCTCGCCGAAATACAGAGAGTCATCCATGAGGGAAATATAGGCAGATCATGTGGAGCCGGCGTACCTTCCGGCGTCACCAGTTCGTTACGTCACGACAAGGAGCTAGACATGCGGTTCCCCGGTTTTGCCGTGGTGGCGTTCCTCCTGTCAGCGTCGACCCCCGCCGCGGCCCAGACCACCACGCGCACCTTCCTGCTCAAGGCCGGAGCGGACACCATCGCGGTGGAAGTAGTCCGCCGGTCTCCGGGGCGCCTGGAGGGGGACTTGGTGTTTCGGGCCGCCAATCAGCGCTGGCACTACGTCGCGACGATCGGCGGGGATGAAATGGTGTCCGCGCTGGTGAACGAATTCCGGCCGGCCACCGACGCTGTCACAGCGGCACCCAAGCAGAGCGCCCGGCTGGTCTTCACCGGGGACAGCGTGTGGGTGACCTTTTCCGGCCCGACTCCCCCGCCGCAGCGCCTGGCCGTGGCTCCCGGCGCCATGCCCTATATCAACCCCTCCTTTGCGATGGTCGAGCAAGCCCTGCGGAGGGCCCGCCAAATGGGCCGCGGAGACAAGACAATCCCGCTCTTCGGAGTTTCCGCGGGCCAGACCTTTCCGGGTGAGGTCCGCTGGATCGGGGCCGATTCAGCGGAGTTTTCCATTGCGGGAACGCCCTCGCGACTCGCCGTGGCGACCGATGGAAGCATTCGAGGAGGCTGGGTCCCTTCGCAGGGGCTCTCGATCATGGTGGTCGAGGGATCGGCCGACGCCGCACTACGGGTCGAGCCGCCCGACTATTCCGCGCCGGCCGATGCGCCCTACACCGCCGAGTCGGTGCGGATCTCGACCCCCTCCGGTCACGTGCTGGCGGGGACGCTCACGATCCCGAAGGGGACCAGGGGAGCGGTCCCGGCGATCGTCACCATCACTGGATCGGGCCCCCAGGAACGGGACGAGGCGATCCTTCCGGTGAAGGGGTACCGGCCGTTCCGGGAGATTGCCGACGCCTTGGGAAGGAACGGCATTGCGGTCCTCCGGATGGATGATAGGGGGAATGGGGAATCGGGAGGCAACGGGTCCTCTGCCACCAGTCTCGACTTTGCCGATGACATCCGTGCCGGCTTGGCCTTCCTGCGGGGCCGCCGGGAGATCGATGGCGCCCGGCTCGGTCTGGTGGGCCACAGCGAGGGTGGAATCATTGCCCCGCTGGTGGCCGCCACCGATTCGATGCTCCGGGGAATTGTGCTGATGGCCGGGCCCGCCTACACCGGGAGGCGCATCATCGAGTTCCAGAACCGCTACGCCATTGAGCGCACCGCGAACGTTCCTGCGTCGGCGCGTGATTCGCTGGTGCGGGTGGCTCTCCGTGCGGTGGATTCCTCCGCGAAGGCTCAGCCGTGGCTGCGGTATTTCCTCGACTACGATCCGACGGTGACGGCGGCCACCGTACGGACACCGGTGCTCATCCTGCAAGGCGCCACCGACCAGCAGGTGACACCCGACCAGGCGCCGATCCTCGAGTCCGCCTTCAAGGCCGGCGGGAACCGGGACGTGACCACACAGGTGTTTCCGGCCACCAACCACCTGTTCCTGGCCGATCCGGAAGGAAATCCAGCGGGTTACTCTGCCCTCACCCCGACGACTCTGCAGCCCGAGGTGATGCGGATTCTGGTGGAGTGGCTTCGGCGACGCCTGCTGCCCTGAGTGGGGCGCCGGCCGGACCATGCAGTGCGCGAAGGATGGTCCCACCAAGTCGTGCAGCGAGGACCGGGCCCACGCCCTCCACGTTGGCCAGCTGGGCCTCGGTGAGCGGTGGCACCATGGCGAGCCGGCGAAGTACTTGGGGATCAATCGGGCAGCCGTGCCACGGCGCATCGAGATGGCGGAGCGAGAGGCGGAGGCGGGCGAGACGCGCGTCCGCTTCGGCCGCACGGAGCGGTCGGGGCGGCTGCCGGGAACAGACATCGCAGCCGGCGCAGCGGGACACCGACTCTCCGAAGTATCCCACCAACGCACACCTCCGGCAGCAGTGGTCCTTGGCGTAGCGCTCCATGACCGTAATGCGCCGCTCGGCGTCCCGCCGGCGCTGCCGGACCGCCGTCCAGTTGATCCGGCCCCGTTCGGGATGCAACTCCCGGCGTAGCCGGTCGAGCGACTCCCGAAGGTTCGAAGGCACCCGCTGCCCGGAGGTGGCGCCACTCCAGACCCGTTCGGCGAGTTTTTCCGGAGGAAAGGTGATATCGAGCTGACGGCGAGGCAGGTCGGCGTCGCCGGGACGGTAGAGCAGCAGGCAACGGGCAAGTCCTCCATCACGGCCGGCCCGGCCGGCTTCCTGGTAATACGCTTCCGGCGTGGGAGGCAGCGTCCAGTGCACCACGAGACGAACGTTCGGCTTGTCGATGCCCATCCCAAAGGCGCAGGTGGCCACGATGACACCAAGATCATCTCCGAGGAAGCGCTGCAACGTTTGCTGGCGGACCGGGGTGGTGAGTCCTGCGTGATAGGGCGCGGCGCGGAAGCCGGCGTTGCCAAGCACCCGGGCGAGTTCTTCGACGACATTGCGAGTGGGTGCATAGACAATTGCGAGGTCGTTTTGCAGGCGAAGCGCGGTCAACAGGGCCCGCAGCCGTTCCGGTTCGGTCCGCACCTCCGCCACTCCAAACCAAAGATTGCGACGGTCAAATGAGCCAACGACTTCGTGAAAGGGGCGTGTGGCGCCGAGTCCCAGGGCACGCGCCAGATCCCGACGCACGGACGGCGTGGCGCTCCCGGTGAGGGCGATGGCCTGGGGCCAGTGGAGCGCAGTTCGCATGCGGCGGAGAGCCCGGTAGGCGGGACGAAAATCGGGGCCCCACTCACTGATGCAGTGGGCCTCGTCGATGGCCAGCAATCCGGCGCGGCAGCGCCGCTCCGCGAGATCCTCCGCAAGGCGGGAGAGGCGCTCCGGCGAGGTGTACAGCACCCGGAGCTGACCCCGGGTGAACTGGTCCAGCACTTCGCGCTGGACCGATGGCTCGAGCGCGCTGTTGAGTGCGGCAGCGGGGATGCCGCGGGCAACGGCGGCCGCCACCTGATCCTGCATCAATGCAATGAGCGGCGAGACGACGATGGTGGGTGCCTGGCGCAGCAGAGCCGGGATCTGAAAGCAGATCGATTTACCGGCGCCGGTGGGCAGGACGGCGAGGACATCGGCCCCGGCCTGCAGCGCTGAGAGTACCCGAGACTGAAGGGGGCGGAATACCGAATAGCCGAAGTGGTGGCGGAGGGCGGCGCGGGCGGCATCGAGTGGATCGGGGTGAAGCACCCTTCAAGATTGGTTTCCGAGGGGTAGAGCACCGCACCAGACCGACCCCGAGCGCACCGGATTAGTGCGGTGCGCCACGCCGACGATTACGGCACGGTTCCGATGTTCAAAGGAAGTTCCCAGGTCCAGCTCATGCCGGCACTCTCCTCCACGAACAGCCCCAATGGCCAGAAGCCCGGGGGGAGCGGCCACGGCGACGGACCGACCGGGACGCGGAATTCCCGGGTCGAGTTTGCGGGGAGCCGAAATTCCTCGCCTGGACTCGAGGGCAAGGCTACCGGCGCGGCGGCATAGAGCCGCACGGTGATTTGCCCCCGCCACGGCTCCTGGCTTCCCGGCTCGGCGAATCCGGGCGCGAGCACAAGGAGCAATTCTTCCTCGGCGGCGCGGGGCGGAAGCGATTCCGAGAGTCGGGTGCGAGAGTAATTGGCCGGTTCCTTGCCAATGATCCGCCGGTTGCCTCCCAGCAGCGTCAATCCGAAATCGGTGAATCGGGGCCACTGGCTCGGGTCGAGTTCCAGATCGACAACGATGCGGTGCACCCAGACGGGAAGCGGCAACCCCAGCTTCACGTCCGCTCCCCCGACCCCGCGAACGGCGAAGGAACGCTGCGCCCCGGCGTGCCCGACGCGAAATCGGCCGACCATCGTCGAGTCGAGCAACGAGGTCATGGTTGCGGCAAGGGTGTCTTGCCGATCGGCTCGGACGGAGAGAGCGACCGGCGCGTGATCGATGCTGATGGACGCGGTGGCGCCGCCGTCGCCCGACACAGCAACGCTCTCGTAGTACCCGCTCCGGGCATCCCGTCCATCCACCTGAAACACGGCAGCGAGGGTGTCGGGACCACCGGGGAGCGAGCTTTGGCCGAGGTGCGGCGCACCCCCGGGCTGGAAGAGGGCGGCGACAATCCTTTGGAGGCGGGTTGTGGTGGCACTCCGCACCCGAAAGGGGCGGCCGGAGTCCACCGCAAAGACGAGCCGGCTGGCTGCACCGACAGGGAGTTTTTCGACAAACCGAACCGGGGTGGCGCGGGTGGCCTCCGGCACCACCACCGTACTGATCAGGGTAAAGAGCGGTCCGGAAATCCCAGCGGCGGTCGCGCGCACTTCTGCGGTCCAGGTTCCGGGGCCGACCGGCGGGCGCTGCACCAGATTGATGGTATCGACCGGGCCAGTGAGCCGGCGTGACGCAGGGGCGCGGAGCCACGGGGCCGAACTGTTCAAGGTGAGATCGACCGGCCCGCCGGCGCCCCGGCGGCTGATGCGAAACCTCACCGACGAATCGGCGGCGGCCGGAGCGATCCGGAATGCGGCTGTGATCCCGCCGGTTCCCACGACATTCACATCGAATTCCGCCGGGGGCCCCGGGCCCCGCAATATCGGCCAGGCGTACTGCAGCGACGGAAGTCCCGCACCTTGATCGATCGGCCCGCCACCGGCGAGCGGCTGTGCGCTCCCGGAGAGGGCTCGGCGCATGTCGGCAGCGGTCACTGCCCGATGTTCCGCGGCGGCGGCGGAGAGGAGCAGCGCCGCCAACCCGGCGACATGGGGCGACGCCATACTGGTGCCAGACTTGAACTCATCACCGGTGTTCCAGCTCGGCACCGTAGAGAATGCGGTGCCCGGTGCCACCAGGTCGGGCTTGGCGAGTTCGCCGCCACGGGCGCTGAAGTAGGCAATGCGGTCGGCAGCAGGCGCGCCGCCCCGCAGGGCAGCCTCGCTCAAGACCCACGGATCGGTGGCGCCGACGGTAATTGCTCGGCGGGCCGATCCGGGGAAGCCCATCGTCGAGAGACCAGGCCCGTCGTTTCCGCCCGAGGTCACGAAGATCACCTCGGGGTTGGCGGTGAGCACCGAATCAATCAGCTGGTCGATTCGCGCGGCGCCTTCCCGCTCGTTCCCGATGCCGAAACTCAGGTTGAGCACCAGGGGAAGTCCCCGGACTCGAGCCAACCGGATGGCATACTCCATGGCGACAAGCAGACTTCCGGTGGTGGTGATGCCGCCGAAATCATTGCGGGATATTTTGAGGCCGAGGAGCTGGGCACCCGGCGCAACGCCATTGAACCCGGTGATGCCCCCAATGTCGTGGCCGGCGGCAATCCCGGCCACGTGGGTTCCGTGCGCGCTATTGTCGAAGTAGAGGTCGAGGAGCGGCGGTCCGGCGCTTTGGGAAAGATTGACGGCGAGGGTCGTGGGCGGGGGCTCTCCCGTGCGGTGCCAGCCGAAGCTTTCCCGGGCCACCAAATAGTCGCGGATCGGGCGTTCGTTGCCGAGGGAGTGATCCCCATCGGTATCGGCGAAGAGCACCCACCCGTCGCTCGCTTTGGCAAGCAGAACAACCAGCGAGTCGGCGTCGCTCCCGTTGTCGTTGAGGTCAGCGGCGGCGGTATCTCCGAGGGCTCGCTCCGAGAGGATTCCGGCGTAGAAGGGTCCGGCGGCAGCGATGCCCTTCACGCGGCTGAAACCGTGCAGGATCCGGCCAGCCACCCGGAGGGAGTCTCCCTCGGGAATGACCTCGGTGAGCGCAATGCGTCCCTCTCCGGAAAAGTCCCGCAGGTCTATCAGCTTGGGGAGCCCGGTCGAGGTGGTCTGCAATCCCGCAACTCCTGGATCGATGCCGCTGTCGAGAATCCCGATCAGGATTCCCCGGCCATCCCAGGAGGGGTGTTCCGCGAGAAAGAGGGGAACGCCGGTGGCGGAGAGCGGCAGCCACCCCCGCCGTGCGGCGAGAGCGGGGGGAACGATCGGCTGGCGGGGCGTCGGGGGCAGGTTGGGGGTGGGCCCGGAGACAGCGGGCGGATCGGACACCGGCG
>JANNSC010000019.1:0-9465 GCA_031402135.1 Gemmatimonadales bacterium | reverse complement strand
CTCGTGCGCCAGCGCTCCATCCAGGGCAGGGTGCTGGAACCGGAAGCCGGTCCGTTCCAGCTCCGCTGGGAGCACCCGTGCGCTCGCCAGAATTGCCTCGTCCGCCATCTGGCCGAACGCCAGCCGGATGGCGGCCGCTGGCACGGCCAACAGCGTCGGCCGGTGCAACACCCTTCCCAGTGCCTCGGTGAACTCCTGGTTGCGCACCGCACCGGGGGCCACCGCGTTGACCGGCCCGCTCATGGTTCCCTCCAGGGCAAATCGGTAGGCGCCGATCAGATCGACCGCAGAAATCCAGCTCATCCACTGCCGCCCGTCACCCAACCGGCCACCCAGCCCGAGTTGAAATGGAATCAGCATGCGTTGCAGCAGGCCGCCGGCCTTGGCTAACACCAGCCCGGTACGCACCGTCACCACCCGCAGCCCCGCATCCGCCGCCGGTGCGGTGGCCGCTTCCCACGCAACACAGACCTCGGGCAGGAATCCTTTGCCCGGCGGGCTCGCTTCGGTGAGCTGTTCATCTCCCCGGTCCCCGTAATACCCGATGGCGGAGGCGCTGATCAGGACCTTGGGACCATCTGGCGCCCGTGCAACCGCCTCGGCGATGAGCCGGGTGCCCCGGGTCCGGCTTTCGAGCAACACCTGCTTCCGGGCCTCGGTCCAGCGCCCCTCCGCGATATTTTCGCCCGCCAGGTGGACCACTGCGTCCACTCCGGTAAGAGCCGCAGGCTCGAGACCGGAGCCCGCCGGGTCCCAGCGGATTTCTCCCGGGCCCGGGGCAGTCCGAACGATCCGGACCACCTGGTGCCCGGCGGCTATCAGCGCGGGCGCCAGCATCGATCCGATCAGTCCCGAGGTGCCGGTGATCGCTACGGTAAGAGGCAGGCTCTGAGTCATCGGGGCGGAATCTAGCCCGCCGCCGCTTCTGTAGCGCCCCGTCGCACGTTAGAATTGTTCCCCTCCACCTCTGCCCCGGAGCCGACGATCGCGCACTCAGCCTGGTCCCTCAAGGACGCCGAGAAGCTCTACAACATGCAGGGCTGGGGCCTCGGCTACTTCCGGACCAACGCCGAAGGGCACGTCACCGTGCACCCCGATCAGGCCGGTGAGGGGTCGATCGACCTTTATCGGCTGGCCCTCGATCTGAACGCCCAGGGGATCGGGCTCCCGCTCCTGTTGCGGTTTTCCGACATCCTGAAGGCCCGGATTGCCTCACTGGCCACCGAGTTTCGCCGGGCCATCGAAGAGTCCGCCTACACCGGATCATATACCTCGGTGTATCCGATCAAGGTCAATCAGCAGCGCCATGTCGTCGAGGAAATTGTGACGTTCGGAAGCCCGTTCGGGGTCGGCCTCGAGTGCGGCAGCAAACCGGAACTCCAAGCGGTGCTCGGTCTCGCCGAGCGGACCGATCACCTGATCGTTTGCAACGGGTACAAGGACGAGGAGTTCATGCGCCTCGCCCTCATGGGGCAGCGAGTGGGGCATGAGGTGTTCATCGTGCTGGAGCAGGTTGGCGAGCTCGATGCGGTGCTCCGGGTTGCCGAGGAGATGGGAGTCACCCCGAACCTCGGCGTCCGCATCAAGCTCGCAACCGAGGGGGCCGGACGCTGGGCCAAGAGCGGCGGAGAAAAGTCCAAATTCGGGCTCGGCGCCGTCGAACTGATGAAGTTGCTCGACAAACTGGAGCAGGCCGGCAAGAAGGATCTTCTCAAGCTGATCCATTTCCACCTGGGCAGCCAGATCACCGACATCCGGTTCATCAAGGCGGGGCTGGAGGAGATCGGCCGCTACTACGTCGAAATCCGGGAGATGGGGTTCAACCTCACCCACGTCGACGTCGGTGGTGGACTGGGGGTGGATTATGAGGGGTCGCGCACCACCCGGCCCGCCAGCATGAACTACACCACCCGGGAATACGCCAACGACGTGGTGTACCTGCTCGGCACCGTCTGCCAGCAGTTCAAGCATCCGATGCCGCACATCATTTCGGAATCGGGCCGGGCCTTGACCGCGCACCACGCGCTGTTGCTGGTCAACGTGACTGACGTCGAGGCCCTCACCGAGCCGGTGATCCCGGTGCTCCGCGACGATCCGCCCGCTGTGCTGGTCGAGCTCAAGGAGAATCTGGAATCCCTGACGGTGGACCGCGTCGAAGAAGTGTTCCATGACGCGGTGTTTGCCAAGGAGCGGCTCCAGGAACTCTTTGCCGGTGATGCCATCACGCTTCGGGACATGGCCGACATCGAACAATTCTATCTGTCGACGATGAACGCCATTGCAGCACTCATTGTCGCAGACAAAGCCAATTATCCCGAAATCACCAGCCACCTCGAAGCGACCCTGGTGGACCGGTATTTCTGTAATTTCTCGATCTTTCAGTCGCTGCCGGACAATTGGGCCATCGATCAGATCTTTCCGATCATGCCGGTCCATCGGCTCGACGAGGAGCCGATCCGGCGGGGAACACTGCAGGACATCACCTGCGATTCCGACGGGGTCATCGACCGCTTTGCCGGCGGGCGTCGAGGCAAGCCGAGCCTCGAATTGCATCCGTTCCGCGAGGGGGAGCCGTACATCCTGGGCATCTTCCTGACCGGAGCCTACCAGGAAATCCTCGGCGATCTTCACAATCTTTTTGGCGATACCAACGCGGTGCATATCCGCGCGACCGAGAAGGGTTATGAAATCACCGACATGGTGCATGGGGACACGGTGACCGAGGTGCTGAATTACGTGCAGTTCCACGCCTCGGATCTGCTGCAGACTTTTCGTCGCAAGGTGAGCAACGCTGCGGACCTCTCCCGGCAGGAGGCCAACGGCTTTATTGCCGATTATGTGGCCGGGTTGGAGGGCTACACCTATCTCGAAGGGGAAGTGCCGGCGCCGGTGGGTCTGCCCGCCAACGGAAACCTTTAGGGGAAAAACAAGGCGGCGGGGAGTTGAATCCCCACCGCCTTCCTCTCAGTATCAGGCCCGCCTAGCGGCTTGCCATCGGCAGGAACGGCCGCTCCTCTGAGCCGGTGTAGATCTGCCGGGGCCGGGCAATTTTTTGATCCTTGTCCAGCAGCATCTCTTCCCACTGGGCCAGCCAGCCGGGCAGCCGCCCCACCGAAAAGAGCACGGTGAAGTAGTCGGTGGGGTACCCCATTGCCTGATAGATGATTCCAGAATAGAAATCGACGTTGGGGTAGAGCTTCCGCTTGATGAAGTACTCGTCCTCCAGGGCAATGCGCTCCAATTCCAGCGCGATTTCGAGCTTTGGATTCAATCCGGTCTGGGTGAAGACATCGTCGGCCACCTTCTTGATGAGTTTGGCTCGGGGGTCGTAGGACTTGTACACCCGGTGGCCGAATCCCATCAACCGGCCCTCGCCTTTCTTCACCTTTTCGATGAAGGCGGGGATGTTCTTCTTGTGGCCGATCTCGCCCAGCATTTCGAGCACTGCCTCGTTGGCACCGCCGTGCAGCGGCCCGTAGAGGGCTGCGATCCCCGCCGACACCGCCGAGAAGGGGTCCACGTGGGACGAACCCACCGCGCGCACCGCGCTGGTGGAGCAATTCTGTTCGTGATCGGCGTGGAGAATCAGGAGGACTTCCAGCGCCCTCTGCAGTACTGGATTGGGCTCGTGCTTCCCGCCGATCGAGAACATCATGTTGACGTAGTTCCCGATGTAATCGAGGTCGTTGCGGGGAAATTCGTAGGGCAATCCCCTGGAATGCCGGAAGGCAAATGCGGCAATCGTCGGCAGCTTGGCCATCAGGCGAACCCGCTGGATGTGCCGGCTGGCGGGGTCCTCGATATGCTTGGCCTCCGGGTAGAAGGTCGAGAGCGCCCCAACCGCGCCGAGCAGCATGCCCATGGGGTGGGCATCGTAGCGGAAGCCCTCGAGGAACTTGATGATGTTGGTGTGGACATAGGTATGAAAGGTGATGTCGTGGGTCCATCGGTCCAGCTGGGCCTGGTTGGGAAGCTCGCCCTCGGCCAGCAGGTACGCCACCTCGAGGAAGCTGGCATTTTCGGCCAGTTGTTCGATGGGGTAGCCCCGGTAGCGCAAGATCCCCTTGTCGCCATCGATGAAGGTGATGGCACTGCGGCACGCCGCCGTGTTCATGAAGGCGGGGTCGTAAGTCATCAGGCCGAAATCGTCGTCGCCGGTTTTGATCTGGCGCAAATCCAGCGCCTTGATGGTGCCCTCGGCGATCGGAATGTCGTACGACTTGCCGGTGCGATTGTCGGTGATGGTGAGCGATTCGGCGGCCACTGGGGAGAATCCTTCCTGCGGGAACGCTACGGGTTGCCGGTCATGGGAACCGGTAATAATAGCCGGTCAAGCGGGCAGGGTCACGCTGCAGGTGGTCTCGAATCCACCACGGATATTGTACCCGGTAGACACGGTCAGGGACCGCGGATTGAGGAGCGCGAAGAGATCTTGGGCCATCCGGGCGGTGGCGTGCTCCTGGAATATTCCCACGTTTCGGTAGCTGGTGATGTAGTACTTGAGGCTCTTGAGCTCGACGCACTTGCTGATCGGGACGTAGCTGATGGTCAGCCGGGCAAAGTCGGGGAGCCCGCTGAAGGGGCAGACGGCGGTGAATTCGCTTGTTTCGGTGACGATCTCCTGGGCCGGACCGTCGTAGCCGAATGTTTCCAGGACGGCCGTGTCAATGTGCTCGGGGCCGACAAACGGAATGGTTTTGCCTTCAGCGGTGGCCATGATAGGACCCGGGTGAGTGCCGACCTCAATCTACGACGGAAAAAGTCAGAAGTGAGCGGCAACCGCTCCTCCCGATTGCGTGGCTACCGCTTGCCCATGTCGACCATCCCCGCCTCCAGCCAGGTCTGTTCTCCCTTCAGCACACTCTGGGCCAGCGTGTAGGTCCGGTCGTCGTCGTTGCTGAAGACGGTGCCGAAGAGCTGCCTGACCTTGCGGCGGCTATGCCGGCTGAAGACGTCCGCCATCCGGGCCGGGCCGCGGTTCGACGGGTCCTTCTGGAGCAGCATCTGGGCCCGGGCGCACGCCGCCGAAATGGCCAGCAGTTCGGCGCCGACTTCCACCAGCCGGAACAGCACCGATTGTTTCTTCTCCAATCGGGGCCCAAACCGGATCATGGCGTGAAAGAGGCTGCGGGCCAGCTTGCGCGATGCCCGGTTCACGAAGCGGAGATGGGTGGCCAGCGGGCCGAATTCGGCGTAGCGCGGCCACCTCCCCCAGCCCAGCCACTGCTGGGGGTACCACACCGCGTAGAAGAGCCCGGCCCGCACCAGCGCCTTGAGCTTGGTGCCGGTGGACGACTTCGGGTTGATCAGATCGCCGGCCACCTTGAGGTGGGTGTCCACCGCCTCGCGGGCGATGAACAAGCGCATGATCTCGCTGGATCCTTCGAAAATCAGATTGATGCGCCAGTCGCGCATCATCCGTTCCACCGGGTCGGGTTTTTCCCCGCGAGAACGCAAGCTGTCGGCCGTCTCATAGCCGCGGCCGCCCTTGATCTGGAGGGTGTCGTCCACGATCCGCCAGCCCACCTCGGTGTTCCACATCTTGGCGATGGCCGCCTCCAGCCGGATGTCAGCGTGGGGGCGATCGGCCAACAGCGAACCGAGGTCCGCTACCGCCTCCATCGCGAAGATGTCCGCTGCCATCTTTCCGATCTTCTGGGCGATTGCATCGTGCTTGCCGACCGGCTGGCCCCACTGCACCCGCTGGGCAGCCCAGGTTCGGGAAATTTCCAGCGCCCGCTTGGCTGCCACTGCGCAGCCAGCTGGAATGGTCAGCCGTCCGGTGTTGAGCGTGATCAGCGCGAGCTTGAGTCCCTTGCCTTCGCCCCATAGCACGTTTTCCACCGGCACCTTGACGTTGGTGAACCGAAGGATGCCGTTCTCGATCCCCTTGAGCCCCATGAAGTGAAGCCGCCGCACCACCTCCACCCCGGGCCAGTCCGCCTCTACAATGAATGCGGTGATGCTCTTGGGGCCGGTCTTGGCCATTACCACCATGACTTCGGCCACGGTGCCGTTGGTGCACCAGAGCTTTTCACCGCTCAGCATCCAGTGGGTGCCGTCGGCGGATAATGTGGCCGTGGTGGCCAGCCCGGCCGGATCGCTGCCCACCTGGTTCTCAGTGAGAGCAAACGCGGATATTGCCCCCTTGGCCACCCGCGGCAGGTACTGCTTCTTCTGCGCGTCGGTGCCGAACAGCTTGAGCGGTACCGGCACCCCGATGGACTGACTGGCAGACAACAGCGCGGTGAGTGAGCCATCGACACTGGTCACCAGACCCATTGCTTTGGTGTACATCAACTGAGACAACCCCAGGCCGCCGTATTGGGTGTCGATCTTGATGCCGAAGGCCCCGAGCTTTCGAAGCCCTTCGATCAACTCCGGCGGGACCTTCGACTCCCGATCGATCCGATCGCTGTCGACGTTGTCGCGCAGGAAGACCTCGAGTTTGTCGAGAAATGGCTGCGCCTTGGCCACGTCGGCGGGGCTCGGCTCGGGGAAGGGATGGATCAAGTCGAGTCGGAGGTTCCCCTCGAAGAGCTCCTTGACGAAGCTGGCGTTCCACTCCTCCTCCCGCGCTGCCTCGGCCACCTCGCGCGCTTCCTGTTCGGTGGCGTGCACCGGCTTCGCTTCGGTCGGTGCGGGCCGCTCGGTGGGGGGCTTCATCACGTCTGTCATGGCGACGACCAGGTGGAAGAGCTGGACGCCCGCTCGCGCAAGGCACCCAGAAGCAGTGTGGTGATGTGCCGCTTGCGCTGCTCGGCAAACTCCGGTGCGGCAGGATCGAGATCCACCGCCTTGAGAAACGTCTTGCCGTGAATGATGGGGAACCAGGTGAGTGCCACCAGGGAAAGCAGCAGGTGGGCCGCTTCGGTGGTGTCGGAGATGTCCAGGCCGAGTTCCTGCCGAAAGGCTGCGAGGGCCTCTTGCCAGACCGCGAGGCGGAGCGGCATGCCCTCGAGGACGGTGCGGTCAGAGAGCGCCTCCCGCTCGATCAGGCGGACAAAGTTGGGGCGCGCCGCCACGAACTCAGCGTAATCGGCCACCGCACCGGCCAGGATCACATCGGGAGTCTGCCCACTGGCGAGCGCCCGCGCCTTGCCCTCACGCACCGCGTGGCGGACGTCGGCTAAACAGCGCTCGATGACGGCGCAGTGGAGATCAGCCTTGGAACCGAAGAAGTAACCCGGCGTCGCCCGGGAAACCCCGGCTGCCCCGCCGACATCCGCGAGCGAAGTCTCCTCGTAGCCCTTTTCAGCGAAAAGCCGTTCGGCGGCGTCCAGGATCAACTCCCGGGTTCGCTCGGCATCCCGCACCCGTTCGCGGGTTTTCGGTTTGGTGGTGTTGGGCATCGTGTTGTATCCCCACCCCGGGGGGCAAATGATCAACTTGCTTGACAGCTAGCAAGTTATTCCGAAACGCCAAGCTTCGCAAGGGGTTGGCCTCCCGGTCGAGCCCCTGCTCGCCCGGCTATGTTTGCCCCGGGTCCACCTTCGCTCATGACACTCCGCCGCATCCTCCTCGCCGATTGCGACCAGATGTTCGTCGCCGTCGCCCGCCTTGCCGACCCCAACGGGGCGGGGAAGGCCAAGTTGCTGATCATTGGCGGCCGCCCCGGTGGACGGGGCGTCGTCACTTCCGCCTCCTACGAGGCACGAGCCTTCGGGGTCCGCGCCGGGATGCCGACTTCCCGTGCCGCTCGACTGTGTCCCGGCGCCACCTTCGCCCCGGTGCCCCGGGGGATCTGCGGCCAGAAGCATCGTGAAATTCGCGCGGTGCTCGACCAGTGGGCGCCAGTGGTCGAGCCGGCCAGCATCGACGAGTTCTATCTCGATCTCACCGGGACCGAGGGGATCTATCGGGGCGAGCCGGTGGCCGACACCGCCGGCCGGCTCCGGGCCGCGGTCCAGGATCGCACCGGGCTCACCCTTTCGGTGGGCGGCGGCAGCAACCGCCTCGTCGCCAAACTTGCGGCCGAACGGGCCAAGCCTCGGCCGGGAACCGGCGGAACCGGCGGAACCGGTGTGTTGATCGTCCCTCCCGGCGGGGAGGCTGCATTCCTTGCCACCCACGCCCTGGCGGATATCCCCGGTGTGGGCCCCAGACTCCAGGCCATGCTGGCGCGGTATGGGCTGGTCGGCGTAGCCGACGCCTTGCGGGTCGAATCGGTACACCTGCAGCGATGGCTTGGGGCCCGGGCGGGGCAGTGGCTGTATCAACGGATTCGGGGGGTCGGGTCGGACCGCGTCGACCCGGCGGGCGAAGCCAAGTCGATGAGCCATGAGGAGACATTTTCCCGGGACATCGCTTCCGACGACGCGCTGAACCTGCGCTTGTTGCGCCTGGTTACCAGCCTTGCCGCCGAGCTCCGGAAGGAGGGAATTGCAACGGGGTGCGTCACCGTGAAGCTCCGGGATCACGATTTCAAGACCCGCCAAGCGAGCCAGTCGCCCGCCCGCCCGCTCCGGACCGATCGCGCCCTGTTTGGGGTGGCCAGCGAGCTCCTTGCCGTGCTGCGGAGCCGCCGCCGGGTGCCGGCCCGGCTGCTTGGCGTCGGCTTTTCCTCGCTGACCAAGGGGGATGGGCCGGCCCAGCTGACCATGCTGGTCGAGGAGACAGCGAGGGAAGAATCCTTCCGGGATCGGACCTTGGCGACGGCGGTGGATCGGATCAATCAGAAATTGGGCGAGCACACCATCGGACCGGGGCGGCTGGTTAAATCAGGTGCACGGCGGTCGCCTTCACCGCCACCATGATGCTGCCGCCGGCGACCAGTCCCATCTCGTCGGATGTGGCGGTCATCACCGCGGCGACCATGGCAGTGCCCATCACATCGAGGTGAATGTGGGCGACGGCCGACCCTCGCTCGACCCGGGTTACGGTGCCCTGCCAGCGGTTCCGGGGGGCCGGTTCCGCCGAAACGGTCCGGCTCAGCATGAGATCGGCCGGACGTAACACGGCGTACCCGTCCCCCTCCCGCTCCGCGGCCACCTCGAGCACCAATGCACCGGTCCGGAACCGCGCCGCAAACCGGCCTCCGCTGCCATCGGGAGGAGCGGTCCGCTCGACGGTGCCCCGGAGCACCGTACCGGTACCGATGAACTCTGCCACGAACGCCGAATTCGGGAACCGGAACACCGATTCGGGTGTTCCCGTCTGGGCGACCCGACCCTCCGCCAGCACCGCGACCACATCGCCCAGCCGCATGGCATCTTCGAAGTCATGGGTCACCTGCAGCGTGGTGATGGCTTCATGGTGGTGCAGTGCGCGAATCTGGCTGCGGAGCATTCGGCGGGTCGCCGGATCGACCGCCGCGAACGGCTCGTCGAGCAGGAGGATGCTGGGACGGGGGGCCAGTGCCCGCGCCAAGGCAATCCGCTGCTGCTCTCCGCCCGAGAGCCCCTCCACCCCGCGATCGAGCAGGGCGGTAAGCCCGAGCAGGGCGGCCAGTTCGCTCACCCGAGC
>JANNSC010000018.1:0-1668 GCA_031402135.1 Gemmatimonadales bacterium | reverse complement strand
CACCATCCACCATCTCGAACGAGCCGGCGCCAAACTCCCGGCCGTCGCTTCGGCAGGAAACGCGATAGGTCCCCGCCGGCCACTGCCCACCCTGATCCCAGCCGACACCCTGACTGTGAACCGAGCCGGTCCATCCGGCGGGAATCCGGCGTTCGATCCGGACCGGCCGGATGGTTCCATCCGGAAAGGTGTAGCCACACTCCACCGTGAAGGCGGTGGCTACCGTCACCGACGGATACACCAGGCCGAATTCCACCTTGACCCATCGGGAGGTCCGCCCATCGAAGCGAGTTCCGTAGCGGCGCGGCTCCACTGGCAGCCGCTCGCTGATGCCATGAAAAAAGCGCAGGTGGGTGAGCCCGGCACCCAGCGCGGCTATTGCGGGCTGGCTCTTGACCACGGTGAACTCGGACGTGGCGACGACGGTGCCGCTCTCCAAACAGGAAACCGTGTAGCTCCCTTCGGGCCACGTTCCGCGCTCTTGGGAGCCCCAGCGGGCGGTGTGGTACGACCCGAGCCACCCCGCCTCGACCGCTCCGGCAAGCGTTGCGGTCCGCGCCGCGGAGTCCGGCCCGGCAACACGGCATTGGGCCTCGAATTCGGTGTTCCGCACCGCCTTGGCGTACTCGAGTTCGAGTTCAATGTTGATGAACCGGGTGGTGAGCGCATCGAAGCGGGTGGTGACCACTCGCTGCTTGCGGTCCACCGGTACACCGGCGCCCTCAAACAGCCGGACCGCCATCACTCGTGCCTTGAGTCCGCCAAACGAAGCCGGGGTCTCCACCGGCTTCGGCGGAGGCTTGGCCGGACGAGCCGGGCGAGCTGCCACCACCGGAGCCGGGGCAGGACGGGAAATCTCGAATCCCCCGGTTGCAACGACCTTTCCGTCGAACCGGCAGGCCACCTGGTACGCCCCCGCCCGCCACCCGCCCAGAGCGGTTCCGCCAGTGCCACCGGCGTGCACCGAAAGCTCCCAACCAGCATCGGCATCGACATCGATCACTGCAACCCCCGCCGCCGCACCGCCCGGTGCCGTGTAGCCGCACTCCACTTTGACCACGGTGGCCTTGGGCGCGGGGGGATATGCCAGGGCGATCTCCACATAGACGGCCCGGGTGGTGCTGGAGTCAAACCGCGTGGCATACTGACGGTCCCGCAAGCTGGGCAGCGTGCTGCCTGCCTCGAAAAAGCGCACCCGGGTGACCCGTGCGCCCAGCGCCGGAATTGCCGGTTCAGTGGCCTGGGCCAGGAGTACCGGTGCCGAAGCGAGCAGGAGGGCCAGAAGAAAGCCTAGACGGGAAGGAGGCATCGCAGGGAAATATACGGTCGGGTGCAATGCGTCCACCGCCCCGCCCCAATCCGAGCCCCAGGAGCCACTTGGGACAACCTCAGCCCATTGCACTATTTTCCCTCCGATGCCAGTCCGCCCCTCCCGCCCCGCCTCAGTCGGCTGCCTGAATCGCTTGCCCCGGTCGGGCGAATGATCGAAGTCCTGACCGCCGAAACTCCGGACGCGGTCGAGGCGGTGCGGTTCCTCGTCCTGGCCCACGCCGCCTCTCTCCGGGAGCACCCCGGTTCGGAACAGGTGCGCGCTGATGCCGAGGAGCTCCCCGGCCCCTATGCCCCACCCCGGGGGCGACTCTATCTGGCCCGGCTGGACTCGATGCC
>JANNSC010000017.1:0-2390 GCA_031402135.1 Gemmatimonadales bacterium | reverse complement strand
CCCGCGGAATCGGTCCGAACACGATGCCGCCGCCCCGCCAGTGGGGCGCCCGGGTCGATCCGGCGCGGGCTCGGCCAGTCCCCTTCTGCTTCCACGGCTTCTGGTTGCCGCCCGACACGAAACTCCGCGTCTTGGTCTTGGCGGTGCCTTGCCGTTGGTTGTTCAGGAACGTCTTGACGGCCTGGTGGAGCACCGCCTCGTTCACCGTCGCATCAAAGAGATCGGTCGGCAGCGCGAACGCCGCCTTGTGCTTCGCGCCCGACGCCGAATAGTGCGCTGCCTCAATCATGGCGGCTCCGTCCTCCCTGCTTGGCGACCATCACGATACCGTTTTTCGAGCCCGGGATCGCGCCGCGCACGAACAGGAGATTGCGTTCGGCGTCAATCCGTACCACCCGGAGCCCGAGTTCGGTGTGCCGTCGAGCGCCCATGTGTCCGGGCATCCGCTTGCCCTTGATGACCCGGGACGGGTCCGTGCCGGCACCGACGGAACCGGGCTTCCGATGCCGGGTGTTGCCGTGCGAGCCGGGACCACCACCGATGCCATACCGGTGCACCACGCCCTGGAACCCGCGGCCCTTCGAGCTCCCGGTCACCTTCACCAGTTCGCCCGGGGAAAAAATGCCGACCGTCACCTCGGAACCGGGGATCGGGGCATCGCCCAGCACGGTAAAGCTCCGCACAATGTGGGGCGCGGCGGTCAAGCCGGCCTTGGCGGCGTGGCCCATTTCGGCCTTCTTGGTGGCAATCTTCCGGCGAGCGCCGAAGCCCAGCTGCACCGCCTGATCGCGCACCTGCACGACCTGACACGGCCCTGCCTGGATAATGGTGACGGGCACCGCGGTGCCGTCTTCCGAGAAGACTCGGGTCATCCCGAGCTTCCGGCCGATGAGTCCGTTGGTCATCAGCTCACCCGACCTTGATTTCGACATCGACACCGGCCGGCAGATCCAGCTTGGTCAGCGCGTCCATCGTCTGGGGCCTGGAGTCGTTGATGTCGAGCAGCCGCTTGTGGGTGCGCAACTCGAACTGCTCCCGGCTCTTCTTGTCCACGTGCGGGCTGCGCAGCACCGTCCACCGCTCGATTTTCACCGGAAGCGGAATCGGGCCCGACACCTGGGCGCCGGTCTTTTCAACCGTGCGAACGATGTCTGCCGCCGCCTGGTCGAGGACCACGTGGTCGAATGCCTTGAGCCGAATTCTGATCTTTCCAGCCATGTGACCTCCTACTTCAAGATCTTGGTGACGACGCCGGCGCCGACCGTCCGCCCGCCTTCGCGAATCGCGAACCGCAGCCCCTCGTCCATTGCCACCGGGATGATCAGCTCGATGGTCATCTGGATGTTGTCCCCCGGCATCACCATCTCCACCCCCGCCGGCAGCTCCACGCTCCCCGTCACATCGGTGGTGCGGAAGTAAAACTGGGGCCGGTACCCCTTGAAGAACGGGGTGTGCCGCCCCCCCTCTTCCTTGGTCAGCACGTACACTTCCGCCTCGAAGTTGGTGTGCGGCGGGATGCTCCCCGGCTTCGCCAGCACCATCCCCCGCTCGATTTCGTGCTTTTCCACCCCCCGCAACAGCAGCCCGACGTTGTCCCCCGCCCGGCCCTCGTCCAGCAGCTTGCGGAACGCCGCCCCCCCCGGCACCACCGTCTTCTTGTCCGCCCCGAAGCCCACCAGCTGCACTTCCTCCCCCACCTTCACAATGCCCCGCTCCACCCGGCCCGTCGCCACCGTGCCCCGGCCGGTGATGCTGAACACATCCTCCACCGGCATCAGGAACGGCTTGTCGATTTCCCGCTTCGGCTCCGCAATGAAGGTGTCCAGCGCGGTGAACAGCTCCTCGATCTTCCCGATGTAGGCCGCATCCCCCTGGATCGCCTTGATCGCCGAGCCCCGGATCACCGGCGCGTCATCGCCCGGGAACTTGTACATGCTGAGCAGCTCGCGGACCTCCAGCTCCACCAGATCCAGCAGCTCGGCGTCGTCCACCAAATCGCACTTGTTCAGGAACACCACGATGTTCGGCACGTTCACCTGCCGGGCCAGCAGAATGTGCTCCCGGGTCTGCGGCATCGGGCCGTCCACCGCGCTCACCACCAGAATGGCCCCGTCCATCTGGGCCGCCCCGGTGATCATGTTCTTCACGTTATCGGCGTGGCCCGGGCAGTCGACATGGGCGTAGTGCCGCTTCAGGGTGGAGTACTCCACGTGGCTGGTGGCAATGGTCAGGATCTTGGTCGGATCCCGCCGGCCCTGGCTCTCCGACGCCTTGGCCACCTGGTCGTAGGGGATGTAGGTCGCGCCCCAGCCCTTGTCGGCGCTGACCTTGGTCAGCGCCGCCGTCAACGTCGTCTTGCCATGGTCGACGTGCCCGATGGTCCCGACGTT
>JANNSC010000016.1:0-2007 GCA_031402135.1 Gemmatimonadales bacterium | reverse complement strand
CGCGATGTTTCGGCTCACTCTCAACGAGCACTTTGCCACCCACCTCGACGCGCCCCGGCACGCCTCCGGAACGGGGTGGACCAACGAGCGCATCCCGCTCGACCGGCTCATCGCGCCCCTCATCGTGATCGACGTACGCGCCCAGGCGGAGCGAAACCGGGACTATTCACTGTCGGTTTCGGACATCGAGGCGCACGAACGTGAATTCGGTAGCATCCCCCGTGGCGCCATCGTGCTGCTGCGCACGGGGTGGGCCCGCTATTGGGATGACCCGGCCCGGTACTTCGGCACCGACACGACCGTCACCCCGACCAAGCTGCACTTCCCCAGCTTTGGCGTGGAGGCGGCCCGTCTCCTGGTGTCGCGCGGCGTTGCCATGCTGGGCGTGGACTCGCCCTCCACCGACTTCGGTGCCGCCCCGGCATTCGCGGTCCATGGTGTGCTGGGCAGAGCCAACGTACCCGCCCTGGAAAACCTCGCCGACCTCGACGCCCTGCCGCGCACCGGCGCGCTGCTGCTGGCGCTGCCGATCAAAACCCGGGGCGGCTCGGGGGGGCCGGTACGGGTGGTGGCGCTGGTGCCGCGATAGCCGGTAGTTCAGCCGCGGCCGAAGTTTCTGCCGCCAGCAATTCGCGGAAACCCGGAGCCCGGGCTATCTTCTCCGGGCTCTCAATCCTCCAGGCGCTGTCATTCCACGCCGACCGGCCGATTCCGGTCAGGGGGTTCGGCGTTCGCAGCATCCTCACGTTTTTCAGGAGACCCAGAAGATGAAAATGACTCGACCCGTTGTGATTGCTGCCGCTGCCTGGCTGGTTGGCACCGCCGCAGCGGCCCAGACACCCGCCCCGGCGGCCGCCCCGCCCTTCATCATGGCCACTTACTACCGTTGTGATTATTCCAAGCAGGCTCGGGCCGACACGCTGTTCAAGCAGGTGATGGCCCCGGCGCTCGACCGCCAGATCAAGGCGGGAAACCTCACCGCCTACGGCTTCTCCTCCCACCGCATTGGTGGCGTCTTCCGGCGCCTCGAGACCATGACCGCACCGACCCTGGCCAAGCTGATCGCGGCCCAGGACGCCTATGTCGCTGATCTACAAAAGACCAATCCGAAAGCCAGTGCTGAGTTCGATGCGGTGTGCGGCTCCCACGATGACTACATCTGGAATCGGACCCTCGGCTCACCCGCCGCCCAGGGAGCGCCGGCTCCGGCTGGTGGTTACAGCTATTCCCGGTACATGGGCTGCGAATTGGCCAAGGAAGGTTACGCAGATCTCTTCATGGAAACGGCGTATGCTCCGATGATGAACAAGCACCTTGCCGCCGGCCATATCACCGGGTGGGGCTGGTTCACCCACAACCTGGGCGGCAACATTCGCCGGATCCTGAACTGGTCCGGGCCCGACGTCATGGCGGTGCTCAACGCCGAGGAGATGATCTCCAGCGACATGGCAAACCACGCCGCGTACGCCGACTTCACTGCGGCCTGCAACAGCCACAGTGACTACGTCTGGCGCTCCGAGGTCACCAGTCCCTGACGCTGGATAGCCTGACCAAGAATGCCGAGGCGCCTGGTCATCCCAGGCGCTTCTGCGTTCCCGGCCATTCCCCCTCCTGTCCGCGCTGACCGATGCAGACGCCCCTGACCCCGCTGGAATTCGCCCGCCGGGCTCGGTCGCTCTATGGCGATCGTGAAGCGGTGGTCGACGGCAACCAGCGCTGGAACTACCTCGAGTTCTTCGACCGCTGCGATCGCTGGTCGTCCGCCCTGCAGCGACTCGGTGTATCCCCGGGAGACCGGGTGGCATACATCGCCCCCAATACCCACGCTCACCTCGAGGGATTCTACGGCGTTCCCCAGCTTGGTGCGGTGATCGTCCCGCTCAACTACCGCCTGCTGCCGGCCGATTGGATGTACATGGTGAACCACTCGGGCAGCCGCATCCTCTGTGTGCACGCTGATTACCTCGACCTCGTCGACACCGTGCGAGACCAGATGCCGGAGGTCCA
>JANNSC010000015.1:0-3243 GCA_031402135.1 Gemmatimonadales bacterium | reverse complement strand
GGCGCCGCTCACCGGCTATGCGCTGGTCCAGTTCGTCGCAGTACTGGCCGGCTCGATACTTTTGCTGGATGCTGCAGGAAGGCTGTCGCTTCCCCACCTGCTGGCCGGTGTCTTTTACGTGATGCTTTCGCTCGGCAACCTCGGCGGCATCCTGGAGGGCCGGACCTGGGCGGGGCAGAGCGAGGTGGCCCGGATGATTGTGCTCGGCGTGGTATCGGTGGGACTCGCGGCGGCGGGAACGCTCCCGGTGGGGGCGGCGGCGCTGCTGGCTCTCGCCGCCGCCGGCTCGGGCTACTGGATGCTCCGGCTTCGGCCCTTGCTGACGTCGAGTGATCCGCGGGCGGTGCTGGTCATGTGAGCCAGCAGCTATCGGCCATCGGCCGGTGGTCTATGGTCACATTTCCCTATCTCGGCACCACGAACAGCGTCGCCTGAGTTCTTCCGCTCTGGGTCACTGCCTTCAGGTGCACCAATCCCGTCGCCGCATCGTAAAAGTATCGATCGCCGGTGCTGCCATCGAGTTCCGCCAGCGTGGCCGCCGCGGGAAGCGGTGAGCCGTTGTTGGAATCGCGGATGACGTTGAACGGGATGTTGGGGTACTGGGCGATGATACGGATCCAGTCTCCGGCCACGCTTCTGCGCATGGTGAATTGGGGCCGATCCGGAATGGAACCGGCATATTGGACTCGATAGGTGCGCGACGGGACCAGCGACGACACCACCGTTTGGGGCTGACCCGGCACGCCCACGTAGGTGGCGCTGGCGGCGTCATCGCGGATGACGTTGAGCGGCGCCACCGACTGCGAGTTGCCCCCCCGTACCTGGAGCTGCACGAACGGAGTCCGGCAGATCCACGCGTTCCAGGCGGCCCGCGCCGCGCACGTCGGGGTAAGCATGAGTGGATTATTGGCCACCACGTACGAACCGGCGGTCCCCGTCACGGTGCCATCGCTGTCGAGAATGATCGCCGCCTTGTCGCCATCCTTGTCGGCCGCCGGGTTGTCCAGGAACACGTTGTTCGCGTTGATGAACGTCAACCCGTTGCCGTAATTCGCCGGGTCCACCGGGAAGCCGTTGGTCCGGTTGAAGCCCAGGGCGCTCATGGTCCGGGCGCCACTGCTGACGTAGTTCACAAACGTCACCCGCTCAGCCCCCACCCTGCCGTCATAGAATTCGTAGCCCCGGATCGGGAAGCCGGCCCGGTGTTGGGTGCCGCCGGTGTTGGCGCTCAACCCCACGAATACCGCATCGGTCACGAAGGTCTCATTGGAGGCGAACGTTGCCCCGATGGAGTTGTCGGCCAGCATCGCGTCCACCAACCGCAGTTCGGTGCCCCGGAGCCAGACCGCCCGCCCATTGTTGTGCTTGTAGCCGGTGAAATTCCGGAAGTACGCCGGCACGGCCGGAGAATTGGTCCCCGGTACCTGTCGCGGGGAGTAATGGGCCGTACCCGTGGTGCCGTCGGGGTTCGGGCCATTATCCACATTGAGTCCGGTATTGGAATTGGAGTGGGCCACGTTATCGCTGAATTCACGCAGCGCGATTTCCCGGGGCCGCAGCGGTGACCCGGTGGAGAGTCCGGTCGGCGACACCGGCAGGGCATACCAGAATCCGAACCCCTTCGAGCCCGCCGCCACGTTGCCCCGGTAGCTGTTGTCGGGATTGGTGATCCAAAAAGTAGCCGGAGTCACGTCCGAGGGAAGCAGTTCCTGTCCCGCCGGCGCGCGCTGGGTCAGCACCCCGAGATTGTCCTCGAAGGTGTTGCCGGTTTCGGCGCCGTCCTCGAGGAAGTAGGCGTGGCCGAGGTTGTCGTAGCAGACGTTGCCCTGGACCGCGGCGTTGTTGGAGCCATGCACCGTCACGCAGCGGTTGAAGGTCCGCCAGATGCTGTTGCGGCGAAAATACTGCCCGTTCACCGCGCCCATCATGTGCCAGTGCATCGGGTAGCGGGCCAGGACTTTTTTCTGACCCATCTTGGTGATCTCGACGCCCTCGATATGGGCCGTTCCACCCTGGGTGATGATCATGTGCCCGCCAAACTGGCTCACCAGCGACGCGTCGTCGCCCTGCAGCACCACATTCCGGGTCAGCAATCCCACCTCGGCGCGCTCGTCGAGTGTTTTCCCGCCGAAGGACTGGGTCACTCCCCAATGATTGTACCGGAGCACCGTCTGTAGCGTCACCGTGTTACCGGACGCCGACGCCACCACCGCCTCCTCCGACTGGTTCGGATCGAGATCGGTAGACGCCAGCACGATCCGGTCGCCGGGGCGCCAGTCCACGGAGCGTTCCATCTGGAGCTGGGCGCTCCCGATCGAGGCGGTGGCTGCCAGCCGGGCCCACCCTACCCGAGGCTGGCCGTGCAGCTCGATCGTGCCACCCAGTGCCGCGAATACCTTGGCGCCCATTCCCTCGATGTCGTCGGTCGAAAGACCGTTGAGGGTGATAACGGCGCGCTGCAGGAACGGCTCATTCTCGGTGCCCACCTCGAAGTTGCCGTGCACCATGATCCAGTTGGCGGTGAGGTTGAGGTCCTTCCGGTCGAACCGCAGCGTCCCATCGACCGTCAAGCCTCCCAGAGGAGGGGGGCTCACATCCAGCAGAACCGTCCTCCCCGACGGAATCATTACCGCCGCCCCCGCAGCAGGAACCGCACCGCCGGGCCAGGTGGCCCCATCAGACCAGCGCAGAAACGCCGGGGGAGGCGGTGGCGGCGGTGGCGGCTCGGTCGGTTCGGTGGTGCAGCCGGCCCCAAAGGCCAGCAGCGAAACCGCAGCGACAACGCAGGGTGCAAGGGTACGGGGCATGGCTTCCTCGGTGGTGAAACAGCCGATGTAATGGCAAGCCGGGAACATAGGCAACCGGTGCAGCTCCCGGCGGCTTTTCAAGAGCATAATTCACGCCTCGGGCGACTGCTGTGCCTTGCATCACAATCGGAGCCTTTCCGGACAGCAACGTCCTTGCGGTATGTTTGTGGCCTACCGTTTGGAGGCGTGGATTGACGCCGGATCCAGGAGCGGAGTGGCGAGGTCTGGGCGGCCCGGCCCGCGGGGCGGCAGCCGAGACCGCCGCAGCGCGGTTGTGGGGCAACGGGCTGCAGTGGTAGGCTTCCGAAGGAGGGCTACCCGGAAGTTCCGTCAGCCCCGCCGGTCACACTGGGGGAGAATCAGAATGCCTGCAGCATGGGTAAGTCGAATTGTGGTGGTGGCCGTGATCGCCCTGTTTTCCGGTGGATGTGCGGGG
>JANNSC010000014.1:0-7993 GCA_031402135.1 Gemmatimonadales bacterium | reverse complement strand
TACATGATCGAGACGCTGCAGGCGCTTCGCGACGGCGCGCCGGAGGCAGAACTGGTGTTGCTGCTCGGGGCGGATGCGGCGGCGGAATTTCCCCGTTGGAGGGAACCGGAGGCGATCCGGGCGCTGGCGCGGGTGGAGGTGTTTTCCCGGGATGGGGCGCCCGGTAGCGGTGTCGTGGTGCCCCGGATGGACGTTTCCTCGACCGCAATCCGGGCCCGGGTCCGGGCGGGCCAATCAATTCGATACTGGGTGCCGGAAGCGGTTGCGGCCTACATCAGCGCGCACCGGCTGTACCAGCAAGAACAGGGACGATGATCCAGCGACTGATCGAACAGCTCTTCGGGACTCGGCAAGCGCGCGAAGTGCGGCGGCTCACGCCCATGGTGAAGGAGATTCACCAGCACGAGGCGCGGCTCACCGGGCTCAGCGAGCTGGAGTTGAAGGCGCAAACGGCTCGCTTCCGGGAGCGGATCGGGGAGCAGACCGGCGCAATCAAGCGCTCCTTGACGGAAGTACGTCAGGCCAAACACGACTGTGAAGACCCGATCGAACGGGTGGTACTGGAGGAACGGGCCCACACGGTCGAGATGGAATACAAGAAGGCGCTTCGGCTGGTGCTGGACGAATTGCTCCCGGAGGCTTTTGCGACGGTGCGGGAGGCGTGCCGAAGGTTGCTGGGGACGCCGGTGATGGTGACGGGTCGGGAAATGCCCTGGGACATGGTACCCTACGATGTCCAGCTGATCGGCGGCATCGAACTGCACCGGGGGCGGATCGCTGAAATGGCGACCGGCGAAGGCAAGACGCTGGTGGCGACGCTCCCGCTCTACCTCAACGCGCTGGCAGGACGGGGCGCGCACCTGGTGACGGTCAACAACTACCTGGCCCGGCGGGATTCCCAATGGATGGGGCATGTCTACAGCTACCTCGGCCTGACAGTCGGTTGCATTGATGATACCGAGCCGTCCTCACCGGCCCGGCGGGAGGCGTACTTAGCAGACATCACCTACGGCACCAACAACGAGTTCGGATTCGACTACCTGCGGGACAACATGGTGTTTTCGCTGGACCAGCGGGTCCAGCGGGACCACGCCTACGCGATCGTGGACGAGGTGGATTCGATCCTGATCGATGAGGCGCGGACTCCGCTGATCATCAGCGGCGCGGTGGGGAACGAAGGCGATGCGAAGTACGCCGATTTCAACCGGCAGGTGGCGGAGGTGGTCCGAAAGCAAACCCAAGTGGTGAATCAACTGCTGGCCGAAGCGGAGCCGTTGCTGGCCGACGACAAGCGCAAGTCGGAGGCGGCCATCAAGCTGTTCCAGGGACAGCTGGGGATGCCGAAGAACCGGAAGCTGCTCAAGTTGCTCAACGAAACCGGCGTCAAGCAATTGGTGCTGCGGGCCGAGCTGGATTACATCGCCGATCGAAAGCTGCCGTCCCGGCAGCAGCAAATGCGCACCTTCGAGGACGTGCTGTACTACGTGCTGGACGAGAAGGGGCACTCGGTCCACCTGACCGACCAGGGCTCGGCGGCGCTTTCCCCAGACGATCCGACCCTCTTCCTGGTTCCGGATATTTCGGAGGCGGTCCACCACATCGAGCGGGACCCGAGCCTGGGCGTGGCGGAAAAGCGGGCGGCGCGGCAGGCAGTGGAAGCGGAGTACGCGGCCAAGAGTGAGAAGCTGCACATCATCCACAAGCTGCTGCAGGCCCACTCGCTGTACGAGAAGGACGTGGACTACCTGGTCCAGGACAACCAGGTGCTGATCGTGGACGAGTTCACCGGCCGGGTGCTGGCTGGGCGGCGGTGGGCCGATGGCCTGCACCAGTCGGTCGAGGCAAAGGAAGGGGTACAGATCAAGGGCGAGACCCAGACCCTGGCCACCATCACGATCCAGAACTACTTCCGGATGTTCGACAAGCTGGCCGGCATGACCGGTACCGCGGAAACGGAAGAGGGGGAGTTCTACTCGATCTACGGCCTCGAGGTCGCGGTGATTCCCACCAACCGGCCGATTTGCCGAACGGATCACACCGACCGGATCTACAAGACCCGGCGGGAAAAGTACAACGCGGTGCTCGACGAAGTGGAGCGGCTGCACGCCCTGGGGCTACCGGCGCTGATCGGTACCACCTCGGTGGACGTCTCGGAAACGCTTTCGAAGATGCTGAAGCGCCGAGGCCTGACCCACGAGGTGCTGAACGCCAAGTACCACGAGCGGGAGGCAGAGATCGTGGCCGGCGCGGGGCAGAAGGGCGCCATTACCATTGCGACCAACATGGCGGGCCGGGGGACCGACATCAAACTGGGCCGGGACCTCGACCTCGGCACTGCCGAGGCGGGGCTGCAGATTCTGGGCACCGAGCGGCACGAATCCCGGCGGATTGACCGGCAGTTGCGGGGCCGGGCCGGCCGGCAAGGTGATCCGGGCGCCTCGCTCTTTTTCCTCTCGTTGGAAGACGACCTGATGCGGTTGTTCGGGTCAGACCGGATTGCCCGCTACATGGACCGCACCGGCGCCGAGGAGGGCGAAGTCATCACCGGCATGCTGGTGATGAAGGCAATCGAATCGGCCCAAAAACGGGTCGAGTTGCAGAACTTCCAGTCGCGGAAACGGCTGCTGGAGTACGACGACGTGATGAACCAGCAGCGCGAAGTGGCCTATTCGCTTCGGCTCTTTGCCCTGGAACGGGGCGAGGAGCTCAAGGCGGAAGCCCGCCAGATGATTTCCAGCGCGCTGGAGTTTGCGGTCGGCAAGTTTCTGGAGGACACCAAGCTGCCGGCCGAGTGGGATCGCCGAGGTTTGATGGAGGCGCTGGCGCTGCAGTTCCTGGTGGTGCCCGATGCGATCGAGGATTCCGCGGTCAGCACGGATCTGGGAACCGCGGTGTCGGCGGTGGTGGCCGAGGGGGAGGCGGCGTTTCACCGAAAGGTGGAGTACTTGCAGGAGTTCGGCCGGGGAATCGGAATTCCCGATGTGGACCAGCAGGTTCTGAGTCAGGTGATGCTGTCGGTGATCGATGAAAAGTGGAAGGATCATCTCTACGACCTGGACCTGCTGCGCAATGCAATCCAGTATCGCGCCTATGGGCAGAAGGACCCGCTGGTCGAGTACAAGAAGGAAGCGTTCGAGATGTTCGAGGATCTGGTGCGGGACATCCAGGCGACCTTCACCGAGCGGTATCTCAAGATCCAGGTGACGGCGGAGCCGCCGCGGCCGGCACCAGCGTTGCCTCCGGTGCAGACCTCCCGGGGCAGCACCGATGAAATGTTTGCCGGCGGGTCGCGCAGCAGCACCGGTCCGCTGGGCGGGGCGCCGCCGCGGGTCGACACGTCACTGGGGCGGCTGGGACCGGCCTCGAGCGGGCTGGCGACGGTGGGCCGGAACGAACCGTGTCCATGCGGGAGCGGGAAGAAATACAAGAAGTGTCATGGGGCGGGGGGGTAGGAGCAAGCGGTGAGCGGTACGGGGGGCCCGATTCGGGACTCCTTTCGGGCCTCGCGGTTGACACCATCCTGGTGTGTAATTACAGTAATTACATGACCTCCCGCGAACTCAAAGTCACCCGCATCGGCAACTCCCGGGGTGTCCGGCTGCCGGCCGAGTCGTTGAAACGCTACCGAATCGGAGAAACGGTGGTGATGGAGGAGCGGAGCGACGGGATACTGCTGCGCCCCACCGGCCCTGCCGTCCAGAAACTCTCCTGGAAGGAAACTGCCGAGGCAATGGGGGCGAGTGGCGAGGACTGGAGCGAGTGGGACGCCGTCCAGGCCGATGGACTCGATCACGCCCCCTGGGAGCCGGCAAAGCTTCGAAGGGTGGCGGAACCGAAGCTACCCTATGGGGCGGGACGGAAGCGGGGCAAGCACTCGTGAAGCGTTACGAGATCCGCTGGGTGTCGCTGGACCCGGTGCAGGGTTCTGAAATGGCGAAGACCCGGCCGGCAGTGATCGTGAGTCTGGATGAGCTCAACGAGCGGCTGCAGACCCTCACGGTCTGCCCGCTGACGACGCAGCTCCACCCGACCTGGCGCTCGCGGCTGCAGGTTCGCTGCGGACGCCAACCTGCGGAGATAGCGGTAGACCAGATCCGCACCATCAGCAAATCACGCTTCGGGAAGAAGCTCGACAGGTTGTCCGATCAGGAGTCAGCCACCCTGCGCCGCATCATCACCGAGATGTACGGCGAGTAACACAGGGTTTTCCTGCTTTGAGCCTGTTGCGGGGGGCGAGACGCGCCTCCTTTCGGACATCCTCGCGGCTTTTGGCACCCACCGGCTCGGTCCCCCGGCCGTATTGTGATCGATGGCCGCCCCCGTATCTCCGCCTCCCTCCGTTGCCACCCAGCATGCCGATCCGGACCGCCCTCGCGAGCGCCTCTGGGCCCAGGGGCCCCAAGCATTGACCCTCCCTGAGCTATTGGCGATTCTGTTAGGGACCGGGGCAGGCGGAAAGAGCGCGCTGGAGGTGGCCGGCCAATTGTTGGCACCAGCCGAGGGCTCGCTCCGGCGGCTGGCGGCCCGACCGGCTGGGGAAGTGCTTCGGATTGCTGGAGTCGGTTCGGCCAAGGGCGCCCGGCTGCTCGCGGCGCTCGAGCTGGGGGCCCGACTGGCTCGGGAAGCCCGGCCGGCGTTGCCCCGGATCCGCTGTCCTGAGGATGTGATGCGCATCGTGGGGCCGCGACTGCGCGACCTGGCGGTGGAGGAGTTTCACCTGTTGGCCCTGGACAGCCAGAGTCAGGTGACCCGGGACGTCCTGATCACCCGCGGGCTACTCAACAGCTCGCTGGTGCACCCCCGGGAGGTGTTCCGGGCGGCCATTGCCGAGGCGGCGGCCAGCATCATCCTGGTGCATAACCATCCGAGCGGTGATCCAACTCCGTCGGTGGAAGACCAGACAGTCACCCGGCAATTGGTGGCGGCGGGCGAACTGCTGGACGTCCCGGTGTACGATCATGTGATCGTGGCGGGCGACCGCTTCACGAGTTTTGCCACTCGAGGATTGCTGTGAACGAAACGCTGCTGGATCTGGCGCCGGACTTTCGGGCTGCGCTGGAACGCCACGCCGACCGGCTCGACCTCGAGCTGATCGATCGGGCGCTCCGCTTCAGCGCGCTGGCCCACCGGGGCCAGAAGCGGATGAGCGGCGAAGAGTTCGTGTCGCACAGTATTGCGGTGGCGACGATTCTGATCGGGCAGTTTCTCGACACCACGTCGGTGGCCGCGGCACTGTTGCACGATGTGGTGGAAGACGCCGATGTGCGCAGCGAGGACATTGCCAGAGAATTCGGGCCCGAGGTGGCGGAATTGGTGGACGGGCTTACCAAGATTGCCCATTTGACGTTCCGGTCGACCGCAGAAGAGCAGGTGGAAAACTACCGGAAGCTGCTGCTGTCGATTGCCAAAGACGCCCGGGTCATCATCATCAAGCTGGCGGACCGGTTGCACAATATGCGGACGCTGGAGCACCTGGCACCCGACAAGCGGGCCCGCATTGCGATGGAAACCCGGGAGATCTACGCCCCGCTGGCCCACCGATTCGGCATGGCGGGGGTCAAGGCGGAACTGGAGGACTTGGCCTTCAAGTTCCTGGAGCCGGAGGAGTACGGGACGTTGGCCCGCCAGGTGGCCGCGAAGCGGACCGAACGGGAGGAGATGGTGGCCACGCTGCAGGGGCCCCTGGAACAGGAGCTGACCCGGGCCGGCATCGAGGCGGTGGATGTGAGTGGCCGCCCCAAACATCTCTGGTCGATCTGGCAGAAGATGCGTCGCCGTAATACGCCGTTCGAGGCCATCTACGACATGATGGCGCTCCGGGTGATCGTCCAGACGGTGCCCGACTGCTATCACGTGCTGGGAATCATCCACCACAAGTGGACCCCGCTGCAGGAGCGCTTCAAGGACTACGTCGCCTCGCCCAAATCGAATGGGTACCAATCGCTGCACACCACGATCTTCGGACCGGTGGGCCAGCTCTACGAAGTACAGATCCGGACCCAGGAGATGCACCGCACCGCCGAATTCGGGATTGCGGCGCACTGGCTCTACAAAACCGAGCGGGCCCAACCGGACGAACTGGACACCCACTTCGGGTGGTTCCGGCAGTTGCTGGAACTGCAGCAGGACACCCACTCCCCGGAAGAATTCCTGGAATTCCTCAAGGTCGATCTCTATCAGGACGAGATTTTTGTCTTCACACCGCAGGGCGACGTGAAGCGGCTGCCCAAGGGCGCGACGGCCATCGACTTTGCCTTTCAGGTGCACACCGAAGTGGGGAGCCACTGCCAGGGGAGCAAAATCAACGGGCGGATTGCGCCGCTGCACCGGGAGCTCAAGAACGGCGACAGCATCGAAATCCTCACCTCGCCGCTGGCCCGCCCCAGCCGGGATTGGCTGCAGCATGTGGCAACCGGCCGGGCCCGTCACAAGATCAAGCAATGGATTCGCCACGAAGAGGAAACCGTCTCGGCACAACTGGGCAGGGAAATTCTGCAACGGGAGATGAAGCGGAGGCGGCTGTCGACGCCGGACGTCGCCGCGATGACTCGCGCGGCGGTCGGGCTGGGCCTGGAAGCAGGCACCGGCCTGGAGGCGGCGGTGGGGCGCGGTGACGTGCCGATCGGCCAGGTCATCAAACTGCTGCACCCGGATCTTCCCGACGACGAGCTGGTGGATCCCAAGCCAACGGTGTTTGGCCGGATGCTCAACCGGATCCGGCTGGGGCGGGGCATCAAGATCCAGGGGGTGGACGGCCTGCTGGTGCGCTACGCCCAGTGCTGCCAGCCGGTGCCGGGCGATGCGGTGGTGGGGTACGTCACCCAGGGCCGGGGGATTTCGATTCACCGGGGCGATTGTCCTAACCTGCTCACGCTCTCCGCCGGGGACCGCCGGGTGGAGATTGACTGGCAGGAGCAGGAGGGCGAATCGTTTGCGGTACGGCTGGTGGTGAACGCCGAGGATCGCCGGGGGCTGTACGCCGACATCATGCAGGCGATCAGCGCCACCGGGACCAACATTCGGGGCGCCGACCTGCACACCAAGGATGGCGGGGCGTTCGGCACGGTGTTTGTCGAGGTGGACAACCTGCCCCACCTCGGCAAGGTGCTGAAGGCGGTGCGGCGGGTGAAGGGCGTCAGCAGCGTGGACCGCCGGGAGGTTTCCAGCCCGAGCGAGCCGGCCGGTTCGAGCTGATGCCGGGGATCTGGCTGATCAAGAGCGAACCGTCCACCTTTTCCTTTGCCGACCTGCAGCGAGACAGCCGCACCCGCTGGGACGGAGTGTCGAATGCGGCGGCCTTGATCCACCTCCGGGGGATGCGCCAGGGGGACGAAGTGCTCTTCTATCACTCCGGCGCCGAGCGGGCGATCGTCGGCATCGCGCGCGTTGCCAGTGACCCGTACCCTGATCCGGCGCTGCAGGATCCCAAACGGGTGGCAGTGGACCTCATCCCGATCCGGCGGCTGGAGCATCCGATTTCGTTGCGGTTGATCAAGGGAGACCGGCGGCTGGCGATGTTTCCCCTGGTCCGGATTTCCCGGTTGTCGGTGATGCCGGTGCTTCCGGCGGAGCGCGACGCGATTTTTGCTTTGCGGTAGGCGGTAGGCGGTAGGCGGTAGGCCAGGAGTGTGAGCCTGCAGGGGTCGGGGAGTACCGAACAAACACCGATATCGCCATATTTGGGCATGGCTGACTTCGAAGTACGGGCCCCGTTCGAGCCGGCAGGCGATCAGCCGCGGGCCATCGCGGAGCTTTCTGCCGGCCTTTCCCGGGGCGACCGATACCAGACCCTGCTGGGGGTCACTGGTTCGGGCAAGACGATGACACTGGCCCATGTGATTGCCCAATATGGCCGCCCCACCCTGGTCCTCTCCCACAACAAGACGCTGGCGGCGCAACTCTACGGCGAGCTCAAGCAATTCATGCCGGGCAACGCCGTCGAGTATTTCGTGTCCTACTACGACTATTACCAGCCGGAGGCATACGTCCCCAG
>JANNSC010000013.1:0-7349 GCA_031402135.1 Gemmatimonadales bacterium | reverse complement strand
TCGGCAAAGGTCTGGGGGCTGATGGCGGCCGCCGGCGTCTCCGATCAGAAGGTCTTCGCGATGACCGAGCTTCCGGCGGCGTTGAGTGAGGGTCGCAAGCTTCCCAAAGCCGGCGACGTAAAGGTCGAGATCATCAAGTACACCAAGCCGTAGCGTCGCGTGCCTCGGGCCGGGTGACCTGGGAGCCGGGCAGCCTCTTGGTGCTGGGAAGCCCGGAAGTCTTCGTGATCACCACCCTTTCCCCGAGCGGGACGGAGAAGGCCTTTGGCGCGGTTGCCATGGGCGATACCCCCGATCCGCGGCCGGGGAACAATTTTATCGAGAGGCCGCTGCGGTGACGGGCACCTGCTTGTGGGTCCGGAGTCCACTCCTGCTGCTTGGCATCTGTGCCACGGTGACGGCCGCAGCTGGCGCCCAGACGCGGACCGCCGACGGGTCGAGTCCCTGGACGATCCAGTTGCGAGCCTCCATCAACCCACTTCCCATAGGTCTTTGCGGCGTGGTGCGGCTCCAGGTCATCGACCCGGTGAGTGGCGGGACCCCTCGTAACCCGCTCGGCTTTTTCATGGGCACCGCCGACTTCGACTTGAGCGCCACCTCCCCCGACCCGGGGGCGGTGGTGGGACAACTGATCGACCCGAACCAGTTCCTGGTCTGTAGTTGCCTGGTGGGGAAGGTTGGCGCTGTTGGGACAATCACGGCGTCCTACCCGGCGAATCGGCTGGCGGCCAAGGCTCGGGTGCCCGGAGTGGCGTTCCAGACCACCGCGACCTTCACCCTCGCGGCAGCCAAGGGCAACGTCGATCCAACCGGCTGCGGCGCCACCGCACCACCGACAGCCATCGCCGGCCCGGTACCGGGGCCTGCAAAGGTCCCCGTGGCGTCGCCGGCTCCTCCGGCACCGACACCAATTGCTGCTCCGCCGGTACGTAGTGCACCGGTGCCGCTACCCGCGGGACCGATTCCTATCAACGTCACAGTCTCCGGGAATCCTGCCGAGGCGATCGTGAAATGGGGGGTGCCGCTCGTTTCAGGGGCATCGCAACCGACCTCCTTTCAGGTGGAACGCTGGAAAATCGCCGATCCCGCCTGCTGCCGTGCCACCTCGCCGGTGCTGCCTCGGCAGTACAGCAACGAATGGATCGACCCGCTCATGTCGTCGGGGCTCTGGACCTACCAGGTCACCGCCATCTATGCCGACGGTCGCCGCGGCAGCGCCATAGCGAATTACGCCTATCCCGAACCGGAGACACCGAAGGGTTTCAAGGCGGTCCAGACCGAGAAGAACACCGTCGTGTTGTCCTGGCAGGCGGTGCCGGGGGCGGCGTCCTACACCGTCGGTGGTCCTCCGGGAAACACCCCCGTGAAGGTGAACGCAGGGATCACCAGCCTGACACGGACCGGGGTTCCGTTCGGGAACTCCACCTGGCAGGTGGCCGCGATGTACCAAGGTGGGTTCACCGGATCGCCCCAGCAGGGGAGTCCATTCGCCACCACGTCGCTCAACGTGCTGAATCCCCACTTTCGGTTGATTGCCGAGTCGTTCCGCGTCACCTCGGAAACTGTCGACAAGCCGCTGTCGGAAGATGGGCTGTACGATGAGGTTTTCATGGCCTCGATTGCCGAGCGGCAGGACCGCCAGGGTGGGGGAGGGATCCAGTATCCCATCCAGATGAGCATGGTCCACGGGGACGCCGCCCTCTTTTTGCCTGGGCAACGCCACCAAGCCGGATCAGCGTCAGAATTCGGCGGCATTCGGGCCGGCGACGTCGTCTCTCCGATCTGGGCGGCGCCGAGTGGCACCATGTACGCCGGGAGTGTGCCCTTCGTCCTCTGGGATGGTGAACTCCTCCCGGGGATGCACGACTTGCTACTGCGCCCCGCGCTCTTCGAGCTGGACGAGCCCGACTCCCAAATTGCACGAGATGTCACACACCCGCGATGCTTTGGTGCCGTCTGTTCCTGGATGCGTTACCTCCTGGGGGGGCACATACCAACGCCCGAGTTGCTGGCCGGCATCGCGAAGCCTCAGATCAACATTGTCGATACCGATTGGATCCCGCCGGGGGCAATGAACCTGGATCACCTTGAACTCATGAATAAGGACCGGCCCATCGGACTCATAAAGGTGAGCAATGCGCCGAGCCAATTTGTTGGACTCACGGGCTGGATGCCGGACCGTATCGTCGTCTTGAGCAGCGAGAAAATCGAAGCCGCCCTGGCTGCGGGTAAGAGCACCATCGAAGTCCGTTACTGGGACCACTGGACCATTCCCAACACGCCGCCGAGCACCATTGCTTACCTGAATGGTGACTATACCCTGGTGATCCGGATCGAGCGGATGCCGTGATCCCGTGGGCTCGGCGGATCCGGACTCCCCTCCTCCTGCTCGGCTTTGGGGGCACGTTGGGAGGAACGGCCGCGGCCCAGACCCGGGCCGGCGATGGGGCGAGCCCGTGGACCGTCACGGTCACTGCGACCCTCAACCCGCTTCCGATTCCCTTCTGTGGCGCGGTGCGGGTCGACATCACCGACCCGAAGACCGGCCAGCGTCCTCGTAACCCGGCAGGGGCCCTCATGGGCGCCGCCGATTTCGACTTGAGCGTGACTTCGCCCGACCCCAAGGCGATGGTCGGGCAACTGAATGACCCGACCAACTTCCTGGTGTGCGCCTGCCTGGCCGGCGCGGTGGGGACGATCACGGCGTCGTATCCGGCAAACCGGCTATCGGCCAAGGCGAGGGTGCCCGGCGTTGCCTTCCAAACCACGGCCACGGTCACCCTCGCGGCGGCCAAGGGCAACGTCGAGGCCGTCGGCTGCAAGGCGCCAATCCCGCCGACTGTTGTCGCCGGACCGGCGGCGCCGTTGCCGACGGCAACAAAGGCTCCAGCAGTGCCCAAGACCACCGGAGGGTCGGCCCCCCCTCCGACCGGGGTGACGGTGACCGGGCCGCCCCTCACCGCCACGGTGAGCTGGACCGCGGCACCCAATGCCACGCGCCATGCCGTGTTGCGGAACGACGACGCCAATGCGGCGGTCGAAAAGAGCCCGCCCGCGCTCGTCGCGACCTCGTTCACTGAAGTCCTTCCTGATCCCCGCATCACCTATCGGTACTCCGTCGTCGCGTACTACGCCGACGGCAGCTGGGGGGCGTCGCCAGCGGTGCAATACCTCTCGCCGCCGATGGTGAATCCGACCGGCTTCACGGCGGCCCACAAGGGTCTGGGCGTCGTAGAATTCGGCTGGCAGCCCGTTCCGGGCGCTGCGCAGTATCGGCTCGACGGTCCCGGGATACCGAACACCGGGCGGTATCAGACGGCGACGACGGCAACCGTCCCCGCTGTGCCCCCCGGCCCTGGCACCTGGAAGCTCGTCGCGCTCTATCCCGGCAACTTCGCCGACTTCACCACCGGCACCCTCGCCCAGGCGATGGTTCGGGTGCTTCCGTCGCACTCGCTGCCCTTCCTCAGCAGGAACGGAGTAGGCACGCAGCCTGAGGCGGACGCCCACATGAACTACGAGTGCGGCTACGTGATGGACTGCGAGGCCAACGGTTCGCGATCGATGCTGGAGGACGCGTTCGGTCTGGAGCTCTGGGGCGTTCCCGGGAGGGGAGCCCGCGAAGCGGTGTACGGCAACGCAGGTGATCTCGGCGTCGGCCGACGCACCGACTGCGGCCAGGGGATGGTTGCACCACCCTATGCGCGCTTTGTGACCATCTGTTATGCGACCAGCCACGGTGCCGGGCCCGGCGAGGCCGGCTTTGGCGACCCGTCGACCATCACAACCGCGGCGGCGGGCGGTATGGTGCCGATCCCCCACGCCGGCAACAAGCCCAGACCCAGGTTCTTCGACCCATGGGGGCTGATGCCGCGCGGCGGGACGATGATCACGATGGACCAGGGCGGCGCTACCTTCCTCTCCTTTACGCCTGGCACAAACCAGCCGGTGCAGGGCGGCTCTTATTTATCGGGGCCTTGGTGGAACTGGTTCAGAGCGCCGTCTCCGGCGCTCGCTCCGGTACTTGACACGGAGGGGCCCAAATTCCTTCCCCATACCTGTATCGCATGTCACGGCGGGCGGTATAATGCGACAACCAAGCGGGTCGACGGCGCCACACTGCTCCCGCTCGATCCGGGACTGCTCGTGTTCGGCGGGTCGCCGCCGGGCGACCGACAGAGTCAGGAAGAGAACATCCGGAAGATCAATCTGATTGTGCGCAACTCGTCCCCGAGCGCAGCGGTGAGGGCCTACATCAATGGGTTGTACAACGGCGCCGTCGCGCAGCCGGGCGCCACGGCTGTTGCCAACTACGTGCCGGCCGGCTGGGCCGAACAGGCGGGGTTCTATCGCCAGGTGGTGAAACCGTACTGCGCCATGTGCCACCTGGCCGCGCCCGCCAACGTGAGCTTTTCGTCGTGGAGCAACTTCCAGCAGAACGCGCCGGCCATCCACACGGTTGTTTGCAAGACCCGCACGATGCCGCACGCGGAGATCCCGTTCGTGCAATTCTGGCTCAAGGACACCGGGGCGCTGTACCTGCCCGGACTGCTTGCCGCGACGCTCGGCTTTCCCAGCTGTTAGTCCACCGAACATTGTCTGCTGAAGGAGCTGAATCGTGAAGCACCATCTCTCCAGAGCGGCGGCTGTCCTGCTGTTTTTCCTCGGCTCTCCGCTCAGCGCCCAGCCCCCAGCCAAACCAGCAGTCACCACTCCCGGCGACCCCGGACTCAAGCTCTGGGTCAACTACGACTTCGTGCCCGGCAGCCGAGTGCTCTACTACAACGACTACGCCGACGACGTCGTGGGGAACTTTCCCAAGCGTCTCACTTTCAAGCTGGGCAACATGGAAGTCGCCGAGCTGGGTGGAAAACGCTACCTCCGCGCCACCGCCCACAGCATCTTCGTAATTCCGCTGGCCGAGGCGCTTCCCGCCAAGTTCACCGTCGAAATCGACGTCATCAATCGCACCTCCTTGGACGGCGCCGCCTTCCAGCTCCTGGGCGCCCTCGCCTGGTCGAAGGACGGCAAGACCTCGACCATCGGCTGGGGCAGCGGGGGCGTTTCGCTGACCGGCGGCGGCGGGGGAGAGACCCCCTTCGGCTACAACCAGACGATGGCGGCCCGCTATCGTGGCAAGCCGGCCCAGCTCCGCATCCTGGGCGACGGGGAGTATATCAAGGTGTATCTCGACGAAAAGCGGTTCGTCAACGTTCCCAACGCCAACTTCGGCCGCACCACCGGACTGATCATCGACCTCGATGCCCGAGGGGAGGAAGTCCCCCTCTATATCGGGGCAATTCGGATCGCCGAAAGCGGCAAGTCGATCTACGATGAGATCGCGGCCAAGGGTCGGGTTGTCACCCAGGGCATTCTCTTTGCCAGCGGGAGCGATCGGATCAAGCCGGAATCGGCTCCCACAATGAAGGAAATCGGTTCGATGCTGGTGTCGCACCCGGAGCTCAAGCTGACGGTGGAGGGCCACACCGACAACGTCGGCGCCGCCGCCGACAATCTGAAGCTCAGTGAGGCGAGAGCCGCCGCCGTGGTGGCGGCACTGGTCAAGGATCACGGCGTCGAGGCAGCGCGTCTCACTGCGAAGGGGCTCGGCAGCAGCAAGCCGGCAGTTCCCAACACCACCGCCGAAGGCCGCCAGAACAATCGCCGGGTGGAGCTGGTAAAAATTTGAGTGTGATCCGCAAGCTAGTCAGACCTCGCGTGGTCACGCCCTGTCTCATGGCCGTATTACTCCTGATCCTTGTGGCGGGGTGGGAGAGTGGAGCGGGTGCCGTGTCAGCCGCTAGCGGTCCGGTACCGGCGCTCGAGGTCGGTGGGTCCTGTCCTCTGACCACGACCCAGCAGAAAAACTCGGCCAAGGCGTGGGGAAAGATGATGCCGGTCTTCCGCCACCCTCGTTGCACCAACTGTCATGGCGGGATTCCCGATCCATTGCCAGGCCCGGGAGGCGCGACCCGGAAGCACTCCGGGGTGGTGGACATGGACTCCACCGACACCGAGAAGGTCTGCGAGGATTGCCACGAAGCGGGCTGGCGCATCCCCGGCCACAAGTGGACCGACCTCGACGACGGCGAACTCTGCGGCATCCAGAAGTCGCTGTTCACCTCCACCCAGTTCATCGACCACATCGTCCGCGACGGTGGCGGTGTCCCCTTCATCGAGTTGGCATTCGCGGGATTGCGCGGGCTGAACGACGGGGCGGGGAAGTCAGCCATGGAGGATGACCTGAAGCGGCCTCTCATTGCCGAGCCTCCGCCGGGAAGCCAC
Organism: Gemmatimonadales bacterium; assembly: GCA_031402135.1. GTDB lineage: Bacteria > Gemmatimonadota > Gemmatimonadetes > Gemmatimonadales > GWC2-71-9 > JABFSM01. The sequence goes on along the minus strand of JANNSC010000013.1, from coordinate 1,064 downwards.
GCCCAACTCATAGCGCTTGCCAGAGCGTGGGTTACGGCACAGGGCGGGAAATTTGTCGGAGACCAGGACTGCGGCTGCGTCGCTCCCGAAACCGGGGAGGTGTACCTCCTGGAAATCCAATCGAGGGATGAAGGAGGCTTCCAAGGCTTCCTGGTGACCGATTCCGTGTCGATGAAAATTCGGATCGAGGACACCACGGTGACGATCTTTGCCCTCACCAACTTTCCCTCGGCCGCCACCCCCAAATCGCTTACCCAGCCCCAAACGGTGATCAACTGGATCCTCGATCCGCTGGGTGAAATCAACATCGTGAGCACTGTTGGAATGATCCTCCCCGACTATCCGGTGGACGGCCACAGGACCTTGAAGGTGGACTTCACGCATACAGGGGTGAAGGGCCCGCTGTTCGAGCTGATCGGCCCGCGAAACGCTCGCAGCAAGGTCGGCGGGGACGTCTACAACGCATTCCTCCGCAGCGTCCAGTTCGAGCTGGTGGCGGGCAAGCGGGTGTACGACAACTTCCCCAACCAGCTGGTGATCACCAAGCTGACCCTGCTCTCGTCGCCCCCTCCGGTCGGAAAGGCGAAGCCGTAGGAGACGTGGTGAGGAACCGGGCGAGGAAAGTCGCCGTGGTCGGCCCGAAGGAGGTTCGAGCCGAGCCGCCCCAGGCCCCGAACGGAAGATTCTCACGCGTGCCAGAACAATCGGCAAGTCGAGTTGCGAAGGATTTGAGGCGCGCTACAATCTCCGACCAGGAGTGAACCAATGCGAATCACGATGATGCTGCCAACGGCTGCGCTGGTCACTCTGGTCGGGCCGTTGTCCGCCCGACAAGTACCGACCATACCACCCGGACTGGGCCAGGTACCCATCGAGAAACCCGAAATACTGGATCCGAATCCCAAGAGGGACCACGGCTGCCTTCGGACCGACCAGGCCGCGAGCGCGGCGAGGATGAAAAGCGCGCTGGACGATGCCAGGAAGACCGGAGGAACGCCGGTGGAGGTCGATGAGGTCCAGAAAAATGTGGCGGGGTGTACCTACTACCGGGTCACGCTCGATTC
>JANNSC010000012.1:0-2136 GCA_031402135.1 Gemmatimonadales bacterium | reverse complement strand
CGGGGTTCCGAAATGAAACTAGATTGGGTGGTCAACCGTACTTTCAAACATGACGGCACCTAGCCACCCAACTCCGCTCCCCTCGGTATTTTCGCCCCTCGCCAAGGCCCTTTTGGACGCCTTCAGCGAGGCGGTGATCGTATTTGATCCCCAGGGGAAAGTCTTCTATGCCAACGAGCAGGCCCGAGAACTGGGGCTCGACTTGAGCCGTCCGGCCTCCGACCTGACGCCGGCACTGGCGGAACTCGGCGGCCGACTCAAGCCCCTCCGGGTAGCGAACCTCGACCTGGGGGAAGCGATGTTCGTTCAGGGGAGCGTGGGGCCGACCACCCTCGCCGCTCGGGAGCGGGACGCAATTGTGCGTTCGCTGGACGACCACGCCTGGCGGCTGGCCGAAACGGCAAAGAGCCTCGGGATCAGCCGCACCACATTGTGGCGCCGGCTGCGCGCCTATGGTCTGCACCGTGACGGCCGGAGTAAATGGGCCCAAGCCTCCTAGGTTTCGGTCATGCTGCGCCCCTCCCACACAATTCTGCTGAGTCTCCTGGCGCTTTCCTGCGGTCCGGGCACCGGAACCCAGTCCCCGGCCGGGACAATTTCGGTGCAGTGGGCGGGGGCCAGCAGCGGATCCTTCACGGCGCCCGCCACGGCACGATGGTGCGCGGCAGACACGCTGCTCGAGGTGATTGCCAATCGGGGGGACACCGCCGTCGGGCTGGCACTGCTGGCCCAGGAGTCGATTGGCGCCGCGCGGTACCCGGTCAATGCAACCCGGAATTGGACCCCGGGCCGACCCCAGGCCTACGCCGGGCTCCGCTGGCTGGGCACCCAGGAGTTGTACGGATACGACGGGTTTGACGGAACGGTGGTGGTGACCGCGGGGGACTCCCTCCGAGTGACCGGGACGCTCGATGTGGGGCTCCGGTTGCTCAGCGACAAAGACACGCTGCGGCTTACCGGGCAATTCACCAAGGTTTCCATCGAACTGGCGCCGCCGCCGTGTGGTCGGGCCCACCGCCCGGGGACAGGGTAGATTTCTTCATGGCCGACGCGACCTATTTCCGGAAGGGATTCGGGCTCAAGACCGAAATTGCAGGGCAACTCACCGCGGACTATCACTCCCATCTCATCGAAACACTCCGGGCGGGGAACCACCAGCTCACGGTCGGCCGGCTCACGTTCCGGCTGGCCCGGGAATTCGGTTTTTGCTACGGGGTCGACCGGGCGGTGGACTACGCCTACGAATCCCGAATCAAATTTCCGGATCGACGGATGTTTCTGGTGGGAGAAATAATTCATAACCCGCATGTCAACGCCAAGCTGGCCGCGATGGGCATCGTGTTCCTGGTCAAGGGGATCGATGGGGAGTTCGATTTTTCGGGGCTCACCTCCGATGATGTGGTGATCATGCCGGCGTTCGGGGTGACCATTCACGATTTCAACCGGCTGCGAGGGCTGGGCTGCGTCCTGGTGGACACCACCTGCGGCTCGGTGCTCAACGTCTGGAAACGGGTGGAGAGTTACGCCCGGGACGGCTTTACTGCGCTGATTCACGGAAAGCACTGGCACGAGGAAACGAAATCCACTGCTAGTCAGGTGATGAAGTACCCAGCGGGGCAATACCTCGTTGTGTTCGATATGGAGGAAGCCCGCGCGGTGTGCACCTTTATCGAACAGGGCGGAGATGCGGCCGCAATGGCAGCGCGGTTCGCCGGACACTTCAGCCCGCATTTCGATTTCACCCGCGACCTCGACCGGGTCGGTCTGGCCAATCAGACCACAATGCTGTCGAGCGAATCGCTGGCCATCGCCGACGAAGTACGCCGGACCATGGTTCGCAAGTTCGGAGCGGCCAACGCGGCCGACCACGTGCGCACCTTCGATACCATCTGTTCAGCCACCCAGGAACGGCAGGACGCGGTGGTCCAGCTGCTGTCCGATCCGCCCGACCTGATGCTGGTGATCGGAGGGTACAACTCCAGCAACACGACCCACCTCGCCAAGTTGTGCGCGAGCCGAGGCGTCACCACCCGGCACATCGAAGACTCGGATTGCGTGGAAGTGGACACTGGTGGGCTCCGCCACCGCCCCATCGGCGCCAAGGCTCCGGTCGAGGAAATGGGCTGGCTGGCTGGG
>JANNSC010000011.1:0-2186 GCA_031402135.1 Gemmatimonadales bacterium | reverse complement strand
CGCCGATCACCCGGGACGTCACCGGCGAGGAGTACTACAGCACCGTCTACGCGCTGCAGGAATCACCGCTGGAAAAGGGCGTCATCTGGGCCGGCGCCAACGATGGGCCGGTGAGCGTCACCCGGGACGCCGGGCGCAGCTTGCAGCGGGTTACGCCCCCCGGCATCGGGCCCGGCGGCCGAGTGCAGACGGTGGAATCGTCACCCCACCGCCGGGGCAAGGCGTATGTGTCCATTCTCCGCTACCAGCTCGACGACTGGCAGCCCTACGCCTTCCGCACCACCGACTACGGGAAGAGCTGGACCCGGATCACCACCGGCGGCAACGGCATTCCGGCCGACTGGCCGGTGCGGGTAGTACGGGAAGATCCCAGCCGGGAAGGGCTGCTCTACGCCGGCACCGAATTCGGGCTGTTCATTTCCTTCGACGACGGCGGGCAGTGGCAGGCGTTCCAGCAAAATCTGCCGGTTACCCCGGTCACCGATCTGGCGGTGTTCCGGAAGGACCTCAGCATCAGCACCATGGGACGAGGCTTCTGGATCCTCGACGATCTGTCGGCGCTCCACCAGCTCGCTCTTGCCGATGCCGGAGCTCCGGCTCACCTCTTTCAGCCCCGAGACGCGTTCCGGCTCCGCTACAACAGCTTTCAGGGAGAGTCGGGCGATCCGCAGCATCCCCAGCCCGGACTCACCCTCCACTATTCCCTGGCGCAGGACGCCACCGCGCCGGTGCTATTGGATATCCTCGACGGGGAAGGCACGGTGCTGCGGAGTTTTTCAAGCGGAACCGCTGCGGACTCCGGAGCCGCCCCGCCGGGAGGGATGCGGACCGGCTTCGGCGGAGGCCCGGCAGCCTCCCGGCTGAGCAACCGCGCCGGGTTGCACCGATTCCGCTGGGACTACACCGTGGCCGGCCCGGTCGGGAGCGGTGCCCGAGGCGGCCGGGGACCGTGGGTGGCGCCGGGTGTCTATCAGGTGCGCCTCAGCGTCGGCGAATGGAAGGCCACCCAGCCGTTGCGCCTGTTGATCGACCCCCGGCTCCGCGCCGACGGCATCACCGAGGCCATCCTCACCGAGCAGAGCCGGATGAGCCGCAGCATCCGGGATCTGGTTTCCACCGGGTTTGCCACCGTCACCCGGCTGCAAACCCTCCGCCGCCGCGCCGCCGAGTTGGCCGCCGGTTCGACGCCGGCGGCCGCCGGCGCCCAGCGGGCTGGGCCGAAACTCGCCGGGGTCGATGCCCGCCTGGTGACTGCAGCAGGCCGCTATCAGACCGCCCGCCTTGCCGATCAGATCAATTTTCTCTACAACACCACCCTCGGCGCCGACCAGCCATTGGGCCGAGATGTCTATGAGCGCTTTGACGAATTGGGGGGAATGCTGCGGGAATTGATTGCGGAGCTCAACGCCATCGTGACCGCCGACCTCCCCTCACTCAAGGATGTGAGTTAGCCTGCGGGCCCCGCTCAGCGGGGTTTCTTCTTGGCGGGAAGCTTCTTGGCTCGGCGAGCTTTGCGGGCCACCGCAATGGCTTTTTCCACCCACCCCCGCAGCGCCTCCGGTTCCTCGAGCACGTCGGCGGGAATCTCGTAGTACTGCATCACTTCGCCCCCTTCGCCGAAGGGCCGGAACGGCCCCATGCCCACCGCCTCGAAGTCGGGGCGGTTGCTCTCGTCGACCTTGAGGTAGAGGGTGTCGTGTCCGATCAGGGCAAAGAAGAGGTCGCCGGTGTAGATCCCCACCCCACCGAACATGTTCCGGCCCGAGACGCTGCTCGCCACCCGGCCCAGTTGATCGAGGACAAACGCGCGGTAGCTGGGGGTAACGGCCATAGCGGAAAAATATCCGGTCGGACGCTAGCTTACCACATGGTCCAGAAATCCTCCGCCGCCCCCGCTGCCCTCGGCCGCCACCTCGGCCTCGGCACCGCCGTCGCCCTGGTGGTCGGCGAAGTGATCGGGGTGGGCATCTTCCTCACTCCCGCCGACATGGCCCGGACCCTCGGGTCGCCGTTCTGGATCCTGGTGGTCTGGCTGGTGATGGGCCTCATGGCGCTCTGTGGCGCCCTCTGCTACGGCGAACTCGCCGCGCGTTCCCCTGAGGCCGGCGGCGGCTATGTCTATCTGCGGAACGCGTGGGGCCCCGCCACCGCCTTCATGTACGGGTGGAAGTGCCTGATCGTCCTCG
>JANNSC010000010.1:0-1813 GCA_031402135.1 Gemmatimonadales bacterium | reverse complement strand
CGAATCCCGTAGTACCGGGTTACATCAACCGGTATTTCGGACCACTGCCTCCCTCCCGCGGGGTCCATCGCGGGCCCAGCACATCGGTGGCCTTGCAGTCCACACAATTGGGCGGGTTGACCCGAAGACCGTCGGCGGTCCGCTCGTACACTCCCGCGGGACAGAGACGGGCGTAGAAGTCGGCTACCTCGGCGGAAATATCCTGCCCCACCAGGAGGTGGGAGGGGATGGTGTCCCGAGTGGCGTTACCCGACTTGAAGACGGCGTCGAGCTTGCCAAAAGTGAGCGTGTTATCGGGAACCAATGGCTGCGCTGCCTGGTGCTGCTTCGGCTCGGCGGCGTCCTCGGCTACCGGGATGCGCCAGCCGGGGAAGCCGCCGCCGGTCAGCGTCAGCAACCCGTTCTCGAATCCTCCCAGCATAAAACCATGCTTGAACGCCAGCCGCATGTTGCGGGTCTTCCTCATGTCGCGGACGATGTAGCTCTCTCGCACCATCCGGTCGTAACTCGCCAGGGCGGCGGCGGAGGCATCGCTCTGCTGGAGTGCCTCGAACGCGGCGCGGGCGGCGTAGAGCCCCGACTGCATGGCGTAATGGATGCCCTTGAGCGAAGCGACATCCACAAAACCGGCGCAGTCTCCAGCCGTGATCAGTCCGTCTCCCGATAGACGGTCCGGCAAGCTCCAATAACCACCCTCCGGAATCGTCTTGGCCCCCCACTCCAGCAGCGTGCCTCCCTCGAGGAACTGCCGGAAAAAGGAATGCAGCTTCATCCGCTGCAGCAGTTCATGGACGTCGAAGCTGGCATCCGGCGCGTCGAGGCCGGTGACCAAGCCGACGGCCACCTGGTCCTTGCCCATCGGGTACAGAAAGCTGCCGCCGAAGGCGTCGGCCGGCACCGGCCACCCCAGGGTGTGGACCACGCGGTCGAGCGGCCGCTTCACTTCCCACACTTCCTTGACCCCAAGCGCAAAGATTTGAGGGTTGGGGCTGCCGACGCCCTGCCACTGGCGCCACGCCTGGGACAGCGCGCCCCGGGTGCCTTCGGCAAGAATGGTAACCCGCGCTGTCAGGTCGGTCGGCTCCTGGTACCCGGCGCCAGGGGTGCCGTCACGGGCCAGCCCCGATGGAGTGGTCCGCACGCCGAGAACCCGGGCCCCATCCACCAGCAGCGCATCGGCCGGGAAGCCGGTGAAGAGGTTGACGCCAAGCGCCTCGGCTTTTTCCCCCAGCCAGCGGACCATTTCGGAAAGCGACGCGGTGTAGTTGCCGTGGTTCCGCATGGTGGGCGGGGTGGGGATCCGGATGCCGCCGGTGCCGGTCAGGACGCGCACCTCCTCGTGGTCCACCCGCTGCCGAAAGGGGAATTCCGATTCCGGGGTATCGGGAAACATCTCCCGAAACACCCGCGGGTTGACCACCGCACCGGAAAGGCAGTGCTCCCCCAGCGCGCCGGCTTTTTCAAGGACTCCGATGTTGAGCTCGCCGATGGCAGGATTGGCCTGGGCGAGCCGGGCGAGCTCGATGGCGGCAACCAGTCCGGCCGGCCCAGCCCCGACGATCAGCACGTCCATCTCGATTGCTTCGGCGCCGGGGGGATCGGTTCGAATCAGCCGGTCGAGCGGGAGGCCGACCTGGTGGTGCAGCGGGAGGATTGTGGTCACCGGGGTCACTCCTCCGCGCGAGCCTTCCGGACCGCTTCGATGAGCGGAGGCAGCACCTCGAAGAGGTCGCCTACGATGCCGTAGTCGGCCACCTTGAAAATGGGGGCGTCCTTGTCCCGGTTGATGGCAACGATGACCCGCGATGCCCGC
>JANNSC010000009.1:0-4513 GCA_031402135.1 Gemmatimonadales bacterium | reverse complement strand
GCTTCTCGACCGGCCGCCTGATTCGCTTGCTCAACCGGCTCGGCCAGGACGTCGAGATCGTGGTGCGGACCAAAGCTTCTGCACGCCGCCCCGGGCGCCTGCGCGTCACTCGGCAAGGCGGTGGACCAAGCGGATGCCGGCGCCACTCCATCGGGAGCGCCACATAACCCCCACTCTTGAGGGAATTGGGGAATTCGGCGGGGGGGGGAGAGTGGAGAGGGTGGGCTAAGTCTTCGTAGGGCGGTCTCCCGCGTTTTTCCGGTTACCCCTTCGCTAGCCCATTCTCACATCTTGGTCGCTGCCGGGCGGGAACTCCTTTGGGGCTTTGGTAGGCAACCCCCTGATCCCCTGATAGATTCAGAGCACTCGATCGGAGGATCTCATGATGCCGCTTGAACTTACGGCCGTGTTCCGAAAAGTGCCCGAGGGGTACGTGGCGTTTGTCGAGGAGTTGCCGGGAGCCAACTCCCAGGGGGCAACGCTGGAGGAAGCCCGGGTAAATCTTAGGGAAGCCGTTGAGCTGACCCTTGAGGCCAATCGGGTGCTCTCCAAGGATCGGTGTATCTGAACCGCGGGGCCAGGAAGATGTCGACCGTGCCGAGACACCGCGAAATCAACGAGTTCCTTGCGAGAAAGATTTGTCGAGATTTGGAAGTTCCGGAGCCGTAGGAACGCGAGGCGGCCTGAGGATTATTCTACTGAGACTGTCGTCATCAACCGGCCCGCAATCCAAGCAGTCGTCGATCCGGATCTCCCGCGGGCGGATGGGCTACCCGACCAGCGCATCGCCGAAGGATCGCCACCATCGTCCCCTCGTCGGCCTGATCTTGGCACTTCAGGATAGATAGCGGCATCAGGAGCGCCCTCCCGCGCCTTTCCCGCTGCCGCCTCCCGCTACCCCATCACGTTGGCCAGGTTTGGGCCTGCTTTGACTCCCTTGTGACGGCCGGAGGCAAAATTGGAAGCAATGGACCTCCGCCTCCTCGGCAGCTTCGAGCTCACCAACCCCGGCCCCGACGGCCACGCCGTTCGGCTCATGGGTCCCCAGAAGCCTCTCGCGCTGCTGGCATACCTGGCCCTCGCCCGGGGCCACCGCGCCTCCCGCGACCTGCTCCAGGATCTGCTCTGGAGCGACGCCGGCACCGAGCGTGGCCGCCAGACACTTCGCCAGACGGTCTTCCTCCTCCGCCAGCGCCTCGGCGAGTCGGCCATCCGCTCCGTCGGAGACGACCTGGTCCTCGATCTCCCCCTCACCGTGGATTGCCAACTCTTCGAAACCGCCGCCCACGCCGGCGACCTCACCGTCGCATGGACTACCTACCGCGGCCACTTCATGCCGGCGTTCGCCACCCCCGGCGGCGCCGGCTTTGAGCAATGGGCCGACCTGCAGCGGGAGCACTACCGGGCCCTCTGGTTCACCGTGGGAGAGGCACTGGTCCGGCAGGAGCTCTCCCAGCAGCGAAGCCGCGAGGCGGTGACCATCGCCACCCGGCTTCGCGACGAGATGCCCGAGCGGCTCGACCTCTGGCGCACCTTGCTCCAAGCCCTGCTCGCCTCGGGGCAGCGGATGCACGCTCTGGTGGAAGCCGAAGTTCTGCAGGGACGGCTCCGCGCCGAACACCTCCCCATCGATCCGGAAACCGGCGCCCTGCTCGAGCGAGTCAGGGCGCTAGCACCGGAATCTTCCTCGACCGGGTCCGAGCGGCCCCGGGCCGACTTGGTTGGTCGGGAACAAGTCTTTGCCACCCTGCTCGCCGCCTGGCAGTCCGCCCTGCGCGGCGCGGGCCACGCCGTGGTGGTACGTGGCGCCGCCGGCATCGGCAAGACCCGCCTGCTCCAGGATTTTCATGAGCGACTCACCACGATGGGCGCTCGCACCGTGCTGGTCCGGGCCCGCCCCGCCGACCGCGACCTCCCCTTCGGGCTCGTCGCCACCCTCGCCGAGTCGCTCGGTCGGCTTCCCGGCGCCCTCGGCGTGTCTCCCGCTGCCGCCGCCGCGCTGGTGGATCTTGCCCCCTCGCTGTCCAGTCTCTTTTCCCGAACCCAACCCGCGCCCCGGGAGCCGGACGAACTGCTGCGGCTCCGTACCCTCGCCCTGAGCGAAATTCTCCAGGCGGTGGGGGAGGAGAATCCCACCGCCGTCCTGGTGGAAGACCTCCACTGGGCCGACGAGGCGTCGCGCCAGGTACTCCGCAGTCTGTCGGGACGGGTGACCGATCTCCCTCTGCTGCTCTTGGTGACTCTGCGGCCGGTCCGCGGCGGTTGGCCGCTCCCCTCCGGCTCCGATCTGATCGAGCTGCAACCCCTCACCCTCCCCCAGCTGGAGGATCTGGTGGCCAGCATCGCGGCGTGTGAGCCCGCTCTGCTGGAGGACCTCGGGCGCCTGACCTTTGCGGTGTCGGCCGGGGTGCCCCTGCTGGTGCTCTCGGCCCTCGAGCTGGCGCTGGAGCGGCGCCTGCTTCGCATCGAAGCCGAGCGGTGGCTCTGTCCCAATCCTGATCTGCTCCGCCAGGAACTCGCTCAAGGCAGCGTGCTGGAACAGTTGCTGCGCGAGCTCCCCGCCGGCGCGCTTGAAATCCTCGTGGCACTCGCCCTGGCCGGGGGGCCACTGCAAGAGGAGGTACTGGCTGCCGTATCGGAACATCCCGCCGGAATGGCCCTGGTCAGCGCGCTGGAGGGGCGGGGGCTGGTGATTCGCGCGGGCGATTCGTGGGATATCGCCCACGACAAGCTGGCCGAGGCGGCCATGACGATTTGTGATCCGGCTCGGCAGAGCGAAGTGAGCCGGCGGCTGGGACGGGCGCTGCTCGCCGATGCCGGCACGTCCACTCACGCCCTCCGCCTCGCCGGCCGGTTGCTGGTCCTGGCGGAAGATCCTGCCGGGTCCGCCACGTTTCGGCAATGGCTCACTGTCGGTAGGCGCCGGCGCCATTGGCGGGACCCAGTCGGCGCGGCGGCGGAGTTTTTGGGCGAGGAGGCCACGGTGGAGCAGGCCCGGCAGTTGGCCGGCACCGTTCCAGCCCGGTTGCGGCTGTTGCGCGGCTACCCTGAAATGGCAGGGGCGCTCGGCGTGGTGTTCCTGGCCGGGGCCGGCACGGCAGTGGGATTTGCGGTGCAGCGTTTGCTGGAGCCGCCCGCGGTGGCCCTGGTTCTCACCGAACCGGTCACCTCCCGGGGGTTTCTCTGGGATACGTCCAAAGCGCGTTACGAATCCCCTGCTGGCGTCAGGAACCCCGTTCCCATCTCCGTGACTTTTCGCGATGGCGCCGGCCAGCCCACCCGTAACACGCCCGGTCTAGTGGCGGCCCGATTGGTGGGCGACAGTGGCGTGACGCTGCAGGGCACTGTGGTCCAGCCGATTCGCCGAGGCCAGGCCGCCTTTCCTGATTTGGTGGTGCGGGGCGCCGGTCCTTTTCGACTCGAGTTCCGGGCCGGGGCCATCACCGCGGCCAGCACCCGGACTTTCTATTCCAACGGGGGCTTTGGATACCGCGGATCGGAGCGCGTCGTCATCACCGGCGGGCAGGTCAACGGCCAAGCGGTGGATTCCGTGCGGCGTGTAGTCCACGTTGCCCCAGGCGCCGAGCTCACCGGCACGCTGCACTTTCAGATTCTGACACAATGGCGGGATGCAGCGGTATTGATGGGTGCGGTGGCCCTGTGGGGCGACCGGCGGTCCAACTGGATCGTGCTGAGCGCCCTCCCCAGCCATGGGCTCACCGAAGTCGACATCCCGCTGGAAGACGCCCTCTCCGGCGCCCGGCTCCACGCCCCGGCAACGCCGGGCAGGTACCGAATCGTGTTCCTGATGGACGGCGAAACCGAGATGCGCTTCATCGCGTCGCGGACCAACTGGATCCTGGGAACCCCGCGCTGGTTCGACGGAGACGACATCGCCGACATGACACCGGTACAGATTGCCGCTTTTGATTCGGCTGGTACGCTGCTCCTGCCCAGGCGGGGATTTGAACGGGGCAAGGGCACCGAAGGGGTGCGGTCGGTGGGGCCGGTGAACGGCACCACGCTGGAGATCGTGGTTCCTCGGCACTGATCGAGGAGAGCTCCACCAGCTCGCTGAGCGCGGGCCTCTCCAGGCTCGGCGGTGGCGCGTTTTTCTGGTTACCACAACGCGGTCCTTCCCCCAAGATTCTTGCATGGATCTCGGCGCCAAGACGATAGAGCAAGTCTCCCGGCGGATCCGGTCTCTCCCCGGGGAGCTGTTGCTGCTGAGCCCTGATCTGGCTCACCTCTAACTGTCGAGCCGAAGAAACTGGTCCAAGCAGTGAGCCGAAATGGAGGGCGTTTTCCACAACATTTCATGTTTCAACTGGATCGACAGGAGTGGGAGAACTTGAAGTCACAAATTGTGACTTCAAGTTGGGGAGGGATGAGGAAGCCCTCGTACGCTTTCACGGAGCAGGGCGTGGCGATGCTCTTAAGCGTACTCCGCTCCCCTCGTCGATCGTCTGCAGGGCGCGGGCCATCGGCAGCAAGGCGTACGTGGCGGGGTGGT
>JANNSC010000008.1:0-7488 GCA_031402135.1 Gemmatimonadales bacterium | reverse complement strand
CTCCCGACATGTTGGCTTGGGAAAAATCGAACGGCTCGAGGGCCTTGGGACGCATCCGTTCCACGTTCCAGGAATGGAAAAATTCGTGGGCTACCGTGCCAAAATTGTCCTTCATTCCAGTGGAGAGGGGTTGGGTGTCGGAGAGGACGGTGGAATTCCGGTGTTCCATCCCGTCGCCCGAGGCCCACGGCAAGTAGTCGCTCAAAAAGGTGTAGGTGCCAAAATCGAAGCGTGGCAGTTCGCCGAATACCCCGGCCTGCTCCGGCACGATCCGCTTGATCATCTCCACGAACCGGGTCACTTCCGCGGCGGTCCCCAGATGGTGAATTGCCAGCCGCATGGTGTCGGTTCGAAGCCCGTTGCCCACCAGCCAGGTTCGAATCTCCACCGGACCAACCTCGATCGGGCTGTCCATGAAGTACTGCAATCCAGGAGCAGTAAACGCCGTTGGGCTGGCCGTTGGTTTCAGTTGGGTGGCCACCCGCCATCCTGCCGGCAATCCAGAGAAGGCGACTCGCACCGGACGTTGGTCGAATCCCCTCGCCCAGATGAAGGTGGCCGGAGCGTTGAGATGCGCGTGGCTCCGGTCAACCTGGGAGTAGGTGCCGTCGGCCCGATCCCCGAAGAGGGTATAGCGAATCCTAACCGTCCCATCGTGACCGCTCACCTTCCAGGAATAGGGATTGACTGGTGTGGCGGTTAGCCGCCGGCCTCGGCCATTTTCAACGCGCAAGTTGTAGACGTTTTTGGCAAACTCGTGCACCGCATACCGGCCCGGTGAGCTCCGGCTCATCCAGACCTCGAGCGGTCCCGGGGAAACACCTGAAAAGGTGGCGACGACCTCCGCCTCGTGATGCTCGGCGTTGGGAAAGGAGACATCGTAGGAAACCGGGGACTGGGTCTGAGCGAGCGACAACAGCAGGGCGGCAAAGTGCACGACGTCGACTCCGGAAAAGATCAAAGGCTGAGAAGCAATTTGAGGCCGGGGAGAGACCCGGCAACCACAAAGATGGAACGCACGAACCGCGAGCCCCGAGCACCGAACGCAAGGCCGAACACCACGATTGATTTCACCGACCGGCCAGCAGGGCGGTACCTCGTTCCAGATGTTCGGCGTAGCGCTCCGGCGCAATGTTGCTGCCGCAGACGATGAGCCCTACCGTCTTTCCCGCCAGTCGCTCGCGGAGCGGACCCATCAACGCGGCGGTGGCAGAGGCTCCGGCCGGTTCGACCGCGAGTTTGGCACTCCGAAAGAGCAGGGCGAGCGCTTCGCGCAGGGCATCGTCACTGACCAGCACCACGTCGTCCAGGTAGCGGCGGCACAGCCCAAAACTGAACGGCAAGGCGTAAGGCGGGCTCAGGCTATCTGCTATGGTGCGGGGGCCGCCGGCGGGAGCCTGTTCCGGCCTTCCCGAGGCGAGGCTCCGTTTCATGGTGTCGTTGCCTTCCGGCTCGACGCCGATCACCTGGCAGCCGGGCTTGAACTGCTTCACTGCCGCCGCCACGCCGGCGGCGAGCCCACCGCCGCCGACCGGAACGATCACCGCGTCGAGTTCCGGGATCTGACCCAGCATTTCCAGGCCCAGCGTCGCGGTGCCCATTGCGGTCCGCGGTCCCTCGAAGGGATGCACAAAGGTGCGACCCTCCTCGCGTTCGATCCGTTCCGCGAGCGCGAACGCCTCATGCACGTCGGCTGCCAACACGACCTCGGCACCGAGCAACCGGCAGCGTGACATCCGGTAGGGATCCGCCGATCTGGGCATCACCACCTTGGCCGTCGTCCCGAGGGTGCCCGATGCCCAGGCCACCGCAATGGCATGATTTCCGGCACTGACCGCGGTGACGCCGCGGGCCAGCGCCGCGGCATCGAGCGAGTGCATCACCGCCAGCGCTCCCCGCGCCTTGAAGCTGCCGGCGTGCTGGAACAGCTCGAGCTTGAGCACCGCCCGGGTCCCAAAATCGAAGAGGCCGGCCGTCAGCTCATCCTCCCACCGCCATACCGGCGTTTCCCGAATGTGGGGACGGAGCGCCGCCGCTGTGCTCTCGATGTCGGCGGGGGCAAGCGTCGGGTCAGTCAGGCGGCCTCCTGTGCAGGAATGGGCCGGGCTCGGCGTCCTCCAATTGGGAAGGCGAGCCATGGATGGGCGTGCAGGGAGAGTTTCATGAAAACGCTGCGCAGTATTTTCGCAATCGGTGGAGTGGCGCTGGCGCTGGCCGGCTGCGCCGGACACAACACCGCCGGGCCGGGTCTCGTCCCGGATGAACCAGCTACCCTCTCGGTGGAAAACGACAATTTCAACGACATGCGAATCTACATCCACCAGGGAAGCCAACGCATCCGGCTGGGGACCGCGAACGGCGCGCGCGTCTCACCATTCAAACTGCCGAAGAGTGTCGTCTTCGGGGCCACCTCGCTCCGATTCGAGGCGGTGCCTATCGGAGGGCGGGGCGCGTCGATCAGTGAGACGATTACCGTCCATCCGGGAGAGGCCATCACTCTTCGAATTCCCCCGGGTTGACGTTGCCGCCGCACAGGATGACTACCACAGTCTTGCCGCGCCACCGATCCACCTGGCGCAGGTAGGCGGCGAGCGCCACCCCTGCGGCCCCTTCCACCATCAAGTGATGGGTCTCGAAGACGAGACCCATCGCTTGGCGTATTTCGGCTTCGGTGACAGTCACCAGGTCTCCGGCATATTGCCGGCACAGCTCGAAGGTGATCGCGCCGGGCTCGACCCCACCCGCGGTCCCATCTGAAAGCGTCGGTTGGGACGCCATTTCCAGAATCCGGCCGGCCCGGAGGGAATGGATCATCACCGCCGAATTCTCCGGCGAGCACCCCACGATGGTCACTCCGGGCCAATGTTCCGCCAGATGCGCGGCAACACCCGCGAGCAGCCCGCCGCCGCCCAGCGCAATGAACACCGCGTCCGCCCGGGGCAGCTGGCGGGCGAGCTCGACACCCACCGTCCCCTGCCCCGCCACCACCTCGAGATCGTTGTACGGAGAGATGTACGGAATGCCCTCAGCTTCCGCGAGCCGACGGGCGCGTACCTCGGCAAGGCTGGAATCTTCGTCAAACGCCTGAACCTGCCCGCCGAGGGCCCGGATCGCCGCCACTTTGCCGGGGTCGGCCGCTGTGGAAACAACGATCCGGGCCGATATCCCCAACTTGCCGGCGGCGTAGGCGACCGCTGCTCCATGATTCCCAGTGGACGCGGTCACGACTCCGCCGGCCCGCGCGGCGGGACTCATCCGGAGCAGCTTGTTGAGGGCGCCGCGGGCCTTGAAGGAGCCGGTGTGCTGGGTGTTTTCGAGCTTGAGGTATAACCCGCCAGTACCACCGATAGGAGAAGCCCGGAGCTCGGTCTGCACAATCCAGGGCCGGACCAATTCCTCCGCGCGGAGGATTTCATTGCCCAAGTTCGAGGTCAAAGCGGCTTGAGCCGCCGAAGGATCCGGCCGGGGCGGGCACTCGTCGCGCGACCCGCGTCGAATACCACGACGCCATTGACCCAGGTCCGGTTGATCCCGGTCGACAGTGCTCTCGGATCTTCCGTCGTGGCTCGGTCCAGCACGGTGGCGGGATCGAACAGCACCAGGTCGGCGAACCAGCTGGGACGAATCTCGCCGCGCCGTGCCAGCCCCACGTTTCTCGCCGGGAGCGAACTCATTTTTCGCACCGCTTCCTCAAGCGGCAGCACCTTCTGCTCCCGGACGTAGCGCCCCAACACCCGGGGGAATGATCCGAAACCCCGTGGGTGCCGCCCGGCCAGCTCGCCATCGGTGCATATGTTGCCGAACGGCCACGCCAAGAGCTGCGCAAGGTCGGGCTCCACCATGCTGGTGCCGATGACGCTCTCGGCGCCCTGCCCGCTCTTTCGCTCCCACGCCTCGGCCTCGCGAATCAGCGCCACCAGCGTCACCGCCGGATCGGCCCGCCGAAGCGCCGCGATTTCCGCGACCGTCTTGCCGACATAACCGGTGTCGGGGGCAAAAGCGCTCAACAACAGCCCGTCGGCCGGCGACACCTGGGCCAGGACGAATCGAGCTTCTTCGACGCTGCCGTAATTCCCCTCGGGAAAGAGTACCCGCAGTGTCGATTGCCAGTACAGATAGGGATACACATCGAGGGTGACGTGAACGCCCTCAGCCCTGGCGGCGTCGAGCCGCCGAATCAGGCTGTCGGCGCGGCCCCAGAGCGCTCGCATGGCCAGCTTGGCGTGGGAGAGCTGGACCGGCATCCCGGTGGCCTTGCCGATGGCCAGCAACTCCTCGATTGCCGGCCAGAATCCCCGATCCTCGCTGCGAATGTGGCTGATGTAGCGTCCACCCGAATCCGCCGCCGCCCGTGCGAGCGACAGCACCTCTGCAGGCGCCGCGCTGTGCCCTTCTTCATACTCGAGCCCGGTGGAGAGGCCCAGCGCTCCGGCGCCGAGCTCGATCCGGAGGAGCGCGATCATGCTGTCCACTTCGCCAGGCGTGGCGGCGCGCCGGTAATCGGATCCGACAACCCGGGTTCGAATGGTGCCATGGCCCGCGTACATGCTGATATTCACGGCGACAGGATTCCGGGCCAGCGCATCGAAATACCCTGCGAGCGGAAACGGCGAGCCACCGTCCTGGCCCCCGATGATGGTGGTGATGCCCTGGCTGGTCGCGGCAAGCGCGTCGGGATCCGCGGAAACGCCCCGGTCGGCATGGCTGTGGGTGTCGATGAAGCCGGGAGCGAGCGTCAAACCACCCGCGTCGATCACGCTGTCGGTAGCAATCGGGGAAAGATCACCAACGGCGGCGATGGTGTCGCCGGCAATGCGTACGGCAGCGGCCCGTGCCGGGGCGCCGGTCCCGTCGAGCAGCTGAAGGTTGGTAAGGAGATACGTCGAGGCGGCGGGAGGCGCTGTGGTAGTGCACCCGCCCGCCGCCGAGAGTGCCAGAAGCGCCGCGAACCCGCGGCGCAGGATCACGCCGCTTTCTGCTGCCGACGCCGTTCCCGCCGCAGTCGGCGGAGGTGGCCGAAGCCGACCATCCGGCCGGTCTCCTCATCCCACAGCCGGAGGCCAAGGGTCCGGATGCTCTCGCGCATGGTGAGCGTGACCACCTTCTGGAAGGTGGGGTTTTCCTTATGGCAGCGTTCCAGCCGATAGTTGGGAATCTTGGGGCTGAGATGGTGAACATGGTGGAAGCCGATATTCCCCGAAAACCACTGCAGCACCTTGGGCAGGTGGAAGTAGGAACTTCCGGCCACCGCCGCGGTGGCATAGTCCCAATCCGTACCGCCCCTCCAGTAGGCATCTTCAAATTGGTGCTGCACGTAGAACAGCCACACCCCGGCGGTGCCGCTCAGGAGGAAGATCGGCAGCCAGATCAGGATGAACGCCTTGAAGCCAATCAGCAGCGACAGAACGGTAACCGTTGCGGCAAGGGCAAGGTTGGTTAGGTGAACGTTGAGAGCTTCTTTCTTGCCGGCAATACCCCGGGTGGGCCAGCGGTGCTTGATGAACAGGAAGATCGGCCCAAACCCAAGCAGGGTGAGCGGGTTACGGTAGATCCGGTACCAGGTCCGCCGCAGCCACCCCGCCGAGAGATATTCCTTGACCGTGAGCGTGCTGATGTCGCCGGTGCCGCGCTGCTCCAGGTGTCCGGAGGTCGCGTGGTGGATGGCGTGTTCCCGGCGCCAATGGGAGTAGGGGGTCGTGGTCAAAATCCCGGTCACCCACCCGATCACGTCGTTCCAGGTGCGCGAGGGGAGGAAGGAACCGTGCCCACAGTCGTGCATGATGATGAAGGTCCGGATGGTGAGCCCCGCCGCTGGAACTGCCAAGGCCAGCGTCAGCCAGTAACTTACCGAGAGACTCCAATACATCACAAAAAAGGAGCCGAGCAGCGGCACCAGCGTGGAAACCAGCTGCCAAACCGCGCTCTTGATACTGGGCGTCTGGTACCGCACCACGATTTCGCGCCAAGTCGGATTCGCTTCGGACATTGAGCCTCAAGAGTCCACGGGACAAGAGCCTACCCGTCAAACTTAGGGGACTGGAGGCGTCCTGTCGACTCGGCAATCGTAATTCGTTACAAATCAAGGAGTTGGCTAGATTGACTCCGAGGAGAATACGCCATGCAGAGCCGCTGGAACGATGCCGACGCCAACCGCTGTACCACGCCGCTGGAGCTTCGGGTGTACACCTCACGGCTCCTGGGGCAAGAGCCCTCGTTGGTCCTTCACGGCGGTGGCAGCACCTCGGTCAAGGCGACGGTCCCCAACCTCTTCGGCGATGCCGAGGAGGTGGTCTACATCAAGGGAAGCGGCTGGGACCTGGCCACCATTGCCTCGGCCGGGTTTGCCCCGGTCCGTCTCGACGTGCTGCAGCGGATGGCCGACCTGCCGGAACTCTCCGATACTGCGATGGTGCGGGCCCAGCGGGCGGCCATGATCGATCCGGACGCTCCCACCCCCTCCGTCGAAGCGATTCTCCACGCCATCATACCGGCCACCTACGTAGACCACACCCACGCCGACGCGGTGGTCACAATCTCCAACACGCCGGACGGCGAAGCCCGCATTCGGGCACTCTTCGGCGATTCGGTCCTGATAGTGCCGTACGTGATGCCAGGCTTCGTGCTGGCGCGGGCGGTCCGCGAACTCACCCGAGGCGTCGACTGGAGCCGGATCAGCGGCATCATCCTCCTTCACCACGGCGTCTTCACCTTTGCCGACGACGCCCGCACCAGCTACGAGCGGATGCTGACGCTGGTCACTACCGCTGAGGACTATCTCGAGCAAAACGGGGCGCCGGCCCATCCCCGTGGCGACAACGGGGTACTCCCCAACAGTGACCTGGTGAGCCTGGCGGGCCTTCGACGTGCGGCGGGACGAGCCGGCGGCGGAGCTGTTGTGGCCCGGCCGCACCTGGCTGCCCAGCTCCGGGCGTTCGCATCGCGTCCCGACCTGGAAACGATCGTAACCCGCGGACCCCTCACCCCGGACCACGTCATTCGGACCAAGCCGGTGCCATTGGTCGGAGAGGGAGACTGGGAGGCCGCGGTGGCCGCCTACGTTGGCCGCTACCGGAATTACTTCACCCGCCACGCGACGCCAGCACTCGCCTGCCTCGACCCGGCACCACGGTGGGCGGTGTGGCGGGGCCGCGGGGTCGTCACCTTCGGCGCCTCCGCAAAAGAAGCCGATGTCGTTGCCGATATTGCCCGGCACACCCTTCGCGCCATCGAGCACGCGGAGGGCATGGGCGGCTGGCGAGCGCTCCCCGAGGCGCAACTCTTCGAGGTGGAATACTGGGAGTTGGAGCAGGCCAAGCTGCGCCGGGCGGGCGGGCGGCCACCCCTGGCCGGCCGGGTGGCATTGGTGACCGGCGCCGCCAGCGGCATCGGCCGCGCCTGCGCCGAGGCGCTGCGCGAGGAGGGAGCAACGGTCGTGGCAACCGACATCAACCCCGCCGTGGAGGCGCTCTTTGCTCGAGAAGGATGTAC
>JANNSC010000007.1:0-7874 GCA_031402135.1 Gemmatimonadales bacterium | reverse complement strand
CCGCCGATTGCCGCGCCAGCCAGCGCTCCGGCAATACCCTTCCCGCTCGGCAGGCCGGGTATCCCTCCCGGCAGCCCGGGGATGCCCCCAGGCAATCCAGGGATGCCCCCCGGCAGTCCCGGGATGCCCCCCGGCAAACCGGAGATCAACCCCCCCGCCTGGGGACACGGGGGGGCGGACGCCCCCGGTTCGGTTTCCCCGGCCTTCTTGACGACGTTTTTCACGCTGCCCACGATGGCCGCACCGGCCGTTACCCCGTAGCCGGTTCCGCAGGGAATCGCCCCCGCAGCGCCCAGCGCATTGGCCACCCCTCCCGCATCCTTGCCCAGAACCGATTGCACCCCGGCCCCGGCGGCGGCGGTTGCGGCGGTACCCGCCACACCCTTGGCAATCTTGGCAAATTTGCTGGGTGGCTTCTTGGGCTTCGTGGTGGTGTCTGGCTTGGTGCTGTCCGGCAGGGTCTGGGCCAACCCGATGGTCAATGGAGCTGCCAAGATCCCGAACGCCAGAATCGAGCTGAGGGTGATTCGTCGCATGGAGAAACCTTCTTCCGCCGGGGGGAGTCTGAGTGAGATCCTGCGCCCACCTTGCCGCTCAGGGTCTAAACATACGGGCCGCAACCTACCAACGATACATCGGGTTCAGCTGGCCGTCCAATCCGCCCGGGATCATGCCAGCCAACCCGTTTCAGTGGCCCATTTCGGTGGGTGATGGATCAATGGTGGCGCCGTCGGAAATGGGAGCCGTCACCGCCTCGACCCAGGGTCAGCGGATCCCTCTGGGAAACCCACTTCTGCCGGTCGAGCCACCTAGTGAAGGGGCCGCGCGATTGATGGCAATCCCGCCGAACCCGCGGGGACGGAGGTCACATTTGTCGTCGACTCCGCCCATCCCGCCCCGAATGATGATCGACGGTCCCCGGCTGCCGCCGTAATCATGCCCGATGTGCGGCTCGCCGCCGGCCGCGGGCCCTGCGGCAATGTTGACCGGCGAGGGCTGGTCCATTTCACCGGTGGGCGCGAGGTAGATAGTATGGGATTCGGGGATTGGTACGGCGTCGAGCGGCAACCCCGCCACCACCTCGGTCGCCGGAAGAACCCTCGGCGCCACCACCGGCACCGCAGCCGTGGTCAGTGCCAGAAGCGGCCCCCGCGCTCGGCGAGGTGCCGGAACCGCAATAGCGCTGCGCGGTCGCCCGGTCTCGAGATCGGAGGCTACGGCGGCTCCTCCGCTGGGCGACTCCGCCAGCCGGACATCGCGGGTCCGCTCCAGGCGGTCCGAAGCAGGGTCCTTGGCGGTCCGGGAGACGGGCTCGGAACATGCGCCGAGCCAGGCGCCTATCATGATCACTGTTGCGATGCGGGTGGGTCTTTGCATTGGCTTCTCCTGCGGGACGAGGGCCACCTTGAAGCTACAGCGAAGTGTAAGGTTACGCAGTGATCGCATTTGCCGAGCCACGTTTTCGGAGCCTGCCCCTGCGGGAGATCCCCTCCGCTGGCATCGGCGGGCCGTCACCAGGGTGATACAGAGGTGTCCTACTTGTCTCGGGGGCCGGACATGAATGCAGCTCGTGGAGTGATTCCGGCGGGGCTCTGTTTGGCGTTGTCCTTCCTCGCTGCCTGCGGCCTGGAGCCGCCCCGCAGCGCGTCAGGTGACGCCGCCCTCGCCGATACCCTCAAGGCCCGGATTGCCGCGGCGTACGATTTCGGCAGGCCTGGGGTGCTGGAACGGATGAATGGCTTATATCCGGACACCGGTCGGGTGATCTCCGCGAGTGGCGGGAACATCATTGCCTCTGCCGACTCCCTCCGGGCCGGGATCGCGACGTTTTGGGAAAACGTCGGGAAGAACATGCGCGAGGCCACCTGGCGCTGGGGTGACGTCTATGTGGACCGCCTCGGAAACGATGCCGCGGTCCTGACCGGAGCCTGGTCCATCCCGCATATCGCGCCGGGCGGTCACCCCCACGTCATTCAGGGAGCCTGGACCGCCGTGTTTGAGCGCATCGGCGGCAAGTGGATGATCATTGCCGAGCATCTGTCGGCGCCGCCGAGCGGGGGAAGCGCGCCGGCGCCGTGAGCATGGACTTCAGGCGCTTGAGCTGAGTGTGGAAGTGGGGGTTGCATTCAATCGACCCTCCAGGTCACGCCTGAGGCGTTGGATGGCTTGCTCCTTGGCCTTCGCTTCCACTTCAACCGTGAGCCCCCATCCCAACCACGCTTCAGGGAAATCCTCCACGTCGACATAGTCGTGGTGCCGTTCCGGCCTGGCTCCCTGCCACCCCTCCCGCGGACTGGACAGATGAAACAGCGGCTCACGATTCCAGGTTTCCCGGGCGGCGGTGGTGGCCTCGGTTGTGGTGAATTTGTCGGGACAGCACCGATGATGGTGGGCATCAAAAACCAGTGGCACGTCGGCATCCCGGCACACCGGCAACAAGTCGGTAGGCGTGAAGGTCCGGTCGTCATTCTCCAGCGTTACCCGCTGGCGGGCGCGGGGCGAAAGCCGGTCTAGACCGTGCCGGAGACGCAACAACGCCGCTGGTTTGTCTCCGTACCCACCGCCGCCGTGCACGTTGATGGTGTCGGCATTGGCCCATTCGGCGATCTCCGCCTGGGATTCGATTTCGGCAAGGCTCCGAGCCACGATGTCTGCATCGGGGGAGTTGAGCACCACGAACTGGTCGGGATGAAATCCGGTGCGGATGGCTTGGTCGCGGGCAAATGTTCCCGCGTCGCGGAATCGCGCCACGATCGCCTCGGCGCCCGGCAACTCCTCCACTCGGTAGCCCATGGCGGGGTGGGTCTTGATCGGAAGGATCGAACTGGTAATTCGGAACGATCCGATATCGTTGGCGGCGCAGTACCGGAGGGAGGCAAGCAGTGATTCGGCGTTGAACATTGCCAGCTGGGCCAGGCGGGCAAGCCGTTCGGCTCGGGGCAGTTTCGCCATCGCCGTCGCGGTGGTGGTCCGAAAGTTGATCGGCTGATCCACAAATTGACAGCAAAGTCCGAGTCGTAACCCACCCGTCGTAGTGCTCACGCCGCCGCACCGCGCAACAGGCCCAGGACCTCGCGGCGCAAGTCGCGATCTTCTGCGTAGATCCCCCGCATTGCCGTGGTCACCATTTGGGCATCTGATTTCCTGGCGCCTCGAACCCGCATGCACAGATGCTCCCCCTCGATCAGCACAGCGACGCCCCTCGGCTGGAGGTGTTTGACCAGGGAGTCGGCGATCTGCGCGGTGAGGCGTTCCTGCAGTTGAGGCCGCCGGGCAAAGACATCAACTGTCCGGGCCAGCTTGCTCAAGCCGGTGACCTTCCCACCTGACGGGAGGTAGGCGACATGAGCCCGGCCGAGGAATGGGGCCAGGTGGTGCTCGCACAACGAAGCGAATTCGATGTTGCGCAAGATGACCACATCATCTCCACTGGCATCATGCTCGAAGGTCCGGCCGAGATGTATCCCTGCGTCCTCACGGAGCCCGGCGAAGGTTTCGGCGTAGGCCCGGGCCACCCGTGACGGTGTGTCAATCAGGCCCTCTCGATCGGGATCCTCCCCGAGGGCAAAGAGAATTTCCCGAACGGCGCGCTCGATCCGCTGGTAGTCCACTCCGGTCCAGCCGGACGGGGAGGTGAGACTCAGCTGGCGGGGAGAGCCGTGCAGGATGGGGCGAAGCATGGTGGTCATGCCAACTCCGAGAGAGTCGTGAAATCGTTCAAATCGGTCATCAAAGGATACAGCATGACAAGTTCCGTGTCAAGGCCGAGTAGGTAACAATGGTATAAACTGTTATGTTGAAAACATTAACGGTTGTGTCTCGACTCATGATCTATTATGTTTGATTCATTCAAATCGTCCTGGTGAACCATGAAAGTGCTCTCCCCCAAAGACCTGGCGCAGAGTCTCGGTGTGTCAGAATCGTCAGTCAAGCGGTGGGTGGACGACGGCGCGATGGCGGTTATGCGCACGGCCGGCGGTCATCGCCGGATCGCGTTGCGCGAGGCGGTGCGGTTTGTACGACAGAGCGGCGCGGCGGTGATTCGACCGGAGATAATGCTGGGGGCGAGGACTGCCCCGCGGGTCGCCCCGTTTGACGGGGTGGCGGTGCAGGAGGAAGCGGAGCGGTTTTTCTCCTTTCTGCAGCGGGACGAGGGTCCCGCGGCGAAAACGCTGCTCCTCTCGCTCTACCTGTCAGGTTGGCCGGTCGCGGCAATCTGTGACGGGCCGATGCGAGTGGCCCTCGAGCGCATCGGCGCCCTGTGGCAGCATGGGCCAGCGGGGATCGTCATCGAGCACCGGGCCACCGTGACATGTGTTCAGGCCCTGGCAGAAATGCGATCACTGTTCACTCCACCCACTGCCGCCGCGCCCGTCGCTCTCGGCGCCGCCCCGAGCAATGACCCATACATCATTCCCTCGATGATGGCCGCCATGGTGCTCGCCGATCTGGGCTACCAAGACCACAACCTTGGTTCCGAAACTCCCTTCGCCGCGCTTCGCCAGGCCATCGAGCACTATAACCCGCAGCTCGTTTGGCTGGCGATGAGCGTTCGCCCGGGCGCTGATGGTGGCGCCCGGACAGCAGTAGAACTGGCCGACGTGCTGGCCCTTCGAGGAGCAACCCTTGTCATGGGAGGACGCGGAGCGCCGCTGCTCGCTCCGCTGCCGGGGCTCCTCCGGATCCAGTCGATGGCCGAGCTCGCCGCCTTTGCGCGGGGAGCGCAGGGCGCCAAGTGATCGGAGCACCAGAGGCGAAGGCTTCCCAACCCGCGAGCAGCCCCCAATTCCCCGTGATTCTGCTCACCGGCGCCACCGGGTACGTCGGGGGAAGGCTGCTGCGGTGTCTGGAGCACCGGGGCCACCGGGTGCGTTGCCTGGCTCGGCGCCCCGAGGCACTTCGCCGGATCGTCGGGCCCGCTACGGATGTGGTCGCGGGGGATGTCCTCGAAGGGCCGGGGCTCGGCGACGCCCTGTCCGGGTGGATATTGCCTACTACCTGGTTCACTCAATGGGTGCGAGTGGCTCCTTTGAGGAGGCGGACCGGCAGGCGGCGGACAACTTCGGTCGAGCTGCCAAGGCGGCCGGAGGCGGCCGCACCATCTACCTCGGCGGCCTGGGAAGCAACGAGGACACCCTGTCACCTCACCTGCGCAGTCGCCAGGAGGTCGGACGGATACTGGCAAGCTCCGGGGTGCCGGTGGTCGAGTTCCGTGCGTCCATCGTCATTGGCTCGGGGAGCCTGAGCTTCGAAATGATCCGTTCGTTGGTAGAGCGGCTCCCGATCATGATCATACCCAAGTGGGTGAAGGTACCGGCCCAACCGATTGCCATCGAGGATGTCCTGACCGATCTCATGGCGGCGCTCGAGCTCCCCCACAGCGCTTCAGATCGGTGACACCGTCGACTTTTGGCGGGTCGAGGCGCTGGAGCCGGGCCAATTGCTGCGGCTCATCGCCGAAATGAAGTTGCCGGGCCGAGCCTGGCTGGAGTTTGAGGTGACCGGGAGTGGCGTCTAGGCGATGATCCGGCAGACGGTAATCTTCGATCCGGTGTGACTTCTCGGACGCGCCTACTGGTACGGGCTCTTCCCGCTGCACCAGCTGGTGTTCAGCGGGATGTTGAAGGGCATCGCACGCGCTGCCGTCAGGCAATCGGCGGCGTGCACCCCTCCACCGCGGCGCACTTCGGATCCACCTTCTTGAGCCCCAGCCGCGCCAGCTCGGTGTTGAGCGCCGCCAGATCCTCGGCCCAGATCTTGGCCAGCGTACTGGTGTAGCCCTTGAGTTCGGTCGACAGAATTCCGAAAATTTCCGGCATGTTGGTGGTCGGCCGTCCATCGCCCCGCTCGGCCATCGACATCAGGTTGGCCAACCGGTTGTTCACCTTGATCGGAAAGTTGAGCGGGTCCTGGCCGCTGCGGTTGCGCACCTGGTAAATGTTCTCTTCGACCCCCGACGCGTTGCTGCGGAGCCGGCCCGCCACCGATATGAGTTTCGCGTCCTCCGACTTCTTGAGCCGATCGTCCACCTGGGCCTTCACTCGGCGAATGGCAATCACTGCATCGTTCGCCTCGGTCACCTTGTCGCGGACCCGCTTGGAGAATGTGTACTGGGCCTGCAAATCGGTGTCGGTCACGTCGGTAATCCGGGGATTCCGAAACACCCGGATCGGCGCTGTGAGCACCCGCTCGTCGGCAGTGAGCCGCACCGTATAGCGGCCCGGCGGCACCGCCGGACCGTTGGTCCCGGCTCCCCAGAAGATCATCCCCGGAAAAGTCGAAGCGCCCTCGGCCCGGAGATCCCATGACAGTCGATTCACGCCGGCGGCATTCGGGAGCAGTGTTCTCCTGCCGCGGGCAAATCCATCGTCCGATTCGGTGGCCATCGAGTCTCGGAGGGCGGGCAGCGCGGTATCCGGCTCAAAACTTCGGAGCACCGCTCCAGCGGAGTCGAGGATTTCCAGTTTGGCGCGCTTCGGTGGTGCCTTGAGCCACCAGCTGAGCGTTACCCTGGGTCCCGACCGCACCGCAGCCGGCGGCTGGAAGATTGCGGCGGCACGTGCAGCATAACCCGCATTGACCTGCCGCAGCGGCGCGATATTGTCCAGTACCCAGAAGCCCCGGCCGTGGGTGGCAATGACCAGCTCGTTTCCCTCCACGATCAGATCTGCCACGGGGACGTCGGGCATGCCGGCACGGAGCGACTGCCACTGGGCCCCGTCGTCGTAGGAGATGTACACTCCGTGCTGGGTGGCGGCGTACAGGAGCCCCCGCCGGGTCGGATCCTCCCGTACCGCGTGCACATAGGCATCGGCCCGGATTCCATTCACCACTTTGCTCCAGCTCCGGCCGTAGTCGGCGGTCTTGAAAATGTAGGGCGCCATATCGTTGAGCAGCGGCCGCCGCACCGACACGTAGGCAACGCCCGAGCTGAACGCCGAGGCATCGATTTGGCTCACCCGGCCGAAGTCGGGCATGCCCGGTGGCGTCACGTTGGCCCAGGTCTTCCCGTTGTCCCGGGTAACGTGTACCAGCCCATCATCGGAGCCGGTCCAGATCACATTGATATCCCGTTTGCCCGGCGCCACGGCAAAAATCACCGCGTACACTTCCGGCCCGTTCATGTCGCCGGTGATCGGACCGCCCGACTTTTCCTGGGTCTCGGGGGCGTGCCGAGTCAGATCGCCGCTCAGGGCCGCCCAGGTCTTCCCGCCATCCATCGTCTTCCACAACCGCTGCGAGGAGACATACATCGCCTTCGGGTCCACCGTGGAGAAGATGATCGGAAAGGTCCACTGCCATCGTTCCTTGATATCCTTGGAGGGCTCGCCGGAATAGAACCATGGATAGGGATTTACCTCGCGGGAAGTTCCCAACCGGCGATTGTATTTGTCCACGTAGGCGCCGTTATTGGTGCCGGAGTAGAACAGGTCGGGATCCAGCGGGTCAGGCGCGATGTACCCCGGCTCACCGCCGCCGGCCTCGTACGCCACCGCCATCCCACCTGACGTGATGTCTCGCGCCCCGCCGCCCCCACCTCGCCGCCCGCCGCCACCACTCCCGAACGCCGCCGCGTTCCAATCGAAGGGCACGCAGAGCGTGGAATTGTCCTGCTGCGATCCGCAAACGTGGTAGGGAATGTGCTTGGTGGTGATGACGTGATACCACTGCGGAGTCGGAAAATCCTGCGCGGTCCAGCGACCGGCGGTGTTGCTGGACACCGCTCCACCGCCGTCATTGCCGACGACGAGGTGGGCTGGGTCGTCGGGATCAATCCAGAGGTCGTGGAAATCACCGTGGGTGCCGTTGCCCACCGAGGTGAGCGTCTTGCCACCATCGGTGGAGCGGAACAGCGACGTGTTTTCCAGGTACAC
>JANNSC010000006.1:0-1651 GCA_031402135.1 Gemmatimonadales bacterium | reverse complement strand
CCGCCGGATGGACCGGCTCGGTTCACAGTCAGGGTGTCGGCTGGGATCAGGGTGGGCAGTGGCCGGCGGGGACCTATCGCGTTTCCTGCCGAAGCGACGGCCGGGAGTTTGGCGCCGGCTCGTTCGAGATGGTGGATGGTGGAGCGATCGGGCCGGCAGCTCCGGGGGCCACGCTGGTGGTATTTGGCCGCAAGGGGCCTATCGGGGGCGCACCCGACAAGCAGTTCGTGGTGGGGACGTTCGACTCACTCTTTGCCGAGGCAACGGTACCGCCCCGGGCCGCGGGCGACTCGACCACCTCTCATTGTGGCGGGTTCGACCCACTGGGAGCCGCCACCTCGTTCGACCTGTCCGGTGTGGTCCGGAATCGGGTGGTCACCGGTACCGGGCGGATCAGCTTCGAGCCTCCGTTGGCTCGGGGCTGGTACAGTATCGAATGCCGGATCAACAACCGGAGCATTGCCACCGAACGATTCGAGATGACCGGGCCGGCCGAGCTGCCATCTCTGGATACCCGGGTCATTGCCAGCGGGATTTTCGAAGGGGCGGAGCAGGCTCCGGATGACGACGCTGTTCCGGATGTCTCCTTCAGCGCCGCGCGGATCCGGTCGTTCTGGCTGGTGGTACTGTTCGACCATCCGACCGACACCGGCGCCGGGAAGTTCGGCTACTCCTGCAAGATTGCCGGTGCCCGGAACGCGTTGATCAGTGACAGTGGCCCCCAGACCATCACCATTGTCCCGGGTGACCGCGCGATTGTCCTGCGAACTCGGCTGCCACTGGCGGCCAAACAGCGCTGGACCCCGGGCCGGCACACCCTCACCTGCACCGCCGGCATCGGCACCTTCATCAACACCAGGATTGAATTGACCCGCTAGAAATTTTCCCCGATCGGGTATGTCGCCAGGATGGGGAGAGGAAGCGGCAAGCCTGCGGCCGGCGGGGTCAGGCTCCTGGTGGCTGATCCCGGGTTGATTCGATGGCTCGGCTCAGATCAACAGCGGTGATCCAGAGATCCGACAACTCCTTGTGCCGGGGGTCGAGGGTTCCCACCCGGAGGTCGGCGGCAATCCGGCCGGAAAGCTCAATGGCCCGGCGGAGCCGGAACCGCTCCATGAACGCTTGGGGATCCTCGGAGTGGGACGCCTGCATCAGGCCCCAGAGGCGCAATCGCAAGTCATCGAGAGACCGCTTGACGTCGCTCAGGTCCCCCTCAGGCCGCTCTCCCTGGGAAAAACGCTCTTCCATGACCTGCACGGAGACGGTGAGTCGGGCGAGCTGATCGGTGATCGTTGGGTGGCTCATGGAGGACTCCGGCTGGTGTCGGGTGCCGCCTTTGAATGTAGCAGATGCGGGCGATTCGGGGGATCAAGACAGGCCCGGTGCCGATCGCCCGCTCCGGTCAAGGTCGTTTCAGTGGTCCGATTGGCTGCCCGGCAGCCGAGCAGGCAATCAACTGGCCCAGCCGCCTTTGCCGAGTGGCTTCCAGCTTGGCGCTGACCACCCAGAAGCTGGCGACCCGGCGGTACCATGGTGGGCGGCTCGAGAAGTACTTCCACGCCGCCACATTCCGCTTGAACGCGGCCGCATCACGCTTTCGAAGGGTGGCGGTTTCGCGCCGCTCGTAGGAGTAGACTCCCGATTTTTCAGC
>JANNSC010000005.1:0-2726 GCA_031402135.1 Gemmatimonadales bacterium | reverse complement strand
CCCCTCTTTGAGGCCACCGCCAAGGGTCTCCTCGACGAGGAGGCCCTGCACCGGTTGGAGCTGGCCCTGCTCCACCAGCCCGAGCAGGGTGCCGTCATCGGGGGCACTGGCGGTGTTCGAAAGGTCCGGGTCGCGCTCCCTGGGCGTGGAAAACGAAGCGGTGCCCGGGTCATCCTACACCATGTCTCGAGAGCTGGAACAGGAGGCCTAGCATGCCCGCCAAACCAAAACCCAGGCTCGGGGCCCAACTGGTCGAGAGCATGCGGCAGGCCGTCGCCATCAAGGAAGGCCAGTTGCGCCCTGCCCGCCGGCATCGCTTGACGCTCCGGCATGCCCGTGTGTCGGCGCCGCCCCGCTATGGATCCTCCCGAATTCGACGACTGCGAGAGCGGCTGGGTCTATCCCAACCGGTCTTTGCAAAGGTCCTCAACGTGAGCGTGGCAACTGTTCGGGGATGGGAGCAGGGCGCGCGGGTCCCCGACGGCCCGTCTCGGCGCTTGCTCGAGGTTGCGGAGCGCCATTCTGCGACAATCCTGACCACCGTCTCCCGCATCGGGGAGAAGCTCACACCGACAGACTGAAGGGCTCCTCCGGCTCCCCGGTCTCCTCCGACCAGTGGTACGTGGTGCTGCACCGCCGGGGCGTCCCGGAAACCGCCACGGTCAAGGGACAGAAGGTGGTCCTCCGCACCAACAAGAAACCCGCCGCCACCGACGATCCCGACGAGGTGATCAGCTACATCTCCAACGAGGGAGTCCGAGTCAGCCGCATCCTGGCCCGGGTCGACGAGCTCAGCCAGAACGCCCTGACGCCTGAGCTCCAGTCGGCGGCGGCACGGCGTCCAAATCCTTTGCGCCCTACCGAGTTTTTTCGGTTACCACCTGCCGCAACATCCTTCCCATCTTTGGCGGGTGCAGAGCTACTCCCTCTTCCACCCGGCACGCACGGCGTTCCTTCCCGGCCGATTCGGTGCCCGACGACGCCCGACCCGAGGGGTGGAAGAAAGTCGGCGGTAAGAATCCTCCATGACCGCCATGGGGAGTCCCGCGAACGCGAAACAGCTCGCCGCCCTCGTGAAAGACGGCGAGGGTCAGGCTCTGGAGTTCAAGCGCTCGACGGGAGAGTTGAAGGAGGGCATGCAGACGCTCTGCGCCTTCCTGAACGGCGCTGGCGGCATGGTGCTCTTTGGTGTCCGGCCGGATGGCACCATCGAGGGCCAGACGGTCTCCGACCATACGCTCCGCGATGTCGCTCAAGCCGCCGCCCGCTTCGAGCCTCCCGCCCACCTTCCAAGAGCACGGCCCCTTTGCGGTGGTCACCTTCCGGGTGCGCGTGGGCCAGACCGCACCAGTCACCTCGCCAGTCGGGGCCGAAGATGAGGCCCAAGTCGGGACCAAGTCGGGACCAAGTCAGGACCAAGTCGAAATCCTTCGGCTCTGCCGCCAGGAACGGACCTTGGTTGAACTGATGCACGTCTGCGGGCGGCGCAATCGCACCAAGTTCCGAAACAGTGTTATCAAGCCGCTGCTTGAAGCGGGCTTCCTAGTGTTGACCATCCCCGGCAAGCCGCGCAGCCGGATGCAACGCTATCGGACGACGGAGGCGGGACTGGCCACCTCGACAGAGCCGGCGCGTGAATCCTGAAGCGGCTCGACCACAGCACCTTCGAGGCCATTGCCGACTGGAGAACCCTCCGGCGCCTGGACTATCACCTGCAATCGCTTGCCGCCTACCGCCACCATCGAGGACCTCATGGAGCGCCTCTACTTCCTGGCGAAGATTGAGCGCGGCGTCGCCGACGCGGAGGCTGGCCGCGTTCTCCCGCACCTGGACGTTCGCACGCGGTTCGCCGTAGACCACGATCTCGCCGAGGTACCAACCGTCTTCCGGGCGACCCGGAGATTCCCTGATATTGGTGCTTCTGGGAATCCCTGAGCACTTGAAATGGCGCGGCCGGAAGCGCCTCTGGGGCTGGCGGACCTCGACCGTGGAGGACAACATCCGACCAGGCGCTGGACTTTGCCTTCTTTGCCGTGGCGATTCGCGCGGTGGACGGGACCCCCCTCTCCCGCTACGGGCACCTGCGGCTCTTCGGCGCCTCCGGCAAGATCGTCCGCTCCGAATACGCCACCATCATCCAGCACCCCAACGGGCGCCAGAAACACATCGCCAGCCGCAACAACCGGATCGCCGTCTACCCCTACGACGACCGTCCATATTCCTCTACTACTCCACCGACACCCTGAAGGGCTCCTCCGGCTCCCCGGTCTTCTCCGACCAGTGGTACGTGGTGGCGCTCCACCGCCGCTTGCCGGCCACCCCCGGTTCGTGCTATTTTCCACTGCGCGGTGATTTCCTGACTTGATGGGCCGCGCCCCGGCATTGCCGGTTTCCATCCATCTAAGTCGCGGCTCGGCCCGGCCCGCGACTCCACGTCACGGGCCGTTTGATTTGCAGCACTCGGCCACCCCCGTTCCGGTGGCCGGCATGACGAGAACGGAGAGAGCCCCGGCTCCATGACCCGTTCGCCATCCGTAGCCCTGCTCCATTCCGGAGCGCGCGGTGGCCCAGCCGGCCGGTCGTTCCTCACGATCGGAACCATGTGCGCGTGGGACGGTATCTACCCCAGCGAAAGGGTTCCCATGTCCAGCCTCCAGTCCATCCCGTTCCGTACCATGATGCACGATGACGTCACCATGTATGCCTTCGGCGGCTTCCCCTACTTG
>JANNSC010000004.1:0-17247 GCA_031402135.1 Gemmatimonadales bacterium | reverse complement strand
GAGGTGAGCGTCTTGCCACCATCGGTGGAGCGGAACAGCGACGTGTTTTCCAGGTACACCACATCGACATTTTTGGGATCGGCAAACACGTGGGTGTAGTAGAACGCCCGCTGCCGGATCGAGCGGTTGTCGTTGATCATCGCCCAGGTGGCGCCGCCGTCTTCGCTCCGGAAAAGGCCCCCGTTTTCGTTTTCCACCAGCGCATACACCCGGCCGGAGTTGCCCCCTGATACCGACACCCCGATGCGCCCCACCAACCCCGCCGCCGGGAGCCCGCGGTTTCGGGTGATCTCGGTCCAGGTTTCACCGCCGTCGGTGCTCTTGAAGAGCCCGCTCCCCGGCCCGCCGCTCGACATCTGATATTCCTTGCGGTACGCCTCCCACATCGCGGCGTAGATCACGTTCGGATCCTTGGGATCGATCGCAAGGTCGATCGCCGCAGTCTTGTCGTCCCGATACAGCACCTTGCGCCAGGTCTGCCCGCCGTCGGTTGACTTGAACACCCCGCGTTCCGGATTCGGCACGCTGTACTTGCCGAACGCCGCCACATACACGATCAGGGGATTGGTAGGGTGAATCCGGATCTTGGCAATGCCGTGCGACTCGGCAAATCCCACATGGGTCCAGGTTTTTCCGGCGTCGGCGCTCTTGTACACCCCGTCACCCGGCATGATGTTGCCGCGGATGCAGGTTTCCCCCATTCCGATGAACACGATGTCTGGATTGGACTCACTCACTGCCACCGCCCCTACCGATGCGCTGTTGATCTGCCCGTCGGTCACTGGGGCCCAGTTCTCCCCCGCATCGGTCGTCTTCCACAGACCGCCGCCAACCGCACCGAAGTACGCCTCGCTGGGTCGGCCCCGCACCCCACTTGCCGCAATGGAGCGCCCGCCCCGGTCGGGGCCAATGTTGCGCCATCGATAGGCGCTCAGGAAGCTGGAATCGAGCGTCACCGGGCCCACGGAAACCGGTTGCTGGGTGGACACCGGCTGGGCCGCAGCGAAGAGCGGCAGGGACAACAACAGAAGGAATCGAGTCGAGGGCATGGGCTATCAAGGTTGAGAGTTGGGGCGGTGCTGCTGCTGCTGCGGCTTCGAAGCTAGCCGCCGCCACCGAGCCTCGCCACTCTGGCCCTCCCCCTTACTATTCTGCTCGCTGGGTTACCCAACTTCTGGAGATGTGATGCCCCGTTCTGCCTCCACGGCGTTCTCGACCCTTGCGGCGCTCGCGGCGACACTGCCGCTCGCCGCTCAAGGACTGCCTCCCTATGCCTCCATGAATCCCATGGTGTATTCGAGAACCGGGCTTGCCACCATGCCATACGTGCTGCCCCGGAAGGGCTGGCATCTCACCCTGCTTACCGATTACGCCAGCAGCATCGAATACGACTCGGACCAAAACGTGGTGTTTCTGTTGGACGCTGAGCTGCTCCGGGCCGAGCTCACCGTGACGCGCGACATCCGCTCCAACGCGTTCCTGCTGCTGCAGGGGAGTTTCCATGGAGCCTACGACGGATTCGCCGACGGGTTCCTCGACTGGTATCACAACCTCACCGGGTTCCGCGTCACCGCCCGGGAAATTCGCCCCAGGAATCAATTCGGCTACCAATTGGGCTGGCCCGGTGGCAGGCAGTACGCATTCGACAAGTCCGCAGCGTTCCTGGGCGACCTTCGGCTGGGCGCCGGCATTCGCCACTCACCCCACTGGCAGACCGTGCTGTCGGTCACCCTTCCCAGCAGCACCGGCCCGGCGGGCTTCAGCCGTGGCGTAGCCACCGTCAACGCCTCGACGCTGCTCCGAAGTGATTTTGGGAAGGGACGATTCACCTACGAAGGCAGCCTGGGTGCGGGTTATGCGAGTGCCCACGGGGAGCTGGCGGACCTGCAGCATACCACCTTCTTGATGGTATCCCAGGGGCTCCGGGGCCGGGTCGCCGGTCCCTTTCATCTCTACGCCAATGTGGTGTATCACTCCGCCCTGTACCACGACACCGAGGCGTCCAGCCTCGACCGTCGCGAGCTCACTATCGACATCGGCGGGTTTTTCAAGTTCAAGAAGGGGCCGGAGTGGCTGCTGGGACTGACGGAGGACTTGGAGCCCAGTGGACCGGCCCTCGACGTGGGACTCAGGCTGGGGGTGCGCTGGTAGCGAGAAACTGGGTCATTTGTTCCAGCAGATACTCTTTGGTCTTGGGTTCCCGGAGGTTCAGGGCGTAGTGGTTGATCAGTTGTTGCTGAGACTTGAGCCATTCGCCCCAGCACACTGCGCAAATGTCGGCGTGGAGCTGCTTCCCGCGCTCATTGGGAAAGGGGGGGAACCCCTGCTGCTGGCGGTCCAGACCGCAGCGGGTACAGGTGATGGTCGCCATGCCGAAAGATAGCCAAGCGCCGGTGCCCGATCGCTACACATCGCCCCGCTGCAGCGCCTTGACCCCGCTCCGGGTGCCCAACCCAGTCCCCGCACCGATCATCGCCGCCGTCAACCCGGTCACCAGGGGCAGCATGGTGAGGGGAAGGATGAGGAGAGCCCCGCCAACTGCCGCCAAAACCGGCACGAACGGCGAGCGCACCGCATCCACGAACCGCATCCGGCGCCGCACAAACCCTCGGGCAAAGCCGAACGCGAACACCCCGCCGGCGGCGGCGAGTGCCAGCGTGGCGAGTCCCCAAATCGTTCCCAGCATGGAACCTCCAAAGAGGAGTCAATTGCGCGTTTCATTACGAAACGCAAACCCACTAAGTTTCAGCGCCTGCCGCCCAGCGGGTCGGCCGTTACCAACGCATCACACAGCTCCCCCAGACAAACCCGCTCCCGAACGCCGTGAACACCACCAAATCTCCCGGGGCCACCCGGCCGGCACGGACGCACTCGTCCAGCGCGATGGGAATCGTTGCCGCGGTGGTATTCCCGTACTGCTGAATGTTGTTGTAGGTCTGTTCGTCCCGAAGGCCCAGCGATTTCTGCACTGCCTCGGAGATCCGCAAATTGGCCTGGTGCGGAATGAGCAGGGCGATGTCCTTCACCGATTCCCCCGCCCGTGCCAGAGCGGCGAGCACCGACTCGGGCATCCGCACCACCGCGTGGCGGTAGACATCCCGTCCATCCATTGCAAGCCAGAAGCGTCCCGCTGCAATCTCCTCCGGCCACTGCTCCACTCGGACCATCGAGCTGGGGCCAGCGGCCCACAATTTTTCGGCGTACTCCCCTTGGCTGTGCAAGTCGAAGGTTGCGATTCCCCGCCCTGGCTCGTCGTTGGCCGCGAGCACCACTGCCCCCGCGCCGTCGGCAAAAATCACTGCGGTGTTGCGGCCTTCGGTCGAGAGGTCCATCCGGGTGGACTGGATCTCCTGCCCGACCACCAGAATCCGCCGAAAGGCCCCGGTCCGGATGTAGGCATCCGCCACTGACAGCGCATAGACGAAGCCGGCGCACTGCATCCGGATGTCGATGGCGGGGATGGTGGCGGTGATGCCAAGCGTCCGCTGCAGGAATACCCCGGTTCCTGGCGCGAAGTGATCCGGCGTCGAGGTTGCATAGACGATCGCGTCGAGGTCCGACGCAGCAAGCCCGGCCATCTCCAGGGCGTGAAGCGACGCCACCTGTCCCAGCCCCACCCCGCTCTCTCCCGGGGTGATCCAGTGCCGCTGCTCGATGCCGGTGCGGGTCCGGATCCATTCGTCCGAGGTGTCCATCGTCGCCGACAGCTCGGCGTTGGTCACGACCCGATCGGGAACCGCGCGACCGGTACCGAGGATGATGCTCTTGGGCATGAGGTCTTTGGCTGGGGGACCCTGCTGCCGACCCGGAGAAGGTAATGGCTGAGAGCCAATGGCTGGAACCTGCCAGATGTCGGCGGTCGGCTGTGCGCTGGTCGCTAACGCCGGATCTGGTAGGCCAGCTTCACAAACAATCCGTCGGTGGTTCTGGAAAATTCCTCGTACCCAGGCACCTCCCCCCGAATCAGGGTGGTTCCATACCCGAAGAATGCCACTGTCCCCGGGGTGGGCTGGAACGAAACCAGGGCATCGAGGCGAATCCGATCAGTCACCGCCGCTTCGGAGCGGAGGCCGTCGACCAGGAGCGTGCCGCCATTCCCATCCCGCAGCGAGCTGCGGCGTATCACCTGGATTTCACTGATCAGTCGAACGAAGAGGGCCCGGCTGGCCTGATATTCTGCCTTGAGACGGGGAATCACGCTGCGGCTGAATTCGCTCCCGTCCCGGGTCCTGACGATCCGAGCCAAGGTGAAATCGGCGTTGACCCGGAGGGCGCTGGTCGGTCTCAAATCCACTCCACTGCTCAGCCGGGATTCTCGGCCCTCGGACGCTTCGGCAAAAATGGCGACGGTACGGCGCTGAACGGTAAGGTTGCCGTTGACGAACTGCCACACCGGGGAATTGACGTTGACATGGAAACCAAATGCTCCCGTCAGGCGATTGAGAGGAACAAAGAGTATTGGACCAGTGGGGCCGTCAATTTCGTACCCATCATAGCGGGACCGGTCAAACGCCACGAATCCCACCCGGGCGTTGCTGTTGATTCGCCATCCACCGCGCAATCGGAGGGAAAGATCGGCATTTTGGTCGCCTTCGATCGGGCTGGCGTGGCCAAAGTCCTGGTAGGTCCACAGCCGGTTGAGGCTGGCGTTGAGGACCACCGCCTCGAGCAACCCTCCGGCTCGAGGATAGTGGGAAAGCCGTTGCGAGGTGCGGGCGTTCACCACGTCGGTTCTCGGTACAAACCCCGATTGGGTTTCGAATCGGTCGCTTCGGGCCGACACGTCGTTGTTGAAGCCCCAGATCCGGGCCACTCGATCGAAGCCCACCTGCCACGTTGGACCAAAGCGAGCTTTGGCAGTGCTGGAATCCCGGGTCCAGGACCCGCCCAGCTGGCCGTCTGCCACATACACTCCGCCAAAAACGAACCGCGCGTCGGCAGCGGCGACCCGGTTGAACGCCCCGCCACCAGTGCGATCGGTATAGGTGACCCCTGCCGTGGAGTTTGCCCCGATGTCTCCCCGGATCCTGGAAACGTTCACCAGCGCGTCGGGACCGGTCTGTTCGTCGACCGAGGTCAGGTGAGCGATCGCCAACCGCCCCACTTTTCCGGTGAACTTCGCCCCAAACACCGGGTTGGCAATGCGGCGAGTGTAGACCAGCGAGCCGGGGGTGTTGAAGAGCTCAATACCCTCGAGGAAGAAGGGTCGGCGCTCTTGAAGAAAGAGAGTAAACCGCTCGTTCACGGTCACTTGCCCCGCGTCCGATTCGACCTGACTGAAATCCGGATTGATGGTACCGTCCAGCGACATACTGGTGAGTCCCAGCCGAAAATTGGCGCCAACCTCTCTATTCAGTTGACTCCACCCGAAACTCCCGTCGGTTTCGCGGGCACCCACAGCCGTGGCCGTCAGGAACGGCTGGACCTCGGTGGCAATGCCTCGATGCAGATCAACCAGCCCATCGAGCAACCCCTCCTGGGCCAGAAAGCTGCTGCCGCCCCGCCGAACATCGGTCCAGGTGTCTTCCAAACTGCCCTGCTGGGTCACCCGCACGACGTTGATGCCCCAGCGGCCCGGCTCCCCGCCGGAAAAGCGCAAGCTCTTGAAAGGGATTCGCAGCTCGACTTCGTACCCGGATTCGGTGATGCGCCCCTTGGAGGCAAACAGGAAATCCTGGCTCCGATCAAACCCCATCGGGTTGACACTTCCGCCGCCACCACCGCCGCCCCCGCCACCGGGACCACCTCCGCCGCCCCCCTCACTGCGCACCCCATCAGTCTGAATACCATAGGGATTCACACCGAAGACGTAGGCTCGGCGTTGATCGTTGAAAGTGTCCAGGAATAGCAGCACGCGGTCGTCATTGTCGATCTTGTCACGATCGGCCAGGGTCGCGCGAATCGAACCAGGGTTCCCAACCTGGGCGGTAATGCCGAAGAAGATGGCCGTGGGGGAGTACCAGACTCGCACTTCGGTCGCTTCATCCGCAGCGACGCCTTCCGAGGGACGGTATTGCCGGAACCCGGTCAGAACTGCTGCCTCTTTCCACGCTGGTTCGTCCAGGCGGCCATCAATGACCGGGCTGGCCTCGACCCGAACCGCCGCAACGGCCGCTCGACCGGCCACCATACGGGTCCCCGGGGGAACTGGAACCGCCGGGGTAGTTCCCCCCTCAGTGACGACTTGCAGCAACAGGAGCAGCCCGATCATTCGCCAGGACCGGCCTATTCGTATCGCAGGGCGTCAATCGTATTCAGATTCGCCGCGCGCCGCGCCGGCCATAATCCGAAGAACAACCCTACCAGTGCGCTGAACAGGAATGCCACCACCACCGCAGTCGGCGACACAAAAGTCTTCCACCCCAGGAACTTCGACATCAACTGGGCACTGGTGGCACCGAGAACCACTCCGAGCAAGCCGCCCATGAGACAGAGGACCAGCGCTTCGATCAGGAATTGAGACATCACCGTAAACTTGGTGGCGCCCAGCGCCTTCCGGATGCCAATTTCGCGGGTCCGCTCTGTCACCGACACCAGCATGATGTTCATGATGCCGATACCGCCCACCAGCAAGGACACGGCGGCGATGCTCCCCAGCAGCAACTTGAACGTCTCGGTGGTCTGTTGTTGGGTGGCCAGAATATCCTGCTGGTTCCGGATCATGAAGTCGTTGTCTCCGCCGGGCCGGACTTTGTGCTCCCGCCGGAGGATCCGCTCGATATCCACCATGCCCTGGTCGAGCGGTACTCCCTGCCGCACCTGCAGCGCGATCGAGCGGAGCCGATCGGTTCCGAACATCCTGAACCGCGCCGTGCTGAGAGGAATGACAATCTGCTCGTCGGGGTTCTGCCAGGAACCTGCGGCACCTTTCTCGCTCAAGACGCCGATCACCTCGAACGACTGCCCGCGAATCTGGATGGTCTGGTTGATCAGCGCAGCGGCGTTGACTCCGAACATCGCGGGAACCGCCGAACCCAGCACCGCGTAGCGCTGCCGGGATCCGTCGTCCCCCGCGGTGAACATCCGGCCGTTGGTCATGGTGTAGTTGCGGACTGCCGGAAAATTCGGAGTCGTGCCCAGAATATTGATGTTGAAGTTCCGGTTGACATACTTGACCTGGAGCGAGCGGGAGAGCTCGGGCTGCACCGCCGAGATCAGCTTGGCGTCCCGCTCCAGTGCCATCGCGTCGTCTACCGTCAGGCTGACCCGCACATCGCTGGCCCGACCGCCCATGAACGACTGGCCGGGATACACCGTGAGGAGGTTGGCGCCCAACGCCTCGATCCG
Organism: Gemmatimonadales bacterium; assembly: GCA_031402135.1. Lineage (GTDB taxonomy): Bacteria > Gemmatimonadota > Gemmatimonadetes > Gemmatimonadales > GWC2-71-9 > JABFSM01. The sequence continues at coordinate 9,960 of JANNSC010000004.1, read as the reverse complement.
GGCTTCGATGGCACGCTGCGCCCCGGTACCGAGTGCGACCACCGCAATCACCGCGCCCACCCCGATGATGATGCCCAGCATGGTGAGCCCGGCCCGAAGCTTGTTGGCGCGGATGCTCGAGAAGGCGACCCGCACCGTTTCGCCGATCATCATGGTCGAGTGGCTCCCGCGGGCGGCCGCGCCGCGCCACCGGTGGGCGCACCGCCGGTAGCCGGTGCCGCACCTCCCGTGGTTCCGCTCGGTCTGCCGGTCGTCGTGCCGGTGCCCATGCCGGGCAGTCCGCCCCCGCCGGTCATCCGATTTATCTGGTTCTTGGCCTCGGCCTGCTGCTGCACCAGACTGGCGCTTGGGAGCACCAGCACCGAGTCGGCTTCGCTGATGCCGTTCACAATTTCGCTATAGTCCAGGTCGGTCAACCCGGTCCGGACGTACACCGGGGTCGGGCCGCCATTCTTGCGCACAAAGACGATGTAGTCCCCGCCAAACTGGAAGTTGTTGTTCTGCGGCGACCGGCCGCCACCGCCGAAGCCCCCCCCGCCGCCGCCACCAGCACCAAATCCGCCCCGGCCGCCGCCTTGGCCGCCGCCCATCACCTGCCGGAGCATTGTCATCTCCTCTTGATTCGGGCGCTCGCCGCTGCGGAACTTGGCCATGATTGCAGTGATCTGCTTCTCGGTCACCCCGGGCGGCAGGGTGATTTCCCGACCGTCAGGAAGCGTCATGGTGTTCCCCGCCGGTTTCTGGGGGACCGTGTCTGCCTTCATGCTGTCGGACTTCGGCATCGATGCGGCGAGCGTTGCCCGGAGCGAGTCACGACGCTTCTGCGCGTCGGCGAGCATCGTCTGGAGCAATTCATTGGAAATTCCGAGAACCGTCGCGGCACTCGTCACATCCCGCTGGGTGCGCAGCGCAGCATTCGGTACCGCCAGCACGTTGTCCCGCTGCCCAATGTGAACTTCCACGTCGGCGTTCATGCCCGGCTTGAGCAAGCCGTTTCGATTGTCGATTCGGACCTGGACCGCAAACATCGTGACGTTCTGTACCGTCTCGGCCAGCGGTTCGATTTTGAGGACCTCACCCTGGAATGGCTGGTTGGGATACGCGCTCACCGTCACCGTGGCGCGAAGACCCGCCCGGATCTTGCCGATGTCGGTTTCATCCACCAGTGTCCGGACCTGTACCAGGTTGAGGTCGGCCATCTTGAGCAGCACGGTGCCGCCGCCCACATCGCTGGTCGGCGAAGAAATCACCTGCCCGCGCTCCACGCTCTTGGAGATGATGGTGCCGTTGATTGGCGCCAGAACGTCGGTATCCTCCATGGCAATTTTGGCGTTGTCGGCCGCCACTTGGGCGCCAACCACCGCAGCCCTGGCGTTGGCCACTGCCAGCACCGCGGTTTCATGCTCCTCAGTAGAAATCGACTGGGTCTTGAAGAGTTCGTCTGATCGTTTCCGCTGGGCCTCGGCGTTCTCAAACCGTGCCTTGGCCACCTCGAGATCGGCGGTGGTCTGGTTCAGGCGATTCCGCGGCGTTCGCTGATCGACCCGGACCAGCAGGGTGCCCCGCTGCACCATCTGCCCGGTTTCGGCCTTCATGTCGAGAATTTCTCCCGACGCTTTCGATTTTACCTCGACCACGGTGTCCGGCTGCACCGTGCCGGAGGCCCGAGCCGAGACGATGATCGAGCGCCTTTCCACCGGCATGGCCTGGAACACGACGGGCTTCACCGGTTCCTTGCAGGCGGCGGCGAGGAGAAAGAGGGCGACGGGAGCAAAAAAGCGGATACGCATTCAGGACCGTCCGGGTGTGGCGACGTCGCGCTCGATCTTGCCGTCCTTCAGATGAATCTGGCGTCGGGCGTGCTCGGCGATGTCGTGTTCGTGGGTGACCAGAATGATGGTCTGGCCTTCGGCATACAGCTGTTCAAACAGCGTGAGAATTTCCTCGCTGGTCTTGGAGTCGAGGTTACCGGTTGGTTCGTCCGCCAGGATGATGCTGGGCTTGTTGACCAGGGCGCGGGCAATGGCAACCCGCTGGCGCTGCCCGCCCGAGAGCTCGTTGGGTCGGTGCCCCATGCGATCCCTGAGCCCCACCCGCGTCAGCGACTCTTCGGCGGCAGCCCGTCGATCCTTGGTGCCCATGCCGCCATAAATGAGTGGCAGCTCCACGTTCTGCAGTGCCGAGGCACGGGGGAGCAGATTGAAGGTCTGGAAGACGAAGCCGATTTCCCGGTTCCGGATCCGGGCCAGTTGGTCGTCGCCCAGCTCCGACACCCGGTGCCCATTGAGCCAGTACTCACCCTGGTTGGGAGAATCGAGGCAGCCGATCAGGTTCATCAGCGTGGACTTGCCGGAGCCGGATGGGCCCATAATGGCCACGAACTCGTTCCGGCGAAGGGTGAGGTCCACGCCGCGCAGCGCGTGCACCGTTTCGCTTCCCATCACATATTCGCGGGTCATGTTGCGAACCACGATGACAGCGTCCCGGGGGACGTCCGCCGGAAGCATTGCCATTCTTTCGGCGGTGTTGGACACTGGACTCACGGATTCCTCCCGATCAGGGCGGCAATTTGCGCCCGTGCCCGCACGTAGTCGAATCGCGCCGTCACGGAGTCTACTTCAGCCTGGTTGAGTGCTTCCTGCGAGGTCAGCACATCCACGATGGTGGCGGCACCGAGCCGGTAACGCTCCTGTTGCACCCGGAGATCCTCCTGACCCGCAAGGATGCTGGTCTGGGAAATTCCCATGCGCAGTCGGGCTGCGTCCAGGGATGCAATTGCCGCCGTCAAGCTGGCCAGCACCTGCCGGCGCGACTCCCCGGCCTGAGCCTCGGCATTGTCCAGCGCGGTCTGCGAGTTCACGATGTTCTGTTCCCTCTGGAACCGATTGAAGAGTGGCCAACTCATGGCCAAGCTCAGGTTTCGCGACTGCAAAAAGGTGTAGTCGTTTCGGGTGCTGCCACTCAGCGAGGCGGAGCCGGAAAGACTGAGCGTGGGGAAGTAGGCCGCCTTGGAGATCTTCACCGAGGCACGGGACGCCACCGCTTGCGCTTCCGCCGCCTTGACCGAAGGCGCGTTGGACAACGCCTCGGTCCGGAGCGCCGGAGAGTCCACCGAACCCAGCATGCGATACAGCGTCGAATCGTCGACCGCGCCGACCGGTCCATCAGAGCCGACCAAACGGCCCAGATTTGCCTCCGCTGTGGCCAGCGCCGTCCGTGCGTTGACCAATTGGAGCTGGGCATTGCCCAGCGTCACCACCGACCGGAGCGAATCGGGGCGGATACCCCGGCCGGCCTGCAGCCTGGCCACCGAGACCTTGAGTTGCTCTTCGGCCCGGCGGACACTGGCCTCCCGAACGGTCATCAACTGTTCGGCGGCGAGCACGTCGAAAAACTGATTTGTGGTGCCGAGCTGCTGCTGGAACTGGGCGTTGTCGAGGCTCGCCTCCGCGGCGCTGCGATTTGCGTTGGCGGCGCGCTTCTCGTTGGTCCGGCGGAATCCGGCAAACAGGTCCACGCTTGAACTCACGCTTCCGTTTGCGCTGCCGGTGGAGGAGCCGCTGGTGATGAACTGACCGGTGCTGGGGTCGAGTTGCTGGCCTTCGGAGAACGACGTGCCCCGGGAGGCGCTCACCGTCAGATTGGGCAAGAACGCGCCGGTCGCGGACCGCTGGCGCGCCTGCGCGTTACGCACCGAACCGGTTGCCGAAATAACGCCGGGCTGCACCTGGTTGGCCCGCGCGATTGCCTCTTCGAGCGTCAGCTTGGGAGCCTGCCCAGCTGCCGGCACCGACCCGGCCAGCAGGAGTGCGGCGAACCCCAACACACTTCGCTTACCGACGACCATTCCGACTCCGATCCCCCTCCGCCCTGCGGAGGCTGTCCTGGCGCTGGAGCTCGGCGTATTTCGCCTTCTGCTCCGAGGTGAGAAACCCGCTGATCTCGTTCCGGATCAGCTGACGCTCCGATTGAAATTGCGGCCCGAACTGCAACCGGACCGTGGCCCAGAGCGAGTCCATCGCTGGTTGATGCCGATCGAGCACCAGCTGGATACTGTCCTTCTGCGATTCGGTGAGGCCAAGCTCACCAGCCAACCGGCCCACATAACTCGGTCGCTGGCCCCCAGGGTGTTCCCGTCGGTGGGCCGATCGGTCAAACATCGAGGTGGCCGCGCCCCCGGCCAGCACGCCCAGCACGAGGGTCGCGAGCAGGAGAGCCACCGCTCCGACGCGGGAGCGGGTCATCGACCCTCCCGCATGGCCAGCATGAACTCGTCCACCGCGGGCGCCTGGCCGGTGACTACCGTCTGGGCCGGCAGGGAGGCCATTGCTACACCGGGCCCGGCCGGCTGCACCGCGCCGGCAGCCCAGGCGCCCAGCCAAAACAGCATTCCGGCCGCGATAGCCATCGCCATGAACCGGGGCTGGGCCCAATCGGAAAGGACATCCCATTGGTCGCCCCGCTCCGCTCCGGCGGCGGCAATCCGGAGCCGTCGCAGGAACGCCTCGGGCTCCGGCCCGGTCAGCTGCTCCCGCAGCATCCGGCCCAGCTCTTGGTCGGGCTGATGATCAAACGGTGACATTGTCATTTCATTGCCTCCGCCAGCGTTCCGAGCGATGCGCGCAGGGCACGACGCGCGTGAAACACGTATGATCGAACCGTCCCCTCCGGCACTCCGAGGGCAACGGCGATGTCCGCATGCCCCCATCCCTCCGCATCAAACAGCACCAGCGCGATTCGCTGCCGCTCCGGCAATTGGGCCAATCCGGCGTCGATTTTTCCCCGGAGCAACGAGGCCTCAGTCATCCGATCGGGGCCCAACCCTCCCGACTCCAACGTGTCGACGATCGGCTCCGCCTGCCGCACCTTGCCCCGTCTCCGGGCATCCAATGCCGCATTGACCACAATCCGCATCAACCAGGGCCGGAACGGTCGCTCCGGATCGTATCGCTCGATGGCGCGCCACGCTGCCAGCATCCCCTCCTGGACAGCGTCGTCCGCATCGTCGTCGTCCCGGAGGATTGCCCGGGCCGCCCGACGGGCGGCAAGACCGCACCGGTCGATTAGGTGGCCAAAGGCGTCGGGATCGCCCCCCGCGGCCGCCCGCGCCAGTTCGGCATCATCCACTTCCGTCTTACGCAGGGAGGACTCCAAGCGTTGAGGTCATTGTCCTGCTTAAAGATACGTCGCATTCAGGGAAGGAGGACTGGGGGTTCCGACGCTGTGGATGGAACCAGGAATTGGCTGCGGAGAGCTAACTGGTGCCGTTCACGACTCCAGCCGGACCCTGGTTTCAAACCACGCGGCGAGGGCGAGCCAGAGCGAGAGCACGCCAAACAGCAACGCCATGATGCGGGGAAAGAAGAGGAACAGCACGCCGAGGCCGGCGAGGATTGTGGTGTACTGCAGCAGGACGGTGCGCCGCGCGCCAGAGACCACCGCCCAGAGGGCAATTGCGGTGCGGCTGCGCCGCTCCCGAAGGCCCGGCCGGTGGTGCCGAGCCGGGGGCTCGGTGGCCAGGGGGTAGGCGCCCATAGGCTTGCGGCGGCGGCGCGAGGGCGCATCGCGATACCGGATTTCCACGCTCCGGTCCAGGTCTCTCCGAAACTGCGCCTCCATCGCCTGCGCCAGCGTGGCATCCTCGACCAGGATGTCCATCTCGTAATTGGCCAACAGACTGGAGAGATTGAGATTGGTCGAACCAATGCGGATCCACCGAGCATCTACCACCAGGGTCTTGGCGTGAAGCATGGGACCCCGCCATTCGAAAATCCGAACCCCCGCCTCGAGCAGATCTCGGTAGCCGATCCGGGTCAGGTTTTGCACATTGGAGATGTCGCTGGTCCCTGGCACCAGCACCCGCACATCCACGCCTTCCCGAGCGGCATCGAGCAGTGATTGATAGATCTCTCGTGGCGCGACCAGGTAAGCATCGGTGATCCACGCCCGCTCCGCCGCCCCCGCGAGCAGCAACTCGGTGGCGCGGGATGCCCGTGCGCTTCCGGGTTCCCCGGCAACCACCCGGACCGCTGAGTCACCTTGGAGCGCAACCTCGCTGACCAACTCGTCCAGGCTGAGCGCCGTCCCCATCCGTCCCCACAGGTGAGCAAAGGCATGGTCAATGGCCGCCGCCGCCGGTCCCTTGATTGCCGCGGCGGTATCCCGCCACGGCTGTCGACCCGCCGTCGAATCGCCGGCCCACTCATTGCCGAGACAGTGCCCCCCGGTGATCGCTGTTTCCCCGTCCACCACCAGGAGTTTGCGATGATCCCGGACCAGGTTCCCTCTCAGATGGATCAGGTTCGGGGGGTTGAAGATCCGGACGCTGGCGCCCGCCTCCGTCAGCGAGTGCCAAAAGGAATGCCAGGTGGTAAGCGACCCGAGCCAATCGGTCACAATCCGTACCGGCACCCCGGCCCGGGCGCGCTCCACCAGAGCGTCGCGAAACAGCCGGCCGGTTGCGTCGCCCCGAATGATGTAACTGTCGAGGTGAATCCAGCGTTTGGCCGCCGCGATCAGCCCAAGCATCGCGGGGTAGATCTCCGGGCCGTCGAAGAGGAGGCTGACATGATTGCCGGGGATGGGCCGGCTTCCGGCGGAGCGGTCCATCGCCCGCTCGACCACTTCGGTTGGCGGGTTACCGGTCGAGACCAGCGGCTGACTCAAGCCGGCCCGAGGCCCAGAAGGCGTTCGTGGGGACGCAGCGCCACCAGTACCTGATCGATCAATTCCTCGAGCGGCACCTCGAGTTCGGCTGCGCCGGTGTGCACATCCTCCCGGCTCACCCCGCGGGCAAACGCCTTGTCCTTGAGCTTCTTCTTGACGCTGGCCACTTCGAGGTCGGCCAGGCTCCTGGAGGGTCGGACCAGAGCGCAGGCAACCAGAAATCCCGAGAGCTCGTCCACTGCAAAGAGGGCCCGTGCCATCGGGGTCGTCCGTGCAACACCGGTGTAGGCGGCGTGACCCAGAATTGCCTGTTGGGCCTCCTCCGATAACCCCCGCGCTGCGAGGATGCCGACTCCCTCGGCCGGGTGCTCTCGATCCGGCGTGTGGTCGGGGTTGGGAAAGCGCTCGTAATCAAAATCGTGGACCAGGCCGACAATGCCCCATTCGTCGGGATCAGCCCCGTAGCGCTCCGCCATGGCCCGCATGGCGATCTCGACGGCGTACATGTGTTTTCGCAGTGCATCGGAGGCGGTGTATTCCTGCACGAGGGCGAGGGCGGCTGGACGGTCGAGCATAGGCATAGGCTGTTGGCTATTGGTGGTTGGCGATCGCTTGATTGCAAAGATACGCCCTTTCCAGCGTTGGAATGGGTCGGCGGCACCCCCGTCTCCACCCCAGATTCGATTTCGGCCCTTCCAGGAATCAACGGTGGGAGACTTTCGCAAACTTGAGGTATGGCAGCGGGCCCGATTGCTTTCGGTCCGGGTGTACCAGATCACTGGGAAGTTCCCGTCCAGGGAATGCTACGGAATCACCGCTCAGATGCGGACCACTTCGGTTTGCATTGTATCGAGCCTTTCCGAGGGGTCGGGCCGGAACCAGGGTGGTGTCGCGGGCAACTTTCTGGAGCGTGCCCAGGGCTCGGCAGCGAAACTCGAATGTGAAACATTGCTATCTCGTGACCTCGGTTACCTGACGGACGCCGAGGCCGGAGAAGTCCTGGCCGAGGTAATGACGGTTCGGCGCATGCTTGGCCACCTCACCCAGCGGACCAAGGCGGCCCGGAATGGTGCAACTCGCTCTCCCCGAACAGCCAAAGGCGGGTAGCCACACACCCTCACCTCTCAGTGCTGGACCGCCCCCTCGCCACCCACCTGTCCCACCGACAGCGTCACCCGGGTAGGTGCTCCGCTGTCGACGGCAATTTCGAAGGCGTAGACCCCGGGGCGGGGCAACGGGACGTCGAACACCAGCACCGCCCCGGCCTCGATCTCGGTGACCCCCGCCGGCGGCTCGCCGAATTGGACCGTCCCCTCACCCCCCATCAGCTCCGCGCCGGTGTCGTCCACAAATCGGATACGGATCGGATGCTGGCCGACCTCGCTGCGCCGCCCTCGGACCCGCAACACCAGGTGGGTCCGGGGATGCATCGCCGGGAAAGTCGCCACCCAGACGTGCTGAAAGATGCCCAGGACCGAAAGCTTTCCATGCTGGTCAATCAGGGCGTAGTCGGCCAGGACGGCAAAATCGACGATCACGCGGTGGTCACCCGGATCGAATTGATGAGGTCGTCCTTCCGGATCGTGTTGACGATGTCAATCCCCTCGATCACCTGCCCGAACACCGTGTGCTTCCGATCGAGGTGCCCCTGAGGCGAGTGACAGATGAAAAATTGACTGCCACCGGTATCCTTGCCGGCGTGCGCCATTGAGAGGGTCCCGGCCACGTGTCGGTGGGTATTGAGGTGCGTTTCACACTTGATCTTGTAGCCGGGCCCGCCGGTTCCCGCCCGCGGGTCGGCGGCATTCCGTGAAAGGGGATCGCCTCCCTGAATCATGAAATCAGCGATGACCCGGTGGAAGCGAGTCCCGTCGTAAAACTCCGCATTGGCGAGCTTCTCGAAGTTGGCGACTGTGTTGGGCACCTCGGTGTCGAACAACTCCGCGGTCAGGATGCCCCTGGAGGTATCTATCACGGCTTTTTTCATGGGATTGTCGTGGTCAAGGGTGAATGAAGTGCTCTGGGGAGAAATTTAATCGGCCGGGGCGTCGGCTGGTACGAGCGCGGACCTGCAGGTACACTTCCCCCATGGACGAACTTGAATCGCTCCGTCAGGAAGCAATCCACACCCTCTCCATCGCCGTCGCCACCGACCGGCTCTCGGCCAGCCAGCTGGAGTCGCGCCTCGTCCTGGTAAGACAGGCTCCCAATCGGGCCACCCTGGACGCCATCGTCGCCGACGTCCTCCCCAGCGGCGGATACACCGTGCCGGTAGGACTCACCGCCAGTGCCCGCGACCACACCCTCGCCGCGCCGGTCGAGCCGGCCGACCTGCTCCGGATCGCGACGGTGTTCGGTTCTTCCAAGCGCGCCGGCTCCTGGACGGTCCCTCTCGCCCTCAAGCTCCAGGTCGTCATGGGCGAACTGACCATCGACCTCCGCGACGCGGTCTTCGGTGCCGATGTGCTCGACATCGACATTCGCGTCATCTTCGGGAGCCTGATCCTGATCGTTCCGGCGGGAACTCAAGTTGAAAACGAATGCGATGAACGCTTCAGCAGCTCGACCCACTCCACCCGCTCCAGCAAGGGGGCCAGCCCCATCGGACTGCTGATCCGAATTACCGGCCGGGTCGTCTTCGGCAACATCGACATCAAGGAGCGACGACCCAGCGGGGAACGCACCGAGCCTTCCAAATGGATGCGGTTGCTCGGTATGGGACAAAAAGACTGACGCCATCGCCGCCCCAACCGCCTCCCGATAGTGCGTCGGGTGGCACGGCCCAGAGGTACCGGCCGGCCCAGTGGAGGGCGAGACTCCCGCGCCACCCCTGATCAGTGGGCCGACGGGCACAGTCCGGCAATGGCGCATTCCCCGCACCGTGGCCGACGGGCAATACAAACTCGGCGGCCGTGCCAAATCAGCAGGTGCGATACCACCGTCCAATCCTTCCTGGGGATCAGCCCCATCAGATCCTGCTCGATTTTCTCAGGCGTCGTTTCCTTGGTCAACTTGAGCAGCCCGGACAACCGGATGACGTGGGTGTCGACCGTTACCCCGGCATTGATGCCGTAGGCATTGCCCAAAATTACGTTGGCAGTCTTCCTCCCGACGCCGGGAAGCACTCGCAGCGCCTCCATTTCCCGAGGGACCTCGCCATCGTGCTGCTGCACCAGAGCGCCGGCCATACCGATCAGACTCTTCGCCTTGTTCCGAAAGAAGCCCGTGGACCGGATCAGGTCTTCTACCTCCGCCTGGTTGGCCGCAGCCAGCGCCTGCGGCGTCGGGTAGCGG
>JANNSC010000003.1:0-2522 GCA_031402135.1 Gemmatimonadales bacterium | reverse complement strand
CTGGGGCTTCGGTGCTTCTTGCCAGCGTGCCGGAGATGCGCATGCTCTTCGGGTATCAGTACAACAGCCCCTGGGGTGGCCGCTCGAGGCTCTTTATGTATCGCTACTGAGGGTGTCGGGACAATTCAAGGAGACGCTCACCATGACCCGCGCAGCCAGCGGCCCACTATGAACGTCACAGTCTATAACCGCCACGGCCAATTGGTCGGCCCGGTCGAGTCGGCGCCGGTGGTCAAGACCAACGCCGAGTGGCAGGCGCAGCTCACCCCGGAACAATTCTCCATTGCGCGCGGCAAGGGCACCGAGCGGGCCTTCTGTGGCACCCTCCTCGACAATCACCGCGAGGGGGTCTACACCTGCGTCTGCTGCGGCCTGCCGCTCTTCCTGTCGAGCGCCAAGTTCCACTCCGGCACCGGCTGGCCCAGTTTCTTCCAGCAGGTGGCGGTCGAGAACGTGCGGACCCCCGCCGATCGCAGCTATGGCATGGTCCGGGTTGAAATCCTCTGCGCCCGCTGCGACGCCCACCTTGGGCACGTCTTCGAGGATGGGCCGCCACCGACCGGTCATCGCCACTGCGTGAATTCCGAATCGCTGGTGTTCACCGACGCTGCCAACACCGCCACCCTGGCCGACCCTGCGGCGGAAACAGCCCGTCGATAGATTCGGGGTGTGAATCGGCCCCGGACCTGGCAGACGCTGCTCGCCTTCGCAACGATCTACCTGGTCTGGGGCTCGACCTTTCTGGCCATCCGGATCGGCGTTCAGGAGGTCCCGCCGTTTCTGCTGGCGGCGTTCCGATTCCTGCTTGCCGGCAGCGCCATGGTGCTGTGGATGCTGGCCCGGGGTGTTTCTGCACCCACCGCGCCGCAATGGCGCTCGGCATTCCTGCTTTCCGTTCCGATTTTTCTCCTGAATTACGGTCTGGTGTTCTGGGCCGAAACCCGGATTCCCTCCGGCGTCACCGCGGTCATGCAGACCACCATCCCGGGGTTCATCGTGTTGGCCGAGATCTCCCTGCTGGGCACCCAGCGCCTGTCGTGGCGGTTGGCAGCCGGCCTGAGCATGGGGCTCGCGGGGGTGGTGGTGCTGACCAGCGACTCGCTGGGGCTGGGCGGCGCTTCCGTGGATCGCATCAGCGCCGGTGCGCTGCTGGTCGCGTCGTTCAGCTGGTCGGTGGGGTCGGTGCTCACCCGCAAGCTGCCGCTGCCGGCGTCCAAGGCGATGAGTTCCGGGGCGCAGATGCTGGCGGGCGGGGTGTGGCTTGCGGTGGCGGCCACCGCACTGGGCGAGACTCGCGGCTTCGATCCGGGCACGGTGTCGACGGGGGCGTGGCTGGCGCTGCTCTACCTGGTCGTGGCCGGCTCGATTGCGGCGTTCACCGCCTACCTCTGGCTGCTCCACAACGATTCGCCGACCCGGGTGGGCACCTACGCCTACGTCAACCCGGTCGTTGCCGTGCTGCTGGGCTACTTTGCCGCCGACGAGCCGCTGGGCCCGCGAACGGTGGCGGGAACGGCGTGCGTTCTGCTCAGCGTGTTGATCATTACCACCATGCGGAAGGTGGTGGCAACAGGCTAGCTGAGCACCCCTTTCTTGCTCATAGCGCCGGCGTAAATCGCCATGATTGCGCCGAAGCCTATCGGGATGGCGGTGAAGCCCAGCCCATTGGTTGCGCGCATCACCTCCATCCCCCCGAGAAGGAACAAGCCGCCGAGGTTGGAAACGGTCGCACCGATGAAAGAGAGGACCAGGACAGGGTATGCGAGGCGCTTCTTGAGCAGCAACAGGACGCACCCGATCACCCCACTGAACACGCCGATCGCCCAGAACCCATCGGCCCACAACGGGAACGATGCGAAGTAGGCGCGTTGCTCCGGAGGAAACCCGCCCATGACGGCTTCGACGTTCAGCTGAGTGAGCATGAACGACACCACCCCCATCAGACTCCAGAGGCCACCCAGAATTCCGACCAACCACAGATGCCACGGCCTACCCGGAGTCTTGGTCCCCTGCGCTTCGGACATGGTTTTCTCCTCAGTCGTTGGCCCGGCATTCACCCGGGCCGACGATGAAGGTAAGCCGAGCCTCAGGAGCGGACCAGCACCTGGGCGGAGACGCTCTTACGACGTCCCCGTGTTCAACGACCGCTCCAACAAGCTCCTCAGCTCCCGCACCCCCTCCCGCAACTCATCCATCTCCGATTTCTGTGCCTTGCTCGCCGGGGCAAGAAACCAGGCCGCCACAAAGCCGGAGATCACCCCGAACAAGGCGATCCCGCCCAACATCAGGACTGCCGCCACCAGCCGGCCCTCTGCGGTGAGGGGGTAGCGGTCCCCGTAGCCCACAGTCGTAATGGTCGAAAGCGCCCACCAGAGCGCATCTCCGGCTGTCTTGATGTTGGCTTCCGGCCCGGTCTCAAACTGAACAATTGCCAAACTCGAAAAGACCACGAGCAGAAGGGTCATCAGTGCCGCAGCCAAGCCGGCGCTTTCGGCCCTCCGATCGAGGACTAAGCCTGAGAG
>JANNSC010000002.1:0-5718 GCA_031402135.1 Gemmatimonadales bacterium | reverse complement strand
GCCCATACGCTGCTGGTGCTCTTGATGCTGTACGGGCGCAAGCAACTCGGTATCACGGATCTGGTGAGCGCCAAGCAGCGGCATGATCTGGGCAAGCTCTGTTTCGGCTTTACGGTGTTCTGGGCGTACCTGATGTGGGCCCAGTTTCTGGTGATCTGGTACGGAAACCTGCCCGAGGAAACCGGATTCGTGTTCGCGCGGCTCTGGGGCCCCTGGCTCCCGGTGGGACGTGCGGTGTTCCTCGGGATGTTCCTGATCCCGTTCTGGGGCCTCCTGTTCGTTGGCGCCAAGAAGTCGCCGTTGATCCTCGGCCTGTTCGCCTCGGTGAGTCTGGGCTCGCTCTGGTTGGAGCGCTACCTCCTGGTTACGCCGTCGGTCACCCCCGAGGCCGGGCCGCTGTTCGGGCGCCCCGAGATCGGGCCACTGCTTGGCTTCCTGGGCTGCTTCCTCCTGGCCTATGGCATCTTCGCCAGGACCTTCCCGATGATCTCCCCCCGCCTGGCCGTCATCACCCTGATGGAAGAGCGGAAACATGGGCATGGGGAGGAATTCTTTCACGACGAACGGCCGGCTGATTTTGCCTCACCGACCGAGCTGGACCGCCGGTCCCAGGGGCGCTAGACCACCAAAGTCACCCAAACTCAACGCGCCCTCCGGTCTCGAGACCGGAGGGCGCGTTGGGCTTCGGGATGCGGTGCGTCAGCGAATCGTGACGACTCGAAGCAGGGCGTTGAGTGAATCGACCGAGAGGCGGCCGGTCACGGTGAGCATTCGCAGGGTGCGCCGAACTCCACCACCGACCTCCACGTAATCGGGTGGGGTCCGAGTCAGTGCGCTGCGATTGACATCGGGGGTGTTCTGCCGGGCCAGCAGCTCGTTCACCTTGTCCTGGGGTCCCTCGATGCTCTGGATGACTTCGCCAGAGGCGTCCTGTTGCGCCACAATGACGGTGGGCCGCTCATCGGGAGCGCCGGGCTGAAGCAGAACGCCGATGACCGGCATCCCCTCGATGAACGGCATCGCGCTGCCGGCAATCTGGAGCGCATCTTCCCACTCGACCCGCCGCCAGATCCGGCTGAACGGGCTCCTGTCCTCGGACCGGATCAGCGGCGCTGGCTCGCTCACGGCGGAGCCCCGGCTGCTCAGGCCCACCGAGACTATTTGCAGGCTCGGCGGGGGAACCACAGCATCAGCCAACCGGTTGGACCGGGGTGCCAGGTACCTCGGGGCTCGCTCACTGATCGGAATCGGCGTGGCGGCCGGCTGGAAATCGGTGGCGGCATTGGGCGCCAGCCCATCGCTGATCGGGGCCGCGGGACCGGATTGCTCCGGAGTCTGCAGTGCGAGGGGGGCGGGGGCGAATTGCCGAGGTTCCAGCAGACTGCGGCCCACCCACCCGGCCCCAACCGCCGCCACGAAACCGGCGGCCCAGAGCCCGGCGCGACGAACTCTTCGCCGCCAATCGGGGGGAATGGGAATCAGTCCTTTGCGCTGGATCAACATTTCGTACGGCGGCGCGACGATGAGCGCGCGGGGGGAGAGCTGACCGAGAAGGGCAGTCGTCCGGTCGCGCAGGGCGGCGGTGCCGTCCCGCAGGTCGCGGCAGCGGCCACAGTCGGCCATGTGGGTCTCGATCTCCGCGCATTGCGACCGGCTTAGTGCCTGGTCGAGATAGGCGTGGAGTTCGTCTTCAGGAACGTGCCGCATCTGCCTGATAGTCCATTCGGTCATGGGCCTCGATGAGTCTCTTGCGGGCTCTTGCAAGCGTTGTACCGACCGCTCCGACCGCGAGTCCGGTCTGGGCAGCGATCTCCGGGTAGCTCAAACCGCCGTCCCACAGGAGCAGGACATCGCGATCCCGTTCGCTAAGCGCCGCCAAGGCATTGGTGACCTTGGCCCAGCGCTCGTCCTTTTCCACCGTCTCCTCGGCGGACATGTCGGGTGTCGAAAGCGGAACCGGATCGTCCTTAAGGAGCACCAAGTGCTTGCGACGGCGGATGGCCGACCGGGCTTCGTCTCGGGCCAGATTGGCGGCGACCGCAAAAATCCAGGCCCGGGGTTTCTCGGGCTGGTGTGCCATGGCCCGGATGAAAACCTCCTGGGCCAGGTCCTCGGCGCGGTCGGCGTCCCAAATTTTCCGAAAAAGGAACCGGACGACGGCTGGGTAGTGCGTCTTGTAGAGCCGTTCGAGATCTTCCATTGTTCCCGGAATTCTCCTCGCTATAACCCACCTTCCCCAATGTACTACGACGTCAGGTCGGGGGATTGTTGCACAGGGAGGGATGAGGCTGTACGGTAACCTGTTGTATTACAAGGAATTAGCTTGTTATTCGTCGATTGAGAAGCAGCAATTCTGGACTCCCGCCGGCGTTACTCCACCGGATTGAACCCGAAAACACACCCCGGATGCCGGAGCTCGGCGCCATCGGGCCACTCACTGCAGAGCACCGGTTTGGCCGGGCGACCATCACTCCGCTGGCGGCCGTGGAGGGCGCAGTGGATCTTGTCTTCCAGGAGGAAACCGCACCCGGAAATCACTTCAGCGCTGAGCGAAAATTTGCTCTCCCGAGCGATCTTGCAAAGGTAGGGAGGCTGGCGGGAGCGAATCAGCGCTTCGAGCTTCTTTTCCCTTGTGGTACACATCATTTCAATCTGCAGGTCACGGCAGCAGGCGGCCCCCCGGCGGTGGTCGGCGGTGCGGCAGGGCGCCCCGATGCACGGGTTGGTCCCGGCGTGGACCGGCAGCTCCCGGGGCAGGCGCGGCATCGGGTGGAGGACCCGCGATGCAAACCTGGCGTTCTCCACCACCTGGAATCGATCGATCCCCAGCCGGCGCGGCGCCGGAGCAGGCCGGCTGATACGGGCGTTGGATCCCTTGAATCCGTGGGCCAGGCACGAAGGCGCTCCCGATGGATCGGTGGAGAGGAACCGGCAGGGAACGTGGAGGGCTGCCTCGACGTAGAGATCCTCATCGTCCTCCCACAGGTCGGAGAGAAAAGTGATGTTTTCGGTGTGGCCGATGAGCCAAGTGGCTTCGTGGTCACCGCTCAGAGGGCCGTCGTCGAGTGTGGTGACCCGGAGAACCACGTTCAGGGTACGGCAGTGGGCGCCCATCGAGCGGCAGGGTGGTGCGGCCGGGCGCTTCGAAGCTGGCATCCCGCAAAGATACCCGGGGGATGGGGCGATGGGCCGTTCGAACACCGTGCCGTCAGAAGGTCTGGGTCACCCCAGCCTGCATCATGCGCGGAATGCCGGGGAGGAGGCCGCGAGTCCGGTCCACGATGAACAGGCGGTCGGTGGCGTTCTTCACCGTCGCGAAGATGCGGGTGGTCCTCCCCACCGAGTAGTTCGCCGCCACATTCCAGACTGTTGCGGCCGGAATGGGGCCCTGCTGCCCATCGGGCACTAGCACCGAGGTGTTGAGCGCATCGCCGTACTGGGCGCCGACATGCACCGCCTCCACCGAGAGGTCAAACCCGTACGGCGAGGTCCACCCCGCGCTGGCGGTGAGCAGGTGGCGCGGCGCGTAAGGGAGCCGCTTGCCGCTGACCGAGATTCGCTCCCTCGTGGCGGCGCCATTCTGGTCGCCGTATATCCTTCCCACCACGTCGCTCCCGCTCCGGCCGACGAAGACGAAGCGCTCCCCTTCGAATCGGGCGACCGGAAGCCAGGTCCACGTCATCTGCAACGACAGATCGTGCCCCCAGCCCAGGAGCCCCGCGGCACTGGCCCGGCCGGAAAATTCAAGGCCGCGATGGAGCGTGCGCCCGGCGCTGGTGAGCGTGGCGCCGCTACCGCCTGCGACGCTGGCGGGGATGATCTGGTTTTCGAACGCCATCCGGAACGCGGTGGCCTCGAGCGACAGGCCGGCTGCGGGCTGGGTGCGGACTCCGAGCTCGGAATTCCAGCTCAGTTCGGACCCTAGCTCGACCACGCCACCGGTGGTGTTGTCAATTAGATCCTCGGTGCGGGGCGGGGAGAATCCACGGTGCAGTCCGGCAAAGAACGTGGTGAGACCCGAGGCCGCCAGGGTTATGCCGATGCCGGGCACGACCTGGGTGAGTGCGCTGCGGCCCCGAACGCCACCGGGATGTCCCGCTACCGGACGCCGGTTGACCCGCTGGTATCGCACGTGCTCGAGCCTGAGTCCGGGAGTGATCGTCCATGATCCCAGGAGCAGGCGTTCCTGCACGAACGCAGCGTATGCGGAGTTGCGACGAAGATTGTCCTCTACGATCCCCGAATTGGTATCGCCGGCGGGCCCGGGAGTGCGCGCTGTTGGGAAGGCGCCGTTCACCTGGAGTCGGTCTTGGTTCTCGCGGTGCAGCCTGACGCCGGCGTCGAGTTGGTGGGTCACACCGAGCGTGGTGCGGTCCAGCCGGATCCGGGTTTCGAGACCGGACACGCCGTAGTCCCGAAGCCTTCCCTGATTGCCGCAGGTGGTGGAGAGGTCGGCCAGCCCGCCGCAGGCGGCATCCGAAGCGTCATTTGGACGTTCCGCGGAGTTGCTGGACTGGCGCCACCAGTCCCGGCTGATCCGGTATCCGTAGGCGGCGCTCGTCAGCGTCGTTCCATGGCCGAGCTCGATTCGATGCGTTGCCGATGCGGCCACCCGGTCGAGCAAGAGGGAGTCGTTGCGGAAGGGATTCGATCGGGGCGCCCGGGCCCATTCTTCCTCGGTCAGGCCGGAGTAGGTGACTTGGGAACGCTCGGTGTAATAGTTGGCCTTGAATACCACAGACTGGTCGCCGCCCAGCGGAAGCACGGTCTTGAGGGTCGCGTCGTGGAGCGTGGATCCGACGTTTTCACGGGCGCCCTCCCCGTGGCGGCGGGACAGGTCTACCAGCATCCCGGCACCGCCCCAGCTTCCCCCGAACCGCGCCCGCGAGTTCAGGTAGCCGCGACTGCCCCCGGTCAGCGCGACCTCGCCCGAGGTCCGCTCCGGCACAGCGGGCGTGATATAGTTGATCACGCCGCCGATCGTACGAGGACCGAAGAGAATCTGGCCCGAGCCTTTGAGAATTTCGATTCGATCGAAGCGCTCGATCGGCGGGTGATAGTATGCCCCGTTATCACCGTACGGCGCGAGGGTGAACGGGATGCCGTCTTCGAGCAGCATCACCGTGGTCGAGCGAGACGGGGAGAGGCCCCGGATGCCGATGTTGGGCCGAAGTCCCAGCCCTTCCTCGTCCCGCACGTGGATCCCGGGCGCTTTCCGGAGCGCCTCTGCGGTCGTGAAGACCCGGCTTCCCGCGAGCAGCCTTTGATGGAGCACGATGCCGGCTCCGGGAATGCGCGCCAGCCGGTCGGGGCGTCCAATCACTTCGATTTCCGGAAGCGCCGCCGGGGTTCGGACGGTGTCCCTCGATGCGGCAGGAGTTTGGGACGAGGCCAGGACTGCGAAGAGCGAGAGGAAGAGCACAGGTGATCACCGCTTGGTTGGTTGAGAACGGTTCTCAAACTATTTTGTCAATGACGAATATATCTATCCCCTTTCACAACTCCAAGCCCATGACAACGCCAGTTGGGGTCGATTCACTATCCGCGATGGCTGTGGCATTGAAGCCACCCGAACGTTATATTTGTGAACTAATTCACAAGGCCATGCGGTGGGGATTTCGCTGGAGCCTTCGAAGGGGAGTTCACGATTTCAACCTATGGTGGGGAGGCTTGCAGGAGATGAAGACGAACGCGGTTGTGGCTGGCTTGGCGGTTGTG
>JANNSC010000001.1:0-6327 GCA_031402135.1 Gemmatimonadales bacterium | reverse complement strand
CGTCCGACCGGGACCGACTTCGAGAAGCATGCGGGTCTCGTCCTTCAACAATTCCTGCAGTCCGTCGGCAAAACGCACCGTGCTTCGCAGGTGCCGAACCCAGTAGCCGGGGTCGGTCGCCTCGGCGGGCGTAATCCAGGTTCCCGACAGATTCGACACCAACGGGATGCTGGGCGCGGCCATGGGGATCCGGCGGCAAAAGTCGCCAAAATCCTGAAGGATCGGCTCCAGCATCGCGGAGTGAGCCGCGACGGAAATTCGGACCCGGACCGCATCAATTTCCCGGGCTTCGAGTGCAGCGGCGAGCGCCTCAATGGCTTGCACCGGCCCGGAGGCCACGGCGAGTCGGGGGCCGTTGATTGCCGCAATGGACAACTCCGGGCCCATGATCGCCTTCAATTCCTCTGCTGGAAGCGCCACGCTCAGCATCGCTCCCTCAGGCAACCGCTCGAACAACCGGCCGCGCAATTCCACCAGCGCCAACCCATCCTCGAGGCTGAAGACCCCGGCGAGGTGTGCGGCGGTGTACTCCCCCATGCTGTGCCCAATCATGGCGGCGGGCGACACTCCCCACGACATCCAGAGCCTGGCCTGGGCGTATTGAACTGTGAAGAGTGCCGGCAGGGCGAGGGAGGGCCGCTCCAGTTGAGCTGCCGCCGCCTTTTCCTGGCCGGCGGCGGGGAACAGGATTCCCTTGAGATCGAGCGATAGTCGTTGCTTCAGAATCGAGAAACAGACATCCACCGCCTCTCGAAACACTGATTCATGCTGGTACAGATCTCCGGCCATGTTGGGATACTGGGCCCCGCCCCCAGCAAACATGAACGTTACCGCATGGTTTTCCCCATCACCGGCGTGGGTCACCACCCGTTGGGTGTTTCCGGAGCGCAGCAGCGCCACGGCATT
Organism: Gemmatimonadales bacterium; assembly: GCA_031402135.1. Classification (GTDB taxonomy): domain Bacteria; phylum Gemmatimonadota; class Gemmatimonadetes; order Gemmatimonadales; family GWC2-71-9; genus JABFSM01. The sequence goes on along the minus strand of JANNSC010000001.1, from coordinate 5,421 downwards.
GGCGCGGTCAGCCGCGACTACGATCCGCCGATGCTTCATTGCCTGGCGACCCACTTGAAGCGTCCAGCCGACATCAGCGAAGTCTTGATCGGGATGGTAATCCAAGTGCTCGGCGAGGGCCGCCGTCCCTGCATCGAGGGCGCTGGAGGTCTTGGCAGAGAGGGTCAGCAGCTGCCAGGGGCGGGAGGGACCGGCGGGCGAGACGGTCGGCGCCTCCTCGAGGATGATGTGCGCGTTGGTGCCGCCCACACCGAGGGAGCTGATGCCGGCTCGCCTGGGGAAGCCGACCGGATTCCAAGGCGTCAGCGAGGAGACCACCCGAAAGGGACTGCGCTCGAATTCGCAGGCCGGATTCGGCGCCCGATAGTGGAGCGAGGCCGGGATCTCCCGGTGCTGCATCGCGAGCGCAACCTTGATGAAGCTGGCCACACCCGCCGCAGTATCCAGGTGCCCGATGTTGGATTTGACCGATCCGATTCCGCAAAACTCGGTCTGATCGGTTCCCTGCCGAAAAGCCTGGGTCAGGGCCGCGATTTCGATCGGATCTCCCACTGGAGTTCCGGTCCCGTGGGCCTCGATATAGCTGATCGTCTCGGGTGAGATACCCGAAATGCCCAAGGCCTCGGCGATCGACTGGGCCTGACCGTCCACGCTCGGAGCGAGATACCCGACCTTTCCCGCACCGTCATTGTTGACCGCCGACCCCTTGATCACAGCGTGAATGTGATCGCCATCAGCAAGTGCGTCGGCAAGGCGACGCAACACCACGATACCGACTCCACTTCCGAACACAGTGCCCTGGGAGCCAGCATCGAAGGCCCGGCAGTGCCCGTCGGGCGCAAGGATTTCACCCTCGCGGTAGAGATACCCGTGGCGGTGGGGCAATTCGATGGTGACGCCGCCGGCCAACACCATATCACACTCGCGGCTCAGAAGACTTTGGCAACCGAAATGCATGGCAACGAGCGACGTGGAGCAGGCGGTCTGTACGTTGACGCTGGGTCCCTTGAGGTTGAGCAGGTAGGACACGCGGGTGGTGAGAAAATCCTTGTCGTTGCCGGTGTGCCGCACCAGAAAAAAACCGACCGATTCCATCAGCTTGGGATTGCTGAGCAGATTGTAGGGCATGTAGGCGTTGTGGCCCGACCCGCCGAAGACCCCAATCGATCCGGGAAATCGGTCCGGGGGGTGCCCCGCATCCTCCAGTGCCTCCCAGGCGCACTCGAGGAAGTGGCGGTGTTGGGGGTCCATGATCGACGCATCCAGCGGGTTAAACCCGAAGAAGCCCGCATCGAACAGTTCCATCTCGGGGAGGACGCCGCCGGATTTGACGTAATTCGGATCGACCAGATCTGCCGGATTGACCCCGGCTGCAAGGAGTTCTTTGTCGGTGAAGGTGGTCAATGATTCCACGCCGTTCCGCAGATTCTCCCAGAATTCCGAAATCGAGCGGGCACCGGGAAAGCGCCCGGCCATCCCGATCACCGCGATGTCGGATTCGAATCCGGCGCTTGCCGTCGAGTCACTCATCGAGACGTTACCATCCGGTGCATCGGCTTCATTCCCGCTGGCGCGGCTGGCGTCGCTGCTGCATTGCGGCGCGGCGCCCTTCCGCGCGGCTTATCCCCTGCTGGGCGGCGGCTCCATCGCTGCCCTCGCCGAGGTAAGCGCTCAAACTCTGGATCGTGGGGAAACGGAAGAGGTCGGTAATGGAAAGGTCTCGCTGCAGAGCGTCACGGAGGCGACGATGGGCCTGCACGGCGAGCAGTGAGTGCCCGCCGAGATCGAAGAAATTGTCCCGGGTTCCGACCTTCGGAAGGTTGAGGACTTCCTGCCAGATCGTGGCGATCGTCTCCTCGAGATTGCCGGCGGGTGGCTCGAAAGGGACCTCGCTCGCGGCCGCTCTCGCGACTTCGGGTGCCGGCAGCGCACGGCGATCCAGCTTTCCGTTCGGGGTGAGCGGCAGCGCCTCCATCAGGACGAAGTGCCCCGGCATCATGTACTCAGGGAGCCGCTCCCGCAGCTGTTCCCGCAAGGCAGCGGTCTTCACCGCATCGCGCCGCACCGGGACGACATACGCCACGAGGCGAAGATCATTGGGGAGATCCTGCCGGGCCGCTACCACCGCCTCCCGGACCTCGGGAATCCCCAGCAACACCGATTCGATTTCTCCGAGTTCGATCCGGAAGCCCCGCACCTTGACCTGGTGATCGAGCCGTCCCAGGAATTCGATGGTGCCGTCATCGCGGTATCGGGCCAGGTCGCCGGTTCGATACACCCTTCCTCCGCCCGAGCCTCGGAACGGATGGGGAATAAACCGTTCCGCGGTCAGATCGGGGCGGTGGAGATAACCGCGCACCACGCCGGCACCACCGATCACAATCTCGCCGGGTACGCCGACCGGGACCGGTTGCTGCCGGCTATCCAGAATGTAGATCTCTTGATTGGCCAGCGGTGGGCCCAGGGGGACCACACCCTCCACGGCCGTCACCGGATGGACTGAGGACCAGATCGTGGTTTCGGTCGGGCCATACATGTTCATGACCTCCCCCGCCACCAGAGCGGTCAGTTCCTTCGCGAGGGCGGTGGGGAACGCTTCTCCGCCGATCATGACGCGGCAGAGCCCGCGCAGGGCAGAACGGGCGGACTCGTCGGCCAATAGCATACGCGCCATCGAGGGGGTGCACTGCAAGTGGGTCACTCCGTGCCGCGTCAGCAACGTCCCGAGCGAGGCCTCATTGGTAGCGCCACGCCGCGGGGTCGCCAGCTTGCGGAGTTGGTTCAAGTCGTCGAGATGCTCGAGCACCGAGGCTGAATCCACCCCGAAGTCGATCAGGCAGGCAATTTCATCAATCCCGATCTCCTTCAGCCGATCGACCATGGTGAGACAGCTCTCCGGTGTCCCGAACAGGCCACTGGTTTCGTAGTACCGGCCGAAGGAGTGCTCCAGCAACGCGTTCATTTCCTCGTCAGTGAGGCTCCCCAGATCGACGCTGTCGGTCGCATCCTTGCCCTGGGGTTTCTTGAACGCCGGGAACGACCAGGCGTACTGCTTGATCAGACTCACCGAACTCCGCAGATACTCGATCAGCGGCTGTCGCACCTTCTCGCGAACTTCTTCGGGGTCGGACCCGACGAAGGCATGGAGCATGAGCGTGACGTATCCGTTGCCGGCGTGACCGGCATCCTTCCACGCCTTGCGGTATGCGGCAAGCTTTTCGATCAACTCATCGACGCTTTGTCCCAGCAGGTGCGTCAACACAAACGCGCCGATGCGGCCCGCGGCAGCGAAGGTCTCGGGATTGCCGGCAGAGGTAAGCCAGAACGGAAGCTCAGGCTGAATTGGCCTGGGGAGGATGCGAATCTCGACCGGCTCCCCAGTAGCGCCCGGGAAGCTCATCGCCTCGCCCCGCCACAACCGGCGCACCGTCTCAATGCCCTCCAGCATCACCTGCTTGTTCTGCTTGAAGTTTTCCGGACGAAGCAGAAAGTCGTTTGGCTGCCACCCTGCCGCAAACGATACCCCGACTCGGCCACGGGAGAGGTTGTCCACCAGCGACCACTCTTCCGCCACGCGAATCGGGTGATGCAGCGGAAGCACCACACTCCCTGCCCGGATCTTGATCCGTTCGGTGATGGTGGCGATGGCCGCGCCAGTGACCGCCGGATTGGGGTAGAGCCCGCCGAAGGCGTGGAAATGACGCTCCGGCGTCCACACGGCGGCAAAGCCATGGTGGTCACCGAACTTCGCACCCTCGAGTAGCAGCCGGTACTTGTCGGTGACGCCTTCGGACTCATCACTGGAAAAGTAGAACAGGCTGAAATCGATCGGCCGGTCGGCGTACCGGCCCCGTGGTGCGGCGGCCGCCGCGCGATCGAGGTCCGGGGCGATGACGACGCGATATCCGCGGGTCAGGGTCCAACAGAGCTCCAGCACCGAAATATCGAAGCTCAGGCTGGTGACCGCGAGCCAGGTGCCCGGGGGATCGCTTCCAATAGAGCGGTCCATCCCCGCGAAGAAATTGACCACGTTCCGGTGCTCGACCATCACGCCCTTGGGCTTTCCGGTCGATCCCGACGTGTACATCACATACGCCAGGTTTTCCGGCAGCGCTCCACCGTCGAACGATTCGCCCGATTCCCGGGCGATCCCTGGCCAGTCGGTGTCCATGCAGATCACGGTGGCCCGGTGCCTCGGCAGGTCGTCGCGCAACTGGGACTGGGTGAGCAGCACGGGAATCCGGGCATCCTCGACCATCCACGACAGCCGGTCTTTCGGATAGGTGGGATCGAGGGGAACATAGGCACCGCCGGCCTTTTGAATGGCCAGCAGGCCCACCACCATTTCCACCGATCGTTCTGCGAAGAGCCCAACCAGCACGTCGGGACCGACACCGAGCGACGCGAGTCGACGAGCCAACTGATTGGCCCTTCGGTCGAGTTCGTGGTAGGTGAGCGAGTCCTCGCCGAAAATCACCGCCGTCGCGTCGGGAGTCCTTGCCGCCTGCTCCTCGATGAGCCGATGGACACAGGCGTCGGCCCGGCAAGGGAATCCGGTGGCGTTCCACTCGACCAGCAACTTGTTCCGCTCCACCGCCCCCAACAGCGGAAGAAGCGCCAGCGGCCGACCTGGTGTTTCCCACGCAGCGTGGGCAAACTCCAGGAACTGTGCCTGGAATTCTTGAACAACGGTACTCCGCAACATCCGCGAATCGTAGAACCACCGGGAAGCGCACCCGCCGACAGCCACTGCAATGGTGAGCTCACTTCCCGCCCCCGCTTCCGCCTGGTCCAACTGCTCGACCATCACGATGTTCACCGGGCTCAGCCGAGGATCGCCGCTTCGGGCCATTGCGCGGAGCGCTGGTACCCGGGCAATCAGGTCGGTGGCGTAGGTACGCCGCCGTCGAGTTTCGCGCAGGGCAACGGTGGTTGCCTCCTGAAGGCTCTCGAACCCTCGCGCCAGGTCAACGGCGGCCATGAGCGGAACCCGGCCGGCAAACCACGGCTCGGCGCCTTCGATCAATCCAGAGAGCCCCGGATCAGCGAATCCGACGTCGAAGTGATCCCGGTCTCCCAGCCGGGCCAGATACCCGAGCAAAAGAGCGAGAATGTCATCGCCGCGAATCCCATCGGGCAGCGCCGCGTCGAGGTATGCGAACTTCGGCCCGGAACCGGCGGCAAGCGCCCGGTCGACCCCGGGCAGCTCGACCGGAACTCGTTGCTCCAGCCGCTGCTGCCAGTACGCCTCGTGTTCCGCCACCTGCGCGGTGATTGCGCTGAGCCGGGTCCGGTCCGGCACCGTCAGGAGGTCGAAGCGCCCGCCCGGCAACATGCCGTACTGCCGCGCTGCGACGGCGGGCGGCAAGGGAGACCCCTCGAGCGATTCAAGGCGCCGGAGTTGAAGGTCCTGGTCGGCGG